>DATFWQ010000333.1:0-38789 GCA_035259145.1 Candidatus Dormiibacterota bacterium | reverse complement strand
GCTGGCGCGGCTGCTCGGCCACGAGACCTGCGTGCGCCTGATCGACGCTCTCGGCGTGGGTGAGGCGACCGTCAGCGACCTGGCCTTCCGCCTGCACCTGGAGCAGCCGCGTATCTCCACGCACCTGGCTCTCCTGCGTGAGGCCGGGATCGTCGAGTGCAAGACCAGCGGCCGGCACCACGTCTACGCCCTGCGGGGCCAGGCTCCGGCCATGGCCCTGGCGACCCTGCGCACCCTCGCTGCCAGCGTGGCCAGCGGCGGCGCAAAGCCGCCGAGCGGTGACGGGCCGGCCGGCCACACGGACATTCGGCGAGCCCGGACGTGCTACGACCATCTGGCCGGTGTCGCGGGCGTCGGGCTGCTCGACCGCTTCCTGGACGAGGGCTGGCTGGAGTGGGGAGAAGGTCGTGACCTGCGGCTGACGGAACATGGTGTGACGGCCCTGGGACGGATGGGCGTGAACACGCAGACGGCGCGCCGCTCGAGGCGTGCGTTCGCGATCGCGTGTCCCGACTGGACGGAGTTGCGGCCGCATCTGGGTGGTGCGCTCGGGGCAGCGGTTCTGGCCGCCCTGCTCGACCAGGGCAGGGCAAGGCTCCGTCCGCGCGAAAGGGTGGTCGACCTCCCGCCGGGAGAGCCCGCGGCCTTCTGCGAGCCGGCCGGTGTCTGACCTGCTTCAGCCCCTGCGCAACCGCCGCCTGGTCACCTTGATGCTGGGTCACTTCACCGTTGACAGCTACGTGGGCCTGCTGCCCGTCCTGTACCCGCTGCTGATCAACCGGTTTCAGCTGAACCTCGAAACAGTCGGTCTGGTGACGCTGGCGTACAGCGGCATGGCGTCGGTGTCGCAGCCGCTGTTCGGCATCCTGGCCGACCGCCACGGCACGCGCTTCACGGGCCTGGCGCTGGTATGGACCGCGGCGACCTTCTCGGCGGTCGGCTTCGTGCCCACCTTCCCGGCCCTGGTCGCGGTCGCGGCGCTGTCGGGCCTCGGCTCGGGTGCCTTCCACCCTTTTGGGGCCCTGACAGTGCGTGGCCTGCTGCCCGAGCGGGGCGCCAACACCGCGATGTCGATCTACGTCACCGGCGGAACGGTCGGCGTCGCGGCCGGACCGCTGATCGGCGTGGTCCTGGTCAGCGTCTTCGGTATACACGGCACGCTGCTGATGCTGATGCCTGGCACGGCGATCGCGGGCTACCTGCTGGTGGCGATGCGCACGAAGGGCGCGCGATCGGCTTCCTCCGCCGCGCCGACTCCTGCCTGGCGCCGGGCCGTGCCGCTGGCAGCGATCACTGCGACCGTTGCGGTGATGGCGTCCCGCAACGTGACGGTCTTCACCCTGCAGGGCTTCACGCCGACCTGGTACCACCAGCTCGGCTTTCAGCCGTGGTTCTACGGCCCGCTGGTGACGACACTGGTGCTGTCCAGCGCGCTCGGCACCGTGGGATGCGGGGCACTGGCAGACCGTTTCGGCCGCAAGAGGGTGATCACCGCCTCACTGCTGCTGAGCATCCCGGTGGTGGCGCTGTACGTGCTGCTGCCCGGACCGCTTGGCTTCGTCTGGGCTGTGCTGGTCGGCTTCCTGGCGGCATCCACCGGTCCGCTGACCCTGATGATGGCGATGGAGCTGATGGCGGGCCGCGCCGGCCTGGCGTCGGGCCTGGTCCTGGGCCTTGCGTTCGTTACCGCAGCGATCGGGGTGCCGGTGACGGGGGCGATAGCCGACAAAGTCGGCCTCCAGGGGGCGCTCGGACTGCAGGTCGGAGTGGTGGCTGTGACGATCCTGATCGCGATTCTGCTGCCCAGCGAACAGTATCTGAGGGAGTTGCGCGAGCAGCGGGCCCGGCCCGGCGCGCCCGCGCTGGCGACCGGGAAATAGGGCGGCGGGCTACCCCGCCAATACGGGACCCGCACCCGGGGACCCGAGCGCTACGATGTCAGGCCTGTGCCGACTCCAGACCGCGCTCGGCTGAAGTCTCGGCCAGGCTCGCCCGCTCAGCCTGCCCAGCCGGCAGCCAACGGCTATGACGCCTCCTGGCTGCGGCTGCTGGTGCGCGACGGCTCGGGTGTCCGCTGCTCGCCGGAGTGGCTGGCGCTCCTGGATTCACGCGAAGAGCTGCCGGACGGTCTTGGCGCGTTTGCGCCGCTCCTCGACCGGCTCAAAGAGGGGGAGCTCGTAAGCGAGGCCGCCTCGCAGCTGGTCGACGGCGCGGTACGGGTGTGGAGCAAACCCGGCTTCGACGCCTTCATCTCGCTGCCACGCCTCCGGTTCACACCGTTTGCCTACCAGCTTCGTGCGGCTGAGGCGGCGCTGGGCCGGATGCGTGGACGGGCCATCCTGGCAGACGAGGTGGGCCTGGGCAAGACCATCGAGGCCGGTCTGGTGCTGAGCGAGCTGTACCTCCGCCGGCTGGTTCAGCGGACGCTGATCATCGTGCCGGCAGGCCTGGTGGAGCAGTGGTGGGAGGAGCTGGACCGCAAATTCGGGCTTCCAGCGCTCGCCCAGGGCAGCCAGGCGTGGAACCAGTCTGCGCGACCGTGGGACGCGCCGATCGTGATCGCGTCGGTGGCGACGGCCCGGCGTGGTGCGCTCCGAGAGGAGCTCGCCAAGATTTCGTGGGACCTGATCGTCTTCGACGAGGCGCACAGATTGAAGAACGCGCGGAGCGCTTCCGGCCGTCTGGCCAGGTCGCTTCGTGCGAGGTACCTGCTGCTGATCACGGCCACTCCGGTCGAGAACCGGCTCGATGACCTCTTCCAGCTTGTCAACCTGGTTCGGCCTGGCCATCTGGGCACGGCGGCCGACTTCCGGGCGCGGCACAGGTCAGCAAGCGCAGAGCACGTAAGAGAGATCCGGCACCTCCAGGCCCGCCTGCGGGATGTCATGGTTCGCCACCGCCGAAGCGAGGTCGCGCTCATGCTGCCGCGGCGTCTCGCAGAGACCGTTCGGGTGGCCCCTGGTCCTGACGAAGCGGAGCTTTACCGCCTGATCTCCAGGCGAGTGCGTGAAAGCGCGCGTACCGCCGCACCGAGCGAGCTGCTAGCCCTCCGGGCGATCCAGAGGCTTGCAGGCTCAGGCCCCGCCGCGGCGATACCCACTCTCGAGCGGGCCGGCTGGGGCGATCTCGCCGAGCGAGCACGGCGGGTCGGCCCGACAGCCAAGAGCGTCATACTGCTCGATCGCCTGAAGCGGCACGTCCGTTCGGGTGAGAAGGTGGTCGTCTTCACAGCCTTCCTGCAGACGCTCGACGCGCTCGCGCGCACGGTCGAGGGCGAGGGCCTGGCAGGGGCCGTATATCACGGCGGCCTCACACGGCGGGACAAGGAGGCGGCCGTGCGCAGCTTCCGCGAGGCGGTTCCCGTGCTCCTCACCACCGAGGCTGCGGGCGAGGGTCGGAACCTTCAGTTCTGTCACGTCATGCTGAACTTCGATCTGCCGTGGAACCCGATGCAGATCGAGCAGCGGCTGGGCCGCATACACCGCATCGGCCAGGACCACGAGGTCCTCCTGACGAACCTGGCCACGATCGGGACCATCGAAGACAAGATCCTCGGGGTGCTCGAGCGCAAGATCAACCTGTTCGAGCTCGTGGTGGGAGAGCTCGACATGATTCTGGGCCGGATCGAGGACGATTTCGACTTCGAGTCGGCCGTCTTTCAAACGCACGTCGAGAGTCGCGACGAGGTCGAGTTCGTCGAGCGTCTGGAGGCGCTCGGCGACGAGCTGGCCCGGGCGCGGATTGCGTATCGAGAGAGCCGCGAACGCACAGACCGCCTCGTCGGCGAAGGGATCGTGCACGAGTGATCCACGATCCCGGCCTTCGTTTCTGGCTCGATTACGTGGGACGGACGGGAGGCCTGGTCGAGGAGGACGGGGACAGGGCCATCGTCGTCCTGCCAGAGCAGCTCCAGAAGGACCTCGACCTCCCCGAGGAGGTGGTCGTGACCGCCGATCCCGAGGTGGCTGAGGAAGAGCAGGCCCTGCTCCTCATCCAGGGTCATCCGGTCCTTGAGCAGACGGCGGCCGCGGTCCTTGATCGCACGGACGCCGGATATCTGGTGCTGGCGTGGCCGACCGGCCCCCTGCCAGACGGCGCGCAGGTGCTGGAGGCGGCGCGCGAGCAGGTCGTCATCGATCACGGCAGGATCGACGTCAGCGGCGTGCCGGCCCCTGTCCACCTTCCGCTGCTGCACGCCGGCGCGCTGGTGACGTACACGGCCGACCAGATGTTTCAGGAGTGGGAGGAGGTGTGGGTCGGGGCTCACGACGCCATGCCGGTGTCAGAGCAGCTGTTGCGAGCTCTGAAGAGCTGGCCGTCTGCCGGCGACGATCGATCAGCGCTCGCACATCGTTGCCTGAAACCGGACTTCAGGCACGCGCTGGCCAGGGTCCACGGCCTGCTGCGTGAACGCGCCGAGTTCCGAGCACTGGGCCTGGCTCAACAGGGCCAGGCTGCGCTGGAGGGCGAGCTGGCTCGCGCCGGCACCTACTACGAGGAAGTGCTTCAGGCCATCTCGCGACGGCGCGATGCGGCTCCAACCGAACGGTCGGAGCTCTACGACGCGCAGGCAGAGGCCACGCAGAACGAGCGCGCTCGCAGGCTGCTTGAGATCGAGGACAGGTTCAAGGTTCGTATCGAGATCCGGCCATTCCGGCTGCACGTCGTCCTGGCACCCGCCCTGGAGCTGCCTGTCACCGTGCGCCGCGGTCAGCGTGCCTATCCGCTTCTGCTGACATGGGCGCTGCCGCTGCGCCGCTTCCTGCCCGGACGCTGTCCGCACTGCGCCGCCGCATCGCCACTGGTCGCGGGAAGGGAGCGGCTGGGCTGCTCGGAGTGCCTGCCCCGGGCCACGACGATCACGCCACCGCTGGTCGAGGTGACGCCAGTCATGGCCCCGCCTGGCGCTCCGGCCCAGCCCTCGGAGCCGGCGCCACGGCGCGTGACGAAGTCACGCGATCAGCCGCCCGGCAATGCGCGTGAGCCTCGGGACGAGGGCGAGGCGGCCGGCCGGTTGGCCCGCCTCCAGTCCGTGATCGAGACGGTCGGCGACCGGCTTGGGCTCGAGTTCTGGGAGCGGGTGGTAGAGCGCCGTCTGTGGCGCCGGGTGGCCACGGACTCGCCGCTCAGCGTCCTGTATCGCCTCTACGGCCCCCCAGGACCGCTGCATGCGGTCGGCGCTTCGCCGCGCTGGCTGCCAGACGAGGTGGGCTCCTGGCTCGCGGGTTCCAAAGTGGACGGTGAGGCCGTCACCGTGGGGACCCTGCTTTCCGATGACGCCCGATTTGGGTATGCGCTCCGCTGGCGGCTTGCCGACGCGGGCAAGGCGGTGGTGCATGAGGTTCTGCCACTGTCGGGTACCGATCGTCGCCTGATCGTGCCGGTCGACCAGCTGCCGCCGGCCGTGGAAGCAAGGCTGCGGCGCCCGCCTCGGCCCCGGCCTCTCCCGGACGAGGTAGCGTGCCTCCTCTGGGACGTCGACGTTGAGCGCCTCGGGCTGCCCGTCGTCGTGCGCTGTCTCAGCGTCTGGTGGCGCAGCCAGGGCTGGGACGTGCTGGCGGGCCAGCCGCCTGGAGTCGTAGCCGCGGCGATCGTGTGCACCGTGCTGCCGCATTCCGGTACGCGCTGGCGGCGCGACGAGGTTGCAGCCGCGCACGGCGTCGAGGTGGGTGCAGTGAACCGTGCAGTTCGGCTCATTCAGACCGGTGCGCCGCCGGCCGCGGGGGCGCGGGCAAGAGCGGCGCGACAGCTGGCGCTGCCCTTCTGATCGGGTGGTGCGACGACGCAGGCCGCGCTGGTCGGCCGCCTCGTCTCGATGAACATCTACCCTTGACGGGTCGTGCCAGAGGTCCCTGATCCATTTCGCGACGTCGCCGGCCATCCGGCAGTGCGGCGCCTGCTGACCACCCAGCTCACGTCCCGGAGGCTGTCGCACGCCTACCTCTTCACAGGCGAGCCCTCGCTGGGCAAGACGACCGTGGCCCGCGCCCTGGCGGCGGCCTTGCTGAGTGAAGTGCCGTTGGGCCGCCACCCCGACTACTGGGAGGACGACCGCCGGGACAACCTGCGCATTGATGAGATCCGGCTCTTGCCTGACAAGCAGCCTGAACACCACGTTCAGTCGCTCCAGGCCTTCCTGGCGCTCAAGCCGGCGATCGGATCCTGCCGCGTCGCGGTCATCAGCAACGTCGGGCGCATGGCCGATCCCATCCAGGGCATCCTGCTCAAGACCCTCGAGGAGCCACACTCCAACCGCGTCATCCTCCTGACCACCCCCAGCGTTTCGCCCTTTGTAGTGCTGCCAACCGTCGTCTCTCGCTGTCAGCGAGTCGGCTTCCACGCCGTGCCCCTGCCCGAGGTGGCTGGGCTCCTGCGTGGCCGGGGCGTTCCGGATGAGCGGGCCGAGGCACTTGCCAACCTCTCGCGCGGCCGTCCGGGCTGGGCTGTGAACGCCGCTGCGGACGGCGAGGTCATCGCCCGCCATCGGGCCTGGGCTCAGCGACTGGATGAGGTCTTCGGCGCGCCTGCCGACGTCGCGCTGGCCCTGGCGGCCGAGCTGGACGCCGCCAACTTCCAGTGGCGCTCCTCCGACCGCGGCACCGAGGACCCCGTTCTTTTCGCCCTCGGCAGCTGGCAGCTCCACCTGCGCCGCCGCATGACCCACGAGCCATCTCCCGCCAAGGCGTGCTGGGCGCGCCTCCTGGAGCGCTCTTACGACACTCTGGGATACCTCGAGCAGAATGTGAGCCCTCGCCTCGCGCTGGAATGCTTCCTCCTGGAATGCAGACGAGCCTCCTGAAGTCCGCCCTGCGAGGTTTCGACCCCTATGTGCCCGGCCTTCAGCCGCCTGACGGCGAAGGGTGGGTCAAGCTCAACACCAACGAGTCGCCATGGCCGCCCTCTCCCAAGGTGCTGGACGCCTTGCGTGAGGCCGTCGACGGGAACCTACGTCTCTACCCAGAGCCCATGGCCAGGCCAGCCCGAGAGGCGATCGCCCGACTGCACAGGATCGATCCGGCCCAGGTCGCGCTGGGCAACGGCGCCGATGAGGTCATCGCGATGTGCTTCCGCGCCTTCGCGGGCGCCGGTACCCGGGTCGCCTTTCCCCATCCCAGCTATCCGCTCTTCGAGCCGCTGTGCGCCATCCACGAGGTGCGGCCTGCGCCACACGCGCTGACGCAGAGCTGGGAGCTGCCTGACACCTTCGCCGCAGATGACGCTCCTCTCAAGTTCCTTGTCAATCCCAACTCGCCGACGGGCACCTGGGCCGATCGAGCCACCGTCCGAGCGCTGGTCGACCGCTCGCCAGGCGTCGTCGTGCTGGACGAGGCTTACGTGGACTTCGCGCCGCAAGACTGCATCGGCCTCGTCAAGGAAGGTCATGAGAGGCTGCTGATCACGCGGACGTTCTCGAAGTCCTACGCCCTGGCCGGGATGCGGATCGGCTACGCCGTCGGACCACCTGGCCTGATCGCCGCGCTCGACACGGTCAAAGACTCCTACAACCTGGACCGTCTGGCCATCGTCGCCGCCGTCGCGGCGATCGATGATCGCGACTACCACCGCCGGCTGGTACGGTTCGTGACCGAGGAGCGCGCGTGGCTGTCTGAGCAGCTGCACAAGCGCGGCTTCGACCTGCTGCCCTCGGCGGCCAACTTCGTCCTCGTGCGCCCACCCACCGGCCACGACGCGCAGACCGTGGCCCAGGGCCTGAAGGACCGCAAGGTCCTGGTCCGCCACTACGAACGTCCACCGATCGCAGGATGGTTCCGCGTCTCGATCGGCACCCGCGAGCAGCACGAAAGCCTGCTGGAAGCGCTACTGGAGGTGATGTCTTGAGCGTGCAAGCTGACGCGCCGAAGCGCGATGAAGCCTGGGCCCTGGTCACCGAGATGACGCAGAGCGAGAACCTGCGCCGCCACATGCGCAGTGTCGAGGCAGCCATGCGAGCTTACGCCCGCCGCTTCGGCGAGGACGAGGAGCGCTGGGGCGTGCTCGGCCTCATTCACGACTGGGACTACGAGAGCGGCCCGACGCCTGAGCAGCACCCCAACCGCGGCATCGCGATGCTCCGTGAGCGGGGCTGGCCAGAGGACGCCCTGCGCGACATCGCATCCCACGCCGAGTACCTGGATGTTCCCCGTGACACGCCGATCCGCAAGGCCCTCTACGCCGTGGACGAGATGTGCGGCTTCATCATCGCGTGCGCCCTGGTCAAGCCCGACCGCTCGCTGTCGGCTGTCGATGCGCGGACAGTGCGAAGGAAGATGAAGGACAAGGCCTTCGCGCGCGGCGTCCACCGCGAGCAGCTGACCGCCAGCGCCGAGGCGCTGGGCGTGCCCTTCGACACGCACGTCGAGATCGTGCGCGACGCACTGGTTCCGATCGCGGCGGACCTTGGGCTGAATCCGTGAGCGCCCCGGCGCGGTCGAAGGTGCTTGTGATGCACCACATCCTCGATCCGGGCCCGGCGCTGCTGACCGAGGCGCCGATCGAAGTGGTCGAGTACCCCGGGGAGGGCCCGCTGACCGAAGAGGCCATCCGTGGCGCGGTCGAGGCTCACGGATGCCAGGGCGTTCTCAGCCAGGTCATGGACCCGCTCCGCGGTACAGTTCTCGCCACCCCCGGGCTCAAGATCGTCTCCAACGTCGCAGTCGGCTTCGACAACATCGACCTCGATGCCGCCACACGCCACGGCGTGATGGCCACCAACACACCGGGCGTGCTGACTGACACCACTGCCGACTTCGCATTCGCGCTGATGATGGCTGCGGCCCGCCGCCTCCCCGAGGGTGATCGCTTCGTGAGGGCGGGGCGCTTCGGCGGCTGGGCGATAGACATGCTCCTGGGCCAGGACGTCCGGGGCGCCACGCTGGGCCTGATCGGGGTGGGACGCATCGGAGGAGCCGTCGCCCGCAGGGCCAGGGCCTTCGACATGCGGATCATCTACACGGACGAAGTGCCCCTGGCCCCCGAGATCGAGCGCCAGCTGAATGCCACCCGAGTGGGTCTACCCACCCTGTTGCGCGAGGCAGACTTCGTCAGCCTTCACGTGCCGCTCACGGAGCAGACCCGGCACCTGATCGGTCCCGAGCAGCTGGCTCAGATGAAGCCGACCGCGGTGCTGGTCAACACCTCACGCGGCCCGGTCGTGAACGAGGCCGCGCTGGCCGATGCGCTCCAGCGAAAGGTGATTTTCGCTGCCGGCCTCGACGTATTCGAACGGGAGCCCGACGTCCATCCCGGCCTGCTCGGGCTGGACAACGTCGTCCTGGCGCCGCACATCGCCAGCGGCTCAGTGCGCACGCGATCGGAGATGTCCGTCCTGGCTGTGCGCAACCTGCTGGCCGGTCTTGCCGGCGAGAGGCCGCCGAACCTGCTCAACCCCGAGGTTCTCGACCGCGTTGCCGGCTGACCCCGGATACCGGCTGCTTGCCGTCGACCTGGACGGCACGCTGCTCAGCGTGGACCTCCAGCTGGATCCCCGCGACGTCGAGGCGGTCCACTTTGCCGAGGCAGCCGGCGTTCGCGTGGTGGCCTGCACCGGACGTCCCTTCCCCGGCGCACTGCCCTGGGTCCTGAAGCTGGGCATACGATCGCCGCTGGTCTGCTACCAGGGCGCCCAGGTGCGGACACCCGAAGGAGAGGTGCTGCTCGACCATGGCGTGCCACACGACCTGGCGATGGAGGTAGTCCGCTTCTGCCGTGGGCGTGACCTGCACGTGCAGGCGTACCGGGACGACGAGCTGATCGTCGAGCGTGACCGCCCCGAGGCAGAACAGTACGCGAGACACGCCGGCATGCAGGTGCACGTGGTCGGCGACCTGGACCAGGCTATGACCGCGACCACCCCCAAGCTGGTGATCGTGGCGCCAAGCGACGCCGTCGAGCGCACCCTGCCTGAGGTTCGCCGGCGCTGGGAGGGCCGGCTCTACGTCGCGACATCGCTGCCGAGCTACATCGAGATCACCAACCCCGACGCCGACAAGCGCCAGGCACTGTCCTGGCTGTGCCGGCGGTTCGGTGTCCCGGAGGAGCAGACGGTGGCAGTCGGCGATGGCCGCAACGACATCCCCATGATCGAGTGGGCCGGCCGCGGCTACGCGGTCGAAGGGGCGCAGCCCGAGGTGGTGGCCGCGGCTGGCGGACGCACCGTCGGCAAGCCGGGGAGCGGCGGCATAGCCCATCTCGTGGAGGAGTTGTTCCGGTAATGGCAACACTCTTCCTGGTTCACGCCCACCCCGACGACGAGTCCATATCGACCGGGGGCGTCATGCTTCGCGCTCACCTGGACGGCCACCGTGTGGTGCTCGTGACAGGCACACGAGGGGAGGAAGGCGAGATCCACAACATGGACGAGGCTTCAGTCCGTCCGCGCCTTGGCGAGGTCCGCACCCAGGAGCTGCGCCGCTCATGTGAGATCCTTGGCGTCGACCGGCTGGAGTTCCTGGGCTACCGCGACTCAGGCATGGCGGGCGAACCCAGCAACCAGGACCCGCGGTCTTTCCACATGGCGCCGCTTCACGAGGCCGCCGGCCGGCTGGCCGCGTTCCTCAAAGAGGAGCGCCCCGAAGTGGTCGTGACCTACACGCCCGACGGCATCTACGGCCACCCAGACCACATCAAGGCTCATCACACGACGGTTGCCGCGCTCGACCTTCTGGAGCGAGAGGGCTGGCGGCCGGCAAAGTTCTACCTGAGCGCCATTCCGCGTGGTGTGATGGAACAGTGGACCGCGCGCGCCCGCGAAGCCGGCATCGAGATGTCCGAGGGTGGGATCAGGATCGTGGGGATACCAGACGAGGAGATCACGACGGTGGTGGACGTCCGTGACCTGGTCGACCGTAAGCGGGCCGCATTCGCGGCTCACGTCAGCCAGAACGACCCGAACAGCCCCTTGCAAACCATGCAGGAACAGATCTACGTCGCGGCGTTCGGCACCGAGCGCTTCGTCCTGGCGCGAGGTTCACTCGACGGCGAGCGGCCGGAGACAAGTCTCTTCGCCGGGGTCTGAATGCTCGTCAAACTGGGCCACCCTGACGCCAGGCCAGAACTCGCGGGCCCAACCGGGATCAGGCGGGCAGGGCGACCCCGCTGACGGTCAGCTGGCCCTCGCTCGCACTGACCTGCAGGTTCTGAAACCCGGTGATTGGCGCCCCGAGCTGAAGCGGACGCCGGACGGCCTGCGCGACCTGGTCGCTGATGGGCCCCGGCAGCGGGATCGTACCCACGTGCGTGCTCGTCACGTTGAGGGCCACCCGGTTGTCTGTGACCACCGGTGACCCCTCCAGCGTGACGGGCACGCTTGTGCCGGCCACGTGCGCCTGCGCCTGCCCCCTTACGGTGCCCTGGCTTGTGGAGTGCAGGCTGATCTGGTCGAACGGCAGGCCCTCCTGCAGAGCCGCCTCGTTGGCCAGCGAGCTGAGCTCGGCATCTGTGAACGACTCGATGACGCGGACCGGCCGGCCCGTTCGTTGGGCCTGGGCCTGTGCGTCGGCGAAGGCCAGCGCCTTCTGGCGCCCGCTGTCGGCTGCCCCCTGGGAGGATGTGACCCGAAGACCCGACGAGCCCGCGTAGACGAAGTTCCACGCCACGTAGCCAGCCAGAGCCAGCAACAAGATGATGACCAGCAGGCGAACACCGCCGCCGCCGGACTGATTGCTCAGAGGACGCACCCCGGTAGGTTACCGCTCAAGGGTCACTCGATCTCTCGGCCTTTTAACGGCCCCCGCAAGCAGGCAACCGCATGCGAGTTGTAGGCTCGTGCGGATGGAGGTCGTAAGGATCACGCCGCGTGGCTACTGCCACGGCGTGGTAGACGCGTTCCGGATCGCCAAGCGGGTGCGTGAGTCGACAGACGGCCCGGTGCACATGCTTGGTCAGCTCGTCCACAACACCCACGTCACCGACGAGCTCCAGGAGCAGGGGATTCGGCTGGTCGACCCGCCGAACCGGCTCGCGGGCCTCGAGCAGATCAGCGGCGGCACCGTCATCTTCACGGCGCACGGGGTCTCTCCACAGGTCAAGCAGCGGGCCGCCGAGATGGGGCTGAGCGCAGTGGACGCCACGTGTTCCGACGTGGTACGGACCCACGACCTGGTAAAGGATCTGGCCGCTCGTGGGTACGACGTGGTCTACATCGGCCGCAAAGGGCATCCCGAGCCCGAGGGTGTCCTGGGCGAGGCGCCCGGTAGGGTGCACCTGGTTCAGGATCTGGCGGATGTGGAGCGCCTGGACATCGCGGGCGAGCGGGTCGCGGTCACGTGTCAGACGACGCTGTCGATGTGGGACACCGAGGAGCTGATCGACGCGGTGAAGGGGCGCTACCCGACCGCTGAGGTCCACAACGAGATCTGCCTTGCGACCCAGGAGCGGCAGGAGGCGGCGGTGGCCGCGGCCAGGGAGGTCGACATGGTCATCGTGGTCGGCAGCCCACGATCGTCGAACTCGAACCGGCTGGTCGAGGTCGTGCGCAACCTGGCGGGGAAGCCGGCCCGGCTGGTGGACAGCCTGGACGAGATCGACCCCAGCTGGTTCGAGGGCGTCCAGCGGGTCGGGGTTACCAGCGGCGCCTCGACACCCAGCCAGCTCACGCGGAAGGTGATCGCCTTCCTGGAGGAGCTGCAGCTAGACGCTGCCGCGCAGGCGGCGCAGGACGGCGGACAGTCCACCGTCTGAGCCTCCGCTGTCGAGCGGTTGCGCCTCTACATCGTGCGTTGGGCCCGGTTCCGGTTGATTCCCTGTCTCAGCCGCTCCGGCTGACGGCTCCGGTTCGCGCAGCGCCAGCTCCACCTGCCCTGCGTTCGAGCGTGGGCGACGGCGGCGCCGCGGGGGCGCACCGGGCGCACCCGTCTCGGCCTGCACCACCTGATGCACCGGCGGCTCAACCTGTGGTTCCGGTGGCGGCGGCAGCTCCCCCGGGTCGCGCGTTGGGGGAGCCCCCCTCCGGCGGCGGCGCCGCGGGGAGGGTGTGGCAGCAGCGGGGGCCGGTGCGGCAGGCGGGACCGGCTTGGTCGGCTCGACGCTCCAGGGCTGCTGCGGCTCGATCGGTGGGACCGGGTACGCTTCCGGGAGGTGCTCCGCCGGTGCCGCGGCCGGTTCTGCGACCGCCTGCTCGGCCGGGACCTCCTGCTTGGGCCTGCTCGATCGTCGCCGGCGACGAGAAGGAGTCCCGTTGGACTGCTCGACCTGGGGATCCGCCACAGGCCGCAGTTCGGGAATGTCGGGGGCCGGCTTGATCACCGGCTCCACCAGCGGGCCGGGCGTCGGCTTGGGCGGCAGCTCGTGGTTGGCGACCGTCTCGGCCGCCGCCCGCCGGCGCCGTCGGCGGTTCTTGGCGGGTCGCGCAGGTTCCGCCGGCTGCTCGCGCCGGCTGACCAGTCGGGTTAGCTCGCCGGTGGCAACGGTCTCGCCGCGTTGGTTCTCGACCTCGATCTGCCAGACGGCGAGGCCCCACTGGGGGTTGTCCACCGGCCGCTTCCGGTTCAGACGCCATCGTGCGCCGATCGTGTCTCCAGGACGCACGGGGCGCAGGAAGCGCCAGGTCATCCCGACCATGCCCACGGTTGCAGGCACCGGCACATCGATTGCCCCGAGTCCGGTGGTCACCGCGGCCACCAGGGTGCCCGGCACGACCGGCTCCCCATAGGGGCCACCTCGAGCGTGCTCGACGTCCGTGTATAGAGGGTTGTAATCACCCGAAAGGCCGACAAAGGCGATCAGGTCTGCCTGCGTGATTGTTCTTCGCCGTGTGGTCCACTCGCCGCCGAGCGGCAAGTCTTCGAAATAAACGAGTTCCAGGACGCTCTCCGTTATCTGCTTGAGCTAGCGAGTATACGCGTCGCTATATGCCTACCATCAATTCTGTGAGTCACTACTGCGTGAACTGCGGTACCTCACTTCAGCCACGAACGCTCGAGGGCCGCGAAGTGGAAGGTTGCGCCGAGTGCGGATACGTGCTCTGGCATGACCCCAAGGTGGTGACTCTGGTCGTCGTCGAGAACGCCCAGCGGCAGGTCGTGGTCGGCCGCAGAGCGATCGAGCCCGGCTACGGCCTCTGGTGTCTGCCCGGAGGGTACGTCAACGACGACGAGCATCCGGCCGACTCAGCCGTCCGCGAGTGCCGCGAAGAGATCGCGGCGGAGGTGGAGATCACCGGGCTGCTTGGCGTCTACCACATTCGCAAGCGTGGGGCGCCGAGCATGGTCGGGATCGGGTATCGGGCGCGGCTGCGGCCCGGCGAGGTGCCCACGGCGGGCACCGAGATGCTTGAGGTGTGCGCATTCCCGCGCGACAGCGTTCCTGAGCTCGTGTTCACCAGCCATCGGCAGGCGATGACTGACTGGCTGGCGTCATGGGAAATATATCGACGGTGAAGAGATGAACTGGGTCAAGACCTTCTTTCTGATGACGTTGCTCACGGTGATCCTGGTGTTTGGCGGCGGCTTGCTGTTCGGCCGCGGCGGCCTGGTGATCGGGCTCCTGCTGGGACTCGTGATGAACGGTGCCGCCTACTTTTTTGGCGACCGGCTGGCGCTGAGAGCTGCGCAGGCGCAGGAAGTGTCGCCCCAGGAGGCGCCGATGCTGCACGCGCTTGCCGACCGGCTGGCGGCCCAATACAACGTGCCGAAGCCGCGTGTGTACGTAAGCCCGGACCCCAGCCCTAACGCGTTCGCGACCGGCCGCAACCCGCACCACGCCTCCATCTGTGTCAATCAGGGTCTGCTGCAGATCCTGGACCAGGAAGAGGTCTACGGGGTGCTGGCCCACGAGTTCGCCCACGTCCGCAACCGCGACATCCTGATCAGCTCGGTCGTCGCGGTCCTTGCGGGCGCGATCACGCTGCTGGCCCAGATCGGCCAGTTTGGGTTGTTCTTCGGCGGTGGTCGCGACGAGGAGGACCAGAACCCGCTGGGCATCATCGGCGTCCTTCTGTTCGTGATCCTGGGACCGCTGGCGGCGCTGCTGATCCAGCTCGCGATCTCGCGCTCGCGCGAGTACGAGGCCGACCACACCGGTGCTGAGGTCAGCCACGATCCGCATGCATTGGCCAACGCCTTGCGCAAGCTGCAGCGGGCGACCCAGGTCGTGCCATCGCAGACGGCGCAGCCGGCGTTCGCCCATCTGTACCTGGTCAACCCGCTGTCGGGCCAGTCGCTGGCCGGCCTGTTCTCGACGCACCCGCCACTGGAAGAGCGGATCCGCAGGCTGGAGGAGATGGCGTACGGTCGCGGCTGATCGAAGGACCCGGCGTCCGGCCCGCGATACGTACTAACCGGCCTTGACCGGGAACACCTGTTCGGCTAAAGTCCAGGGTGGCAATCGTCATGGCCTTCGTCCCACCACTCGACACCGCTCAGCTTCCCGGCGACGTGACCCTGGATCACGTCATCCCGGCCCGCGCGGCCGAGTTTGCGCGCCTTCCCCCCGATCTGCGCCCTGAGCTTGCCGAAGCCCTGGCGGGACGCGGCATCGACCGTCTCTACACGCACCAGGCCGCGGCCTACGACCACGTCCGTGCCGGCCGCCACCTGGTGGTCGTCACCCCCACCGCCAGCGGCAAGACGCTCTGTTACAACCTCCCAATCCTGCAGCGGCTGCTCGAACACCCGAGCAGCCGCGCACTCTATGTCTTTCCAACCAAAGCGCTGACCCAGGACCAGCTGGCCGAGCTGGGTGCACTGGTCCGGCCCTTGCCCCTGGACATCAAGGTCAGCACGTACGACGGTGACACGCCACCCGGGCAGCGAAGCGCCATCCGCGAGGGCGGCCACATCGTGCTGACCAACCCGGACATGCTCCACACGGGGGTCCTGCCTCATCACACGCGCTGGCGCAAGCTGTTCTCCAGCCTGGAGCACGTCGTCCTGGACGAGCTTCACACCTACCGCGGCGTGTTCGGAAGCCAGGTCGCCAACGTGATTCGCCGGCTCAGGCGGATCTGCTCCTTCTACGGCTCGGACCCGCGGTTCATCTGCGCCTCCGCTACGATCGCCAACCCCGACGAGCTGGCCAGGCGCCTCCTGGAGGAGGACCACGTGGCTCTGGTGGACCGCAGCGGCGCGCCCCGCGGAGAGCGCAGGCTCGTGTTCTACAACCCGCCGCTGGTGAATCGCAACCTTGGCATCCGGCGCAGCTCCCTGCTCGAGGGCAAGCGCATCGCAGCACCGTGGATCCGCGCGGGCGTCCAGACTATCGTCTTCTGCCGCTCCCGGCTCCAGGTCGAGGTCATGCTCAGCTATCTCCAGGAGTCGCTGCTTCCCAGCCTCGAGTCGCGCCGGAGGGTCCGCGGCTACCGCTCCGGCTACCTGCCTCTCCGCCGGCGCGAGATCGAGGCCGGCCTGCGCTCGGGTGACGTTCACGGCGTCGTCAGCACCAACGCCCTGGAGCTGGGCATCGACATCGGCTCCCTGCAGGCGGCGGTCATCGTCGGTTACCCGGGGACCATCGCATCCACATGGCAGCAGCTGGGGCGGGCCGGCCGGCGAACCGGCTCCATCGCGGTCTTCGTGGCCTCGAGCGCACCGCTCGACCAGTTCATCGTCCGCCACCCCGAGTACTTTCTGGGCGCCAGCCCAGAGGCGGGTCTGGTCGATCCGGACAATCTGCTGGTCCTGGCGGGACACCTGCAGGCCGGCCTCTTCGAGCTGCCATTCCTAGACGCGGAGCAGTTCGGCCGGGCCGACGTCACCGAGCTGCTGCAACTGTTCGAAGAGGACGGGGTGGCAAGCCATACAGGCGGCCGCTGGTTCTGGTCAAAGGATGCGTTTCCGGCCGAGGGCGTCTCGCTGCGGACCATCGCGGCAGACAACGTGGTCATCGTGGACACTTCGCCGGCCCGACCAGAAGTCGTCGGCGAGATGGACCAGTTCACGGCCCAGGTCATGCTCCACGACGACGCGATCTATCTGCAGGACGGCGCGCAGTACCACGTCGATCGTCTGGACTGGAACGAGAAGAAGGCGTACGTGCGGCCGGTAGACGTCGACTACTACACGGACGCGCTGCTCGGTGTGAGCGTCACCGTTCTCGACACCTTCGAGCACGAGCCAATGCCGGAGCTCGACCGGGCGCACGGCGAAGTAAAGCTGACGGCCCTGGCCACCATGTTCAAGAAGATTCGCTTCCACACGCATGAGAACGTGGGCTCGGGACCGATTCACCTCCCTGAGCACACACTCCACACGACGGCCTACTGGACCACGGTCGATCCGGAGCTGTGGGTCGCGCTCGGCCGTGAGCAGCTCGAGGCCGGGCTGCAGGGCATGGCCCACGCCATGCGCACGGTGGCGAGCCTGCATCTCATGTGCGACCCGCGCGACCTCGGCGCCCTGGGTGAGGTTCGCTCCACCTCCACGCGCAAGCCTACGGTGACCATCTACGAGGTCTACCCGGGCGGAGTGGGGTACGCCCGGAGGCTTTACGGACTGCACACGTCGCTGCTCGCCGACGCCGCAGAGCTGGTGCGTGGGTGCCCGTGTCTGGCGGGCTGCCCCTCCTGCATCGGCCCGCTGAGCGGCACCGAGGGAGCCAAGGAAGCGTGTCTCAGGCTGCTCTCCGCGACCGCCTTGCCCGTCTGACGGCGCGCGGGCCGGGCGAGGGTGACGGACGCCACCTCAAGCGCCGGCCGCCCGTCCAGCACATCATGCCGCCCGGCTTCGAGGCGGTCGAGACGTCCTGCGGAACGGCCTGGCGCTACGCGGACGTCCTGGCGCCTGGCCGCCTGCCCGGCCCGCAGCCCGAGGTAACGCACACCTACCTCGACACCGAGACGACTGGGCTATCAGGGGGCAGCGGCACCCAGGTCTTCGCGGTTGCCATATGCCATCCGATACCCGCCGGCCTGGAGCTGACGCAGCTCTTTCTCGCCGACCCGGGCGGCGAGGCTGCCCTCCTGGCGCTGCTCCAGGAGGAGCTGCATCGGACCGAGGGCCTGGCCACCTACAACGGGAGCCGCTTCGACCTGCCGCTGCTCCGCACCCGCTGGGTGATGGCGCGAATGCCGGGCGAGCTGGAGCACCCTGCCCACCTTGACCTGTTGACGCTGACCCGCTCGTTGCTCAGGCAGCGGCTCGAGCACTGTACTCTGCGCCTGGTCGAGGAGCACCTGCTGGGCTTCGAGCGGGAGCGGGACGTGGCCGGGGCGCTGGTTCCGCAGAGCTACTTCGCCTACCTCCAGCACGGCTGGAGCCCGATGCTGCCCATGGCTCTGGAGCACAACCGCCAGGACGCCGTCAGCCTCTACTACCTGCACGCCCGCTTGCTGCGTCGCCTGGAGGGTGCCGATCCGCTGATGGACGGCTCGGACTGGCTGGCGCTCGGCCGCTACCTGCTGCGCACCCGCCGCCGTGCCGACGGCTGGCGAGCGCTCCGCAACGCGGCTGAGCTGGCGGACGGGCCGGCCTCGGCGCTCGCTGGGCTGCTGCTGGCGCGCTTCCTGACCCGGCGCCGCCGCCCGACGGCTGCTGAGCGCGTGCTGTCGGCGCTGCACGAACGGATGCCGGCTCTGCCGCAGGTGGCGATCGCTCGTGCCCGTCTGCTCGAGTGGTCGCTCGGAGATCTCGCCACGGCCCGTCTGGTGGTCGGGGAGGCGCTGGTCGGCCTGCCGCCAGAGAGCCCCTACCGAACCGACCTGGAATGGAGGCTGCATCGGCTCGACACCAAGCTGGGACGCCGGCGCGACGACTACGGCTTGTTCCAGACGATCGAGTAGCGCCACAGCAGGTGGCGCCGCACCCGTGCCCCCGGCAGCACCCGCGCGCATGCGGCGCGGACCTCGGCCGGAGTTGAGTAGCGATCGGTACGGCCGTGCGCATCCCAGGCCTGGCGCTCGGCCCGGGCCGGTCGCAGGCGGCGGGTGTGCCACAGGCGGAGCGCTATCGCGACCGGCATTGCTCGAGCGGCCCAGAGGCGCTCGATGGCGTTGCGGCTGGCCGCCACGTCGAGCACGAGGAGCACTCCGCCTGAGCGGAGGGCACCAGCCAGGCGCGCCAGCGCCGGCTCCAGAGGTAGGTGGTGGAGCGTCGCGATGGTGGCGATGCAGTCGAACCGGGCAGCCGACGATTCGTCCATCAAGTCTGCCACCTGGAACTCCAGGGCCTGCCGGCCGGCGCTGCGGCGGCGAGCCCGATCGATCATCCCTGGAGAGAGGTCGATACCAAGCACTCGCTTGCAGCGAAGCGCCAGCTGCCGCGCGAACTCGCCGGTGCCGCACCCTGCATCGAGTCCGTCCTCGCAGCCGGCCGGCACATGGCGCAAGAGCCAGCGGTGGTAATGGCGGTTGTGGTTCCACCCGTCCGGCAGCAGCGCCAGCCGGTCGAAATCGTCGCGAAGGGTCTCGGGCGTCTGAACGCGGGTTGGCATGGCCATCGATCGGTGACAGCTCCCTGAAGCGTCGGTCTACACTGCTCGCCCGTGAAGGTGCTGGTGACAGGAGGTGCCGGCTTTATAGGCTCGCACGTCTTGGACGCGCTGGTGGAGCGTGGAGACCAGGTACTCGCGCTGGACGACCTGTCGACCGGCGCACGCGAGTACGTCAACGAGGCCGCTGAGTTCCGCAACGTCGACATCCGGACGCCTCAGGCCGCCGCAGCGGTTCGCGAGTGGAGACCTGACGTGGTCTGTCACCACGCCGCACAGATGAGCGTCAGCCGTTCGGTGCGCGAGCCGCTCTTCGACGCGAGCGTCAACCTGGTCGGCGGCCTGAATCTGCTCGAGGCTGCCCGCGAGGTGCGTGCCCGCTTCCTCTTCGCGTCGACCGGTGGCGCCCTCTACGGCGACGCCGACATACTTCCGACGCCCGAGACCTACCCGGCGCGGCCCGTGTCGCCATATGGGGTGGCAAAGCTCAGCTTCGAGCACTACCTGCACTGCTACCGCGTTCAGCACGGCCTCCCATACGTCGCGCTTCGATATGCCAACGTGTACGGCCCCCGCCAGGACCCGCACGGCGAGGCCGGCGTGGTCGCGATCTTCTGCCTCAAGCTTCTCGCCAACCAGCAGCCGGTCATCAACGGCGACGGAAGGCAGACCCGTGACCTGGTGCACGTTGCAGACGTCGTGCAGGCGAACCTGCTCGCCCTCGACTCCGACGTCATCGGGCACTTCAACGTGGGGACGGGGCGTCAGGTCGACGTCAACCAGATCTTCTTCATGCTCGCCGAGCGGATCGGGATCTCGCGACCCGAGGTGCACGGACCTCCCAGACCAGGAGATCAGCGCACGTCGGCTCTCGACTGCCGGCTGATCGCCGAACGGCTAGGCTGGCGACCCCGGATCGCGCTCGAGGATGGCCTCGCAGAAACCGCCGCCTGGTTTCGTACGCGAGCCGAGGACGCGAGGACGCGAACATGAGCACACCCGACCACGTGGGCTCGACTCCCAACCTTGAGGTCGTGGATCGGTTCTTCCAGCGGCTGATGGAGCTGCGGCCGGTCGAGGCTACCTACCACGGGCTCCACCAGCACGACCACCGACTTCCAGACGGCACCCTCGCCGGCGCGCGCGAGCTCCAGGAGCTTCTGCAGGAGTTCGAACGCGAGCTCGCCGGCTGCAGCAACGGGCTCGACCTGGACCTGGCCCGGTACTTCGTCGGCCTCACTCGCTTCCGCCTCGAGGACATGCACCTGTCTGCCCGCATGCCCGAGGCGCCCGACCAGATCGGCACCGGCATCTTCCTCCTCTTCGCGCGCGACTTCGCTCCCCTCGAGCTGCGGCTGGAGGCGATCACATCTCGCCTGGAGGCCGTCCCAGCCTATCTGGCGGCCAGCCGTCAACAGCTCAACGAGCCGGTGAAGCTGTGGTGCGAGGTGGCCGCCGTCTCGGCACGGGAGCTGCCGGCGCTGTACTCGACGGTGGTAACGGCCGCCCGTGACTTGCCGCTGGCCTCAAGGCTGGAGCGCGCGGCGGCCGGCGCTTCTGAAGCCACCGAGGACTTCGCCCGCTGGCTCGAGACCGAGGTGATGCCGGGCGCGGCTGACGACTGGGCGCTCGGCGAAGAGCGGTTCGCACGCCTTCTGGAGCTGCGGGAGCTGCCGGACACAGCCGACGCCATCCTCGTCCTGGGCCGCAGCTACCTCGCGGAGATCAGGGCGGAGCGTGAGGAACTGCTCTCCAGCTGCTGGCCAGCCCGCTCGCTGGAGCAGGTCAACACACTGATCCGAGCCCAGCGGCCGGAAAGCTTCGACGCGGCACTGGCCGAGTACAGGGACGTGATCGCCCGGTCTCGCGACTTCGTAGCCCGGCGGGGCCTGGTCACGCTGCCGTCCGGTGAGGCGCTCAGGGTCGAGGCGACTCCAGGCTTCCTCCGTCCCGTCATCCCGTTCGCGGCCTACGAGCCGCCGGCCCGCTTCGACCGCCTCCAGCTCGGGATCTACATCGTCACGCCGCAGGATGGTGACCTGGGGGAGCACAACAATGCGGCGATCCTGAACACCTCGGTGCACGAGGGCTACCCTGGCCATCACCTCCAGTTCGCCTGCGCCAACCAGCATCCTTCGGTCGCCCGTCTGCTGAGCGCCGACTGCGCCCATGAGCTGGTGGAGGGATGGGCGCACTACTGCGAGCAGCTCATGTACGAGCAGGGCTTTACCACCAGCCCGGAAGTCCGCTTCGTGCAGCTCAACGATCTCGTCTGGCGGGCGTGCCGGATCATCATCGACGTCGAGCTGTCAAGTGGCCGCATGAGCTTCGACCAGGCCGTGGATCTGCTGGTCTCCGAGGCGGCCATGGCCCGGCCGGCGGCGGTGGCAGAAGTGCGGAGATACACGTTCACGCCGGGCTACCAGCTGTCATATCTGTACGGCAAGCACCTTCTTCTTCAGCTCAGGCAGCGCCGGCAGCGGACGGAGGGCAGCGCCTTCGAGCTCGGCCGCTTCCACGACACCCTGCTCTACGCGGGGGCGCTGCCGGCTGCGACCTGGGACACGCTCTTCTGACGACAGGGCCGCACCCAAGGACCCGCAGCTGAGCTGCATGTTCACGATCGGGTCAAGTCTGGTGAGGCATGGTGGGTAGGCCCGGCTCCGCCGGGCCGAGTGGGTTGTGGCCTAACGCTGCCAGAGGCTGCCCGTCACCCGCCACCGCCGAGGCGGCGGCTACCTTGTGCGCCAGCACGGTGGGGGTCTGGAGGGGGAGGCCTGCCTCCCCCTGCGACGCCTATGCCCACTCCGAGCTCGGCTCCGGTACCTCGGTCCGGCCGGACCCTGGCAGTGGCCGCACATCGTACCCGAGCGGTTCGATCGCCTCTTTGATCCACTGCAGGGCCATCACCTCGGTGTTCGGCCATACAGTGGGGTCCCCGCCGGCCGTGCACGCGTCGATGACCACGCGGCCGACCACCCGAAGCAGCGTGCGGGCCAGGGGAGCCGCCTGAGGCACCGAGCACCGCAGGCCGCCGACCTCCCGTGAGAGTTCGAAGCACGCCATGTTGATCCGTTCCGCGTCGGACTCAGCCAAGGTCTTCACCCCGGATCACTTTCGCGCCCGCCTCGCGCATCTCGGCCAGCGCGCGCTCGCCGTCGCCCGGCTGCGCGTCCACGGCCGCGATGGCGTCCTCGAGCACGGTCACCTCGAAGCCTGCGTGCAGGGCGTCCAGCACCGTGGCCCGCACGCAGTAGTCGGTGGTCAGGCCGGTCACTACCAGCGACCGCACCCGGTGCTCGCGCAGCCAGTCCTCAAGCCCGGTCCCGTCCATAGCGGAGTAGGCCTCCTTGTCGGGGTCGGTGCCCTTGCTGAACACACGCTGGATGGGCGACTGGTCGAGCGCCGCGTGGAACTCCGCGCCAGGCGTGCCGGCCTGGCAGTGGACGGGCCAGGGGCCCCCTCTGCTCTGGAACGAGCAGTGGTTTGCCGGGTGCCAGTCCCGACTGGCCACCACCAGCGGCACAATCCTTGCAGCGCGGTTGACAGCGGGAAAGATAGCGTCACCTCCCGGAACGGGGAGCGCCCCCCCTGGACAGAAGTCGACCTGAGGGTCAGTGATCAAAAGGGCGTAATCTCTGTCAGATTTCTGGGCCATCGGGGGTATTATTCGCCTCGGGGCATGGACCTGAGCGAACCTGTCCTGCTGACTGCCGGGGGCCTTGAGAAACTCAAACGGGACCTAGAGCGGGCGCAGGCACGACGAATTGAGGCCTTCGAACGAATGAAGGAGGCCGCACAGCCGGGCGACATCGAGGACAACCCGGAACTGGAGCAGGCCAAAGAAGAGGTGGCCCGTCTGAACGAGCGCATCTGGGAGCTCGAGGAGATGATCGGCCGCGCTCAGATCATCGAAGACAAGAACTCAGGTGTGGTCGAGCCGGGCTCGACCATCGAGGTGGAGGACGAGGAAGGCGAGACGAGCGTCTATCACCTCGTCGGAGCCGTGGAAGCGGACCCGTCCACCGGGCGCATTTCAGTCGAGTCTCCTGTTGGCAGAGCGCTCGTTGGAAAGAGAGCCGGCGACAGCGTAACCGTCGAGGTGCCGGCGGGCACCGTCGAGCTCACGGTCAAGGCCGTTTCCTAGCAGGGTTACCGGCCGGTAGGTCCGGCGCGCTCCGCAAGGGGACTGGTCGCGCACAGCGCCGAGGTGGTCATGGCAGCGGCCGCATCGGGTCGGCCCACCTTTGGCGTGGCTATGCTTCCAGACGTGGACACGGGGCGTGTGAGCGATCGAACCACCGTCGGGCTCTTCTTCCGCCAAGCCGCACGATTCGGCGACCGGACGCTGGTGCGGTTTCACGACGGCGCCGCCTGGCGGGGCTTGAGCTGGCGGCGCTTCCAGGACCTGGTGATACGCCTGGCTGCACGCCTGGTGTCGGAGGGCGTGCAGCCCGGCGACAGGGTCGTGATCATGTCCGAAAACTGTGTCGAATGGCTTTACTGCGACCTGGGGATCCAGGCTGCCGGCTGCGTGGCGGTCCCGATCTATCCGAGCACCGTCGCCGGATCGGCCCAGGAGATCGCGGTGGACGCGGGTGCGCGACTGGCGTTCGTCGCCGATGACCTCTCGGACCGGCTCCAGGTGGAGCGGGTGGTCCGCATTGGCGCTGACCTGCCGGGATGGGTTGCGGCCGAGGCGAGCCCCGAGCTCCGCGCCGAGGTGGAGGCTCGGGCGGCAGCCCTGCGGCCAGACGACCTGGCGACGCTGGCCTATACCTCAGGCACAACCGGCGTACCCAAAGGCGTCATGCTGGCTCACCGCTGCATCGCAGACATGGCTGTCAGCTGCCTCCAGGTGTTCGACATAGGGCCGGACGACGAGTCGCTCTCGTTTTTGCCCTATTCGCACGTGTTCGAGCGGATAAACGGCATATTCGTCGGGCTGGTGGCCGGGGCGTCGACGTGGCTGTCGCGCGGCATCCCACGCCTGGTCGATGACCTCCAGGAATGCCGTCCGACGGTGATGGTGGCAGTGCCGCGTGTGTACGAGAAGATGCATCAGCAGGTGATGGCCGTCGTGCGCGAAGCGCCCGCACCTCGCAGGGCGCTCTTCAGCTGGGCGCTCGAGCAGGGCCGCCGGCGCTCTCGAGGGCAGGCCACGCCGCTGTACCCACTGGCGGACCGGCTGGTGCTGGGCCCCCTGCGCCGGCGCCTGACGGGAGGGCGGCTGCGCTTCTTCGTCAGCGGCGGGGCGCCGCTGGCGGCAGAAGTAGAGGGGTTCTTCTGGGCTGTGGGCGTCAAGATCCTGAACGGGTGGGGCATGACCGAGACCGCCAGTGGGGCCACTTCCAATACCGAGCGCCGCCACGAGTTCGAGACCGTGGGCCCCCCTCTCCCCGGGGTTGAGGTAAAGATCGCCGCCGACGGCGAGATCCTGATCAAAAGCCCCGGCAACATGCTGGGGTATTACAACAACTCGGAGGCGACCGCTGAGACCCTGGATGACGGCTGGGTCAAGACGGGTGACATCGGCGAGCTGGACTCCGCAGGCTTCATGCGCATCACGGACCGGAAAAAGGAGCTGATCAAGACGGCCGGAGGCAAGTACGTGGCGCCGGCTCCGATGGAGCTGCGGCTGATGCAGCAGCCGGCGATCGAGCGAGCGCTGGTGATCGGTGACGAGAGGCCCTACGTCGTTGCCCTCGTGGTCCCCGACTGGAAGACGATGAACGTCGAGGCCGGCATATCGGGCCGGCCGGAGGAACTGGTGCACGACGAGCGGGCCCAGGCCATCGTGCAGCGGTCCATCGACGAGCTGAACGAGGATATGGGCAGCTGGGAGTCGATCAAGCACTTCCGGCTGCTGCCTCACGACTTCACCGAGGAGAGCGGCGAGCTGACACCCACGCTGAAGGTCAAGCGCCGCGTGGTGCAGGAGCGGTACCGTGAGCTCATCGATACCATGTACACGGCCCGGAAGCCGGCGAGGCGCGCCCAGCGCGCTGGCTGCTGATGGCTGGTGCCATCGATCTCTCGGAGGTCCACCTGGCTCTGGACCGGCTGCGACCGCAGCTATGCCACTGCGGCCTGAAGGGTGAGTGTCTGGGCTGCAGGGGCGTGGAGATGGTGAGGGCGCAGGTTGAGGCCGTGGCGGCAGCGGCCAGCCAGCCGGTGCTGATGCAGGTCGCACAGGAGGCGGCCATGAAGGACATGGCTGCGCGCTTCGAGGGAATGGCCGAGAGGCTGATGAACGACCCCGAGCTGCGTCAGGCCGCTGAGGCGATGCAGGAGAAGGTCATGTCCGACCCGGAGGCGCGACGGCTGCTCGAAGAGCTGATGCGCCGCCTGGAGCCGCCCTCCGAGACGTAGGCGCGAGGGCCGTCCAGGCAGCGCTTTGGCGGGCCGATCGAGGATCAGGTCGAGCCGGTTTGTGGGCTGGGGGGCTGAGCCGGCGCGCCGGGGGCCCGCGGACGCTTGAGCGGCTGGTCCCACAGAGGCAGGGGCGCGGTCTGCAAGCGCTGCAGGATCACATCCTCCTGCTGCTGCGTCAGCTTCCCTGCCGAGACCTGCTTGTCCAGGTCGGCCTTCGTCACGCTGACGAGCTTGGCCCGGAACGCTGTCTCGTCCATCCCCCTGGACGCGGCGATGTCCTTTACGGTCTTGCCGCTCTGCAGGTCCTGGCGAAGCTCCTGATCGCTGATGCCGAGCGCCTTGGCGATCTCGCTCAGGGTGGCGCCACCGCGCGGACCCTCCTTGGCGATCGGCGGCCTCCCGATGCCGGCGAGGCCCTTCTCGAGACCTGCCGCGCAGACCTTACCGTTGCCCAGGCGGGACTTGATCGCGTCGGCCTGCTTCTGGGTCAGATCTCCGTTTTTCACTGCGTCACTGAGCGTCTGGTTCAGGGCATCTGAGATCGCCTTGTTGACCTGGTCCTGGCTCTTGCCCAGGTCGGAGGCGAGATGCCCGACAAACCGGTCGCAGTACGCCTGGGTGCTGCTGCTTTTGCTGCTCGGGCTTGGGGAAGGAGACGGCGACGCGGCCAGCTGAGTACCAGTTGCGGCCACCGTGGCAACGACTGCGAAGCCAGCGATCGTAGCGCCGCCAACAGCCGTCAAATAGATCCTGGCTGGGCGCGGCAGACCCATCCAGATGGCTTTGAGACTCATGGAGCGTGAGTCTGCGGGGCGCTTGTCATGGGCATCTGAGCCGCGGGTAAAGCTTATGTAAGGGGACTTACACTCGGTTGCAGGCCATGGAAGCTGCCGCGCCGCCTGTTGTCACCGCCACGGGCTGGAGCGGCCGCCACGCGGTCGAGCTCTACGTGCGTACCTACTCCACGATGCTGCAGAGCTCTGGCGAGATTCGCCTGGACTCCCTCGTGCACGCACATATCGGCATGGCCTCGTCCCTGCACCCGCTGGCCAGCCGGCCGGAGATGGACATGGGTGCGTTCATCTACTCGGTGCGCCGTCTGCCCGAAGCCATCAGGTGCGCCCGCCGCGTGCTCCTCGGGCAGAGCGCGCGCGGCTTCGAGGCCGCGCTCGGACTGGACGTCACCAGCTGGGAGCGTGTCAAGGCGCCAGCTCGTCGTCGGCCCTGGTACTACGACGGCCGGGACACGCTGGCGGTGCTGCTGGCCTCGCCCTCGGACATCGACGACCTGGTGCCGTCGCTCGTCGCCTACCAGATCGAGTGGAACAAGCTGAATCGGGCTGTCCGCGAGGTTGGTCCGGAGGGAGAGCAGGTGCGCCTTGCCGTCATGGCCGGCGAGGAGGACTGGGAGCGCCTCCACGACGCCTGGGGCGATGAGTTCGAGGCGACACTGGCGCAGGCGGGACGCGAGGAATCCCACATGTTGCTCCGCATGGTTGGCGGCTCCCACGTCGGCTACGCGCGCGGCGCGGCCCGCTGGTGGCAGCCGATCCAGGAAGCGATCGACGAGATGGGCTTGACAGACGCGCCGGTGTACTTCGTCTCGTCGAACGTGCACAGCCTCGTCAACGTGCTCAGCGGCGTAGCTCGCAGGCTTGAGGCGGACATAGTCGACTTCACGCGCAGCAGCGATCCCGACCTGGCCGCCGAGTTCGAGAAGCTCGAGTCGGGTCAGACGCCGGCGTCGCGCGACAACTGGCTTTACTTCGGCGCGCGGCAGCTCTTCGACGGCCATCCCAGAGCCCGCGACTACCGGCAGCGTAGGGCGGAGATGGAGAGGGCACAGGGAATTCGTCACGTGATGCCGGTCGCGATGGGCATCGACTCCGCGGCACAGGTGGTCCGGCTGGCCGATCTGGACCCGCGCTGCCTGGATCCAAGAGTGGGCGCCGTAGGCGCGGATGTGCTGCGCCGCTCGCGTGCCGCGCTCGTCAACATCGACTACCCGCTCGGCCTGGCGGCGTATCACATTCTCCGTAAGGCGGCGGAGGCATCGCCCTGGCTGCTGGGCGTTTACGTGATGGGGAAGGCTGCGACGCTGAACGCAGACGTGGGCGACGTGATGATTCCAAACGTGGTGTACAACGAGCACTCGGGCAACACCTACTGGTTGGACAACTGCTTCTCGGCAGCAGACGTCCAGCCTCACCTGGTCTTCGGCTCGGTGCTGGACAACCAGCGGGCCGTCACGGTGCGGGGTACGTTCCTCCAGAACCGCGACTACCTGGAGTTCTACTACCAGGGTCGCTACACGGTCGTCGAGATGGAGGCCGGACCGTACCTGGATGCCTGCTTCGAAGTCCAGCAGCCGGGGAGGCACCCTGTGAACGACAACGTGAATATGAGCCGCCCGGCCTTCGACCTCGGGATCATCCACTATGCGTCGGACACCCCGTACACCCAGGCACGGACTCTGGGCGCGCGGGGACTGGACTACCGGGGCACTGACTCCACATACGCCTCGGCTGTCGCAGTGGCGCGCCGCATCCTCCAGCAGGAGGGTGCGCTCGATGACGACTGAATCCCACTGGGAGCGCGAAGCCGAGAACTGGGTGCGCTGGGCGCGCAAGCCGGGACTGGATGCCAGATCGGGGCCAACCGCGCGGCAATACGCCCTATCCAGGGCGCCGGATAAGGCCAACTCCCGGCACTTGGCCCATTTGCGCTGCAGCTGTGGGTCCCTCAGCGCGGATCAATTGGCGTCACCGCCACCAGTCCTCGCCCCTGTCGAGCCAGGCCAGCAGCATGCCCTGACGGAGTCCCTCGTGACTGACGTGGAACAGGTCCAGGCCATAGAAGTCCAGCAGGAGCAGCAGGAGCTCCACACCACCCCGCATGGCCCGGACGCGGGCCTCGGGTAGGCCGACCCAGCCCGCCACGACCGTCGCCGGTGCCGAGTCGAGCCGCTCAGCGGCGGTCAGCAGGGCGGCGGTCGTGAGAACCGATGGCGGGTTGTCGTGCGACAGCACCAGGGGCAGATTCGACGCTGTACCTCCGGTCATGACCAGCTTGTGGGCCTCGCACTCGGGTGCGCGGCGAACCTCCTGGACTGCTGCGGTCCGAAGAGCTTCGCGCTCGCCCGATTGCGGTGGATCGGACAGGTAGCGTGCCGCGAAGCTGCCCGAGCCAAGCGGGAGCGAGACCCAGCGCAACATCCGCCGTCCGTTGGCCACGACCAGCTCCGTGCTGCTCCCGCCCATGTCCCCCATGAGCCAGCCGTGTCTGGAGGCGTGCCGGCTTGCGACACCCTGGAAGCTGAGTTCAGCCTCACGGTCCTCGCCTATAAGCCGGACCGGTACCTCTGCCGCAGCCGACGCCCGGGCGAGGAACTCCTCACGGTCTGCGGCTCTCCTGATGGCGGCGGTGGCGCCGGCGACGAGGTGCCCGAACCGGTGCTCACGAGCGCGGCTCAGCACCGATTCCAGGGCCTGCAGCGCCTCCGCGGCCTTGGCCGCCCCGATCCTGCCTGTCCTGTCGACTGCGGGCCCAAGCTCGGGGATCTCAAGGAACTGGGCAACGTCGCGCAGCTCGTCGTCGCGGACGTCTGCGACCAGGGCGTGGATGGTGTTGCTGCCGATGTCAACGGCGGCGAGACGGCGAAGGAGCGGGTGGCGCATCGGCCCCGAAGGTTACAGCCCCTCTAATATCGGGCCATGGCCGACATAGAGACGAGGGGATCAACCCGTGTCGAGGGGGACTCGATGGGCGAGATGGAAGTGCCCGCCGATGCGCTCTACGGCGCCTCCACGCAGCGCGCGGTGATCAACTTCCCCATCTCCGGCCAGCGCTTTCCACGCCGCTTCATACGCGCACAGGCGCTGATCAAGAGGGCCGCTGCCGAGGTGAACGGGGAGCTCGGCCTGATCGCGGCCGACAAGGCCGCCGCCATCAGCGCCGCCGCCCAGGAGGTGGCCGACGGGCGATACGACGATCACTTTCCTATCGACGTCTACCAGACCGGCTCGGGCACCTCGACCAACACCAACTTCAACGAGGTGATCGCCCGCCTGGCCAGCCGGCGCCTGGACAGGAGCAGGGTGCACCCGAACGACGATGTGAACGTCTGCCAGTCCTCCAACGACACGATCCCCACGGCGATGCAGCTGTCCGCCGCGCAGGCGATCGAGGAGGAGCTGATCCCGGGCCTGGAGCGGCTGCGTGCCGCCCTGTCACAGAAGTCGGCCGAGTTCATGCCCACCGTCAAGACCGGCCGCACGCACCTCCAGGATGCGACGCCGATCCGCCTGGGTCAAGAGTTTGCCGGCTACGCGGGTCAGGTTGAGGAGTCGATCCGCCGCGCGCGGCAGGCGCGCGACGAGCTGACCGTCGTGCCATTAGGGGGGACGGCTGTCGGAACCGGTATCAATGCCCACCCGGATTACGCTCGAAAGGCCTGCGCGCGGCTCGCCGAGCTGACCGGACTCGACGTGCGCGAGACACCAAACCACTTCCACGCGCAGGCTGCAATCGACGCGGTGATCGCTGCCCATGGCGGTTTGCGTACCGTCGCACTCAGCCTCTGGAAGATCGCGTCCGATGTTCGCTTGATGGGCATGGGGCCCCGGGCAGGACTGGCTGAGCTGGCGCTGCCGGAGACGCAGCCGGGGTCCAGCATCATGCCGGGCAAGGTAAACCCGGTGATCGTCGAGTCACTGACCATGGTGGTCGCGCGCGTGGTGGGGAATGACGTCACCATCGGCTTCTGCCAGACAGGGAGCTTCCTCGAGCTGAACGTGATGATGCCCGTGGCCGCGGTGGCCGTGCTGGAATCGATCACGCTGCTCGCCAACTCCGCACGTAATTTTTCGGAGCGCTGCATAGAGGGAGTGCAGGCCACGGGGCGGGGCCCCGAGCTGGTCGAGAAAGGCCTGATGCTGGCGACTGCGTTCGCACCGGTGATCGGGTACGACGAGGCCGCCAGGATGGCCAAGGAGGCGTTTCGCACCGGCAAGACGATCCGCGAGCTCGCGCGCGACCGCGGCTTCAAAGAGGAGGAGCTCGACCGGATCATCGACCCGGCCAAGCTGACCGAGCCGGGGCTCGGCGGCGGGCCCGCCGGCGGCTAGGTGCCGCAACTGACCAAGTGCTGGGTAAAGGCCCCATCAGAGGGCTCGAAAGAAGGCCCACGACCGGCGATTGGTCCAGTCCCCGTGTAACCTCTCTCGCGGTGGCCCAGGCGATCTCGTTTCAATCTGTCACCAAGCAGTACCGCAACGGCAAGGTGGCCTTGAACAGCGTGAGCTGGTCGGTTGGAACCGGGTCGCGGGTTTGTCTGCTGGGCCCGAACGGCGCCGGCTGTTCGTGCTGTCGGCGCTCCTCTTGCTGCTTTCCGCGCTGACCGCGTCGATCGGCGTGAGCCTGCTCCTGGCGCTGGTTGCTCGCGACTTTCGCACTGCCAACAATTTGAACGGCGTCTTCGTCCTGCCTACGACGACGGTGACCGGGATCTGCGTCACGCTGGTGCCTGGACTGTGGCGGTTCCTCGTGCTGGCGGTTCTCCTGCTGGCGATGGGCGCTGTCGCATCCTGGATCGCGCTGCGCTGGCTGACGTTCGAGCGCTACCTCAGCTGACCGCTTCCTTCAATTCCACGCTTCCAGATTCGTGCGAGGGTCAGAGCCGAAGCTCCAGCAGCATGACCTCTTCGCCCCACCAGGCCGCCGCGCACCGCCCCGTCTCCCGAAACCCGAACGAGCGAAACAGTGCGCCGCCGGACTCCGTGCGGGGGCAGACCTGCGCCCAGATTCGGGTCACCCCCGCCCGTCGGGCGCGCCCGACCGCGTGCTCCAGCAGCATGTGGCCGACGCCCCGGCCTCGCGCCTCAGGATCCACCACCAGCCGGTCGACGTTGCACGCACTGCTGGGAAAGCAGCAGCGCACGGCGCCGACGAGCCGGCCCTCGTGGCGGGTTCGGAAGACCTCGAACCCGCCCCGGAACCACGCGGTCACCTCCGCTCGTGGCGGGGTCTGCTCCTCCACCAGAAGCGGATTGACCAGCTGGTCGCAGCCGGTCCAGGCACGACGGTACAGCTCGGCGAGAACCGCCGCCTCAGTCGGGTCTGCGGGCCCCACCCGTGCCGTGGCGCGGAAGAAACGCATCGGACCCTGCTAGCGTATCGCCGGCATGGACCTGCTCAATCGTGCTCGCGACCTCTACGTCGCTGGACGCATGCACGACGCCCTGGAGGCCGCCCAGGCAGCCTGCGATCGTGAGCCAAAGAATTCTGAGGCCTGGTGGTTGCTCGGCCGTATCAGCCGGCACACGGGCCTGCTGGCCGCGAGCGACGTCGCTTTCCACAAGGCCCACGAACTCGATTCACGGTTTGCGTTGCCGCACCGCGTCCCGGCGTCGCGCTTCTCTGCGCTCATCGAGGAGTCGCGTTCCGCCCTCCCAGACAGCACACGCCGGCGCCTGGAACCAACCTCGATCCGTGCGCAGCCGATGCCCACGCCGGAGCAGGTGCGGCAGGGCGTCGACCCTGACGCACTCAGTCTTCGGGATCCCGGTCCCCAGGATGTGCTGACACTGTTCCAGGTGAATCACGAGAACCGCAGCCCCTCCGAGGACGCTTTGCAAACGCTGGTGAGCCGCTCGCTTGCGGCCGTCTGACGCGCAGACCACGCCACAAGCGATACAGTGCGGGGTTGAGGGCCCGACGATCGGGCTGGCAGGATGGGGAAGCTACGGAACCGAGAGTGGAAGTCACGCTGAGTCGCGATGGCTTCGTGGCGGGTGTCGAGAGCATACTCGACCCCGCGTACCGACTCGCCACCGTGATGCTCCTCGACTACGCCGCGGCCGAGGACGCAGTGCACGACGCCACCCTCGACGCCTGGGCCATACACCGCCGCGGTGCCGGTGAGCCGGCCAACTTCCGCACCTGGTTTCTCGCGATCGTAGCGACTCGGTGCCGTCGTATGCGCTTGAGGCGTTGGCTCCCGTTCGGAGTTCGGGGTGAGGCCCCAGAAGCCTCTGACCTGGTCTCGGACGTGCTGCTGCACCTCGGTACGACGGCGCGCGTCGCGCTCTTTTGCCGCTACTGGCTGGGTCTGCCAGACGAAGAGGTCGCCGTGATTCTCGGCATGACCCCGAACCGCGTGCGTGATGGGATTGAGAGAGCTGAAGAGCATTTGCACGCCGAGCTCGAGCAGGATCTCGGAGTGACGATCGTTGATTCGGTCGACCCGGGCGTGGACGAGCGGCAATGACGGACGGCCTGAACGAGGAGGTCCAGCAGGCCTTCGCCAAGCTGACCAGGGTTCCCCGCCCTCATCTCAGCGAACGCATCCGCGAAAGCATCTGGGGCCGTCCCGCCCCGGGCACACGCCTCCCGCCAGGTGTTCCAGCCTGGGTGGGGCCGGGCGTCAGCTCGCCACCGGCCGGTCGGCGGGCAGCCCCCCGGCGCGTGCTGGTCGCAGCCGTGCTGGTCATCGCCCTTGCGGCAGCGGCCCTGCTGGTGGGCCCCGCCGGCTTGGCCCAGCGGCTGACCGCCGTGCGCCAGGTCTTCAGCTCGCACCGGCCGGCAGCAACCACCGCGTCCGGGCCGGCCAGCACCCCGGTGGCGCCCCAGGCCTCGCCCGTCGTCTCCGCCTCCCCCGAGCCGACGGTGGCCCCCGCCGCCTCACCGCCCCCAGCAGAGACTCCAGCGCCCGCGCCGGCGGCCCTGCCGGGCTACTCCTGCAGCGCCCAGGGCGGCGGCGGAGGCGCGCAGTCGACAATGACTGCGGCAAGGGTCGGGGCGCAGGGCGGCTTCGACCGCTTCGTCGTGGAGTTCAGCGCCGGCGTACCCCAGTTCGAGGTGCGACTGCAGGACAGCGCAGCCTTCGGGCAGGGCACACTGCGCGGGTCGGCCGGCCTTGCGGTCACGCTGAAGAACCTGACCGGGACCGTGTATGCCGGGCAGAGGGAGTTCAGGCCCGGGCTCACGGTGATCCAGGAGGCGAGGCTTCTGAGCGACTCAGGCGGCACGGCCCAGTGGGGCGTCGGGCTGGCGTACGCGTCGTGCTTTCGCGCGTGGATTCTCGGCGGCCCATCGCGTCTGGTCATCGACGTCCAGCATTGACGGGCCGACTGCCCGCGGAGTGATCGCCGCGGGCGATCCATAGCGCTTTGTTCCGGCTGGGCGCTCCCAACGAATAGAGTGTTCACATGATGGGAGGAACGACCCGTTTCACCGGCGTTGTGAGCCTTGCCGCGGTGCTCGTCCTGGCCTGTGGCGGGGCTGCTGGTGGCGGCACCGCCGCCACCACCACTGGCGAGGACCTCGTGATCGGCGCTCCGATGTCCCTTACAGGGAGTCAGTCCAAAGAGGGCGCTCTGGCCAGGCAGGGCTACGACATGTGGTTGCAGTGGATCAACCAGCAGGGCGGGATCAACGTCAAGGGCGTCAAGCACAAGGTCCAGCTCAAGTACGAGGACGACACGAGCAAGGCCGACATCTCGGCCCAGCTGGCGCAGAAGCTGATCACTGAGGAGAAGGCGCAGTTCCTTCTCGGGCCGTACGGCTCGGCGACCACGGCCAGCGACGCGGTGGTGGCCGAAAAGAACAGCATCCCCATGGTCGAGGGCAACGGCGCTGCCCAGGCGATCTTCAACCAGGGCTACAAGTACGTGTTCGGCGTGCTGTCGCCTGCGAACGTGTACCTGAGCGGGGTTCTGGATATGGCGGCGACCCTCAGGCCCAAGCCGGCCACCGTCGCCATGCTGGCCGCTGACGACAACTTCTCACAGGAGGTCGCCAAGGCGGTCGTCGACTATGCGCCCAGCAAGGGCTTCCAGGTCGTGTACAGCGACAAGTACCCCAACGGGTCGACCAATCTCTCGGGTCTGGTGGCCAACGCCAAGGCGCGCAATCCCGACATCGTGCTCAACTCTGGGCACCTGCAGGAGGCGATCGCGATCCACAAGGCGGCCAAGGACCTGAAGCTGGACGCCAAGCTGTCTGCGTACTCAGTAGGACCCTCGACCCCGGACTTCATCGTCGCACTTGGCAAAGACGCCAACTACGTTTTTGACGGTTCGCAGTGGACGCCGCAGGTCAAGTCGACCGCCTCGTTCTACCTCTCCTCCCAGGACTACGTGGCGGCCTACAAGAAGCAGTTCAACACCCAGGACGATCCTGACTACCACGTTGCCGAGTCGACCGCGGCCTGCCTCGCACTGCAGAAGGCAATCGAGAACTCCGGAAGCCTAAAGCCGGACAAGGTGCGCGACGCCCTGGCCGCTCTCAACGTGTCGACCTTCTTCGGCCAGATCAGGTTCGACAGCCGCGGCATCAACACCTTCAAGCCGATGGTCGTCGAGCAGATCCAGGACGGCAAACACCACACCGTATGGCCGGCCAACGTGGCGGACGCGACGCCGCAGTACCCGACGCCGAGCTGGAGCGGCCGCTGAGCTAAGCACGATGCAGCTTTTCGTGCAGCAGGTCGTGCTCGGCCTGCTGATCGGTGGTGTCTACGTGGCCGTGGCGATCGGCTTCAGCCTGGTCTGGGGCATCCTCAACATCGTCAACCTGGCACACGGGGCGCTCGTCATCGTCGGCGCCTACCTGACCTGGCTGCTCTTCGCGCGCGCGAGGATCGATCCCTTCGCCGCGCTGCCGATCGTCGCCGTGGCGCTGTTTGCATTCGGCTACGCGCTTCAAAGGGCGCTGATCAATCGGGTCATCCGGGCCCCCCTGTTCTTCACCCTCCTTTTGACGTTCGGCGTCAATCTGGTGATCGTCAACGCACTGCTGGTCATCTTCAAGTCAGACTTCCGCTCGGTCACACCTTCGTATTCGGGCAGCGGCTTCGGCGTTGCCGGCGTCCAGGTTCCGTACATCAGGCTTGGCGCCCTCGGCGTGGCCGTCGCAGTCGCGGCGGGGGTCGGGGGGCTGCTCAACCGGACGAGGACGGGGGCCGCCATCCAGGCCGTGGGCGCCGATCGCGAAGCGGCGCGCCTGGTCGGAATCGACCTTCGCCACGTGTACGCTCTGACGTTCGCGGTTGCTGCGGCCTGCGCCGGCGTGGCGGGCGGCTTGATCAGCACCATCCAGGCCATCACCCCGACGGCCGGCGAGCCCTACACGTTGCAGGCATTCGTTGTCGTGGTGCTGGGCGGGCTGGGCCGCGTCGGCGCCACTGTAGTCGGTGGCCTGGTCTTCGGACTGGTCGAGACGCTCGGACAGACGATGGTGCCTGGGCTGGGGGCGGGCTGGGCTAACGCCATCGCGTTCGCCATCCTGGTGCTGGTACTGATCGTCAGGCCCCAGGGGCTCATGGGACGCGTCGCATGAGTGCTGCTATGCCTCCCCCTTCGAGTGAGACGATCCTGGTGGAGCGGCCGCGCCTCCTGGACAGACGCCGGCTCCGCCGGCTGCTGGTCCTTCTTCTCGTGCTCGGTGCCGTCCTTGTCCTGCTCGCCCCGCTTACAGCCACCGACCAGGCGGACAGCCTGGGCGCGCCGCAGCTCGTGGACCGCTCACAGATCCGGATCCTGACCACGGTCGCCATGTTCGTTGTGATGGCCTCGGCCTGGAATCTCGTGGGCGGGCTGACCGGCTACAGCTCCTTCGGCAACGTGGCCTTCTTTGGCCTGGGCGCCTACACCTGCGCCGTGGCGGTCGACGCCCATCGCCTGCACCTGCCGATGGCGGCGGCGATCGCGCTGGCGCCGCTTGTGCCGGCCGCGTTCGCAGCGTTGGTGGGGCTCCCCCTCCTTCGGCTGCGCGGCCACTACTTCGCGATAGCGACCCTGGGCACGGCGGTTGCGGTGGGCGAGGTCGTAAAGAACGTCGACTACCTTGGCGGCGCCACCGGGCTCTTCCCGCCCATCCTGCATCGGGCCGACCTGCTCTTCCTCTACCTGATGGTGGGCGCTGCGCTGCTCGCGGTGCTCGTCAGCAGGCTGATTCTGCGCAGCCGCTTCGGCTACGGCCTGATCGCGATCCGGGAGAACGAAGAGGCGGCCGGCGTGATCGGGGTCAACACGACGATGTACAAAGTCGGCGCCTTCGCCGTCGCCGCCGCCCTGACCGGGCTCGCCGGCGGCCTCTTCGCGCTCTGGAACAGCTTCATAAACCAGGAGCTCGGCTTCTCTCTGGACTTCAACATCCAGATGATCTTGATGGCGGTGCTGGGGGGCGCGGGCACGCTGTTCGGACCGGTGCTGGGGGCGATCGTGCTGGAACTGCTGATTCAGAACCTTGCCGGCCGCAGCGACGTGGCGGTGTACGCCCAGATCGGCCTGGGGCTGCTCCTGGCGGTCACCGTCATCTTCGTGCCCCGAGGCATCGTGGCCTTTTTCGGGGGCGGCTCCCGTCTATCGGTGGCGCATCTGCGGCGCTCGCTCCGTGAGACGGGCGTATGACGGCGCTGCTCTCGATCCAGGGCGTGACAAAGCGTTTCGGCGGCGTTGCGGCGCTGAACGAGGTCAGCTTCGACGTGGGCGAAGGCGAGATACTCGGCGTGATCGGCCCCAACGGCGCCGGCAAGACGACGCTGCTCAACTGCGTCAGCGGCGTCTACCGGCCTGACGCCGGCAGCATCACCTTCGACGGCCACTCGATTGCGGGCGAGCCGCCCCACCGGATCGCGCGGCTCGGGGTTGGCCGCACCTTCCAGGTGGTCAAGCCTTTTGCGTCAATGACGGCGCGCGAAAACGCCGCCGTGGGCGCGCTCTTCGGCGCCTCGCAGCTCGCGCTGTCCAGGGCGTTCGCGGCGGCCGACGAGGTGCTGGAGATGGTCGGCATGGCCGGTAAGGCCTCGCTGCCGGTTGCCAGCTTGACCATCCCCGACCGCAAGAGGCTGGAGGTGGCCCGGGCGCTGGCCACCAGGCCACGGCTGCTGCTGCTCGACGAGGTGATGGCCGGGCTCAATCCTGTCGAGGTGGACGAAGCCCTGGAAATGGTGCGCACCGTGCACCGGAGCGGAGTGACCATCGTGCTCATCGAGCACGTCATGCGTGTCGTGGTCGGGGTCTGCCGGCGGGTCGTGGTCCTCCACTTCGGACAGACTCTGGCCGAGGGCACCCCCGACGGTGTCCTCCGTGACGCTCGTGTCATCGAGGCCTATCTGGGAGAGAAGTACGCCCGGAGGCTGGTGGGTGGCTGAACGGGCGGCGCTTCTCGAGGTGCGCGGGCTGGACGCCGGCTTCGGGGCCGGGCCGGTGCTCTTCGGCGTTGACCTGGATTTCTATCGGGGGGAGCTGGTGGCCCTGATCGGCGCCAATGGCGCCGGCAAGTCGACCCTGCTGGGGGTGCTGAGCGGTCTCGTTCCGGCAGCCGGGGGCAGGATCACGTTCGACGGCCAGGACCTCACCAACGCCCGGCCAGAGCGCGTGGTGGCCGCGGGCATGTCGCACGTGCCCCAGGGCCGCCGTCTGTTCGGCTCGCTCAGCGTGGAGAAGAACCTCCGTCTGGGTGCCTACCTACGCCGGGACGTTGATGTGGAGGCGGACCTGGCGCGGGTCCTGGAGTACTTCCCGGCGCTGAGGGACAAGATGGCGCGCAACGCTGCCACACTCTCGGGCGGCGAGCAACAGATGGTGGCGATCGGCCGCGGACTGATGGCCAGGCCCAAGCTGCTGATGATCGACGAGCCTTCGCTGGGCCTGGGGCCCAAGGTGGTCGAGCGGATGATCGAGGCGGCCCAGGCGATCAACCGGGACGGTACCTCGATCCTCCTGGTCGAGCAGGATGTGGTGCTGGCGCTGGAGGCGGCACACCGAGGTTATGTGCTGGAGAACGGTCGGGTCGTACTCAGCGGTCGTGCGGCCGAGCTCGAGCAGAATCCCGCCGTGAGGCGAGCCTACCTGGGACTTTAGGGCCAAGTTCCGGGAGTTGGCGCTTTCGGGCGCTCTGACAGGGCGTTCTGCCGAATAACGGGAACGCAAAGGCAAAACGCTAGACACTCCCGGCTTGTGCGGGTCAGGGGGCTCTGCGTTGCGCGCGTCGGGAGGATCGGGCGGTGGGTCGTCCAGTGGAATGCGGAGCCGGATCTGTACTCTGCCGCC
>DATFWQ010000332.1:0-4561 GCA_035259145.1 Candidatus Dormiibacterota bacterium | reverse complement strand
CGTGGTGGAGCAGGCGGGTGCCGACTCCGGGCCCCTCAAGATCATGTACCGGGTGGACGGCAGCAGCGATCTCCAGGAGGAGATCCTGGACCACTTCGAGGGCTATCGCGGCTCGCGCCCGGTGCGCATCGGCAACGGCGCCGCTGACCAGCTTCAGCTGGACATCTACGGCGAGATGATGGACTCCTTCGTCCATGCCCACCGGCGCGGCCTCCGCCCCGGGCACGCGGCCTGGTCGAAGCTCCACAGCACGATGTCGTGGCTCGCAGCCAACTGGGACCGGCCCGACGAGGGGATCTGGGAGACGCGCGGGGGACAGAAGCACTTCACCTACGGCCGCCTGATGTCCTGGGTGGCACTGGACCGGATGGTGCGGGTGGCTCGTGACGTCGGCTACCCCGCCGACCTGGATCGCCTGGTCACCGAGCGCGACCGGATCTACCGGCAGATCGTGGAGAGGGCCTGGAACGCGGAGAAGGGAGCGTACGTCCAGCACTACGACAGCGATGTGCTCGATGCCTCCGTCCTGTTGATGCCGGTGGTCGGGTTCGTCAGCCCGACGGACCCGATGTGGCAGTCGACGCTGCGAGCCGTCGACCGGGAGCTCGTCTCGGACAGCCTGGTGTACCGCTACCACCCGAGCGCCTCCCCGGACGGCCTGCGCGGCCACGAGGGGACCTTCTCCATCTGCACGTTCTGGTACGTCGACGCGCTGGCCCGCTCCGGCCGCGTGGCGGAAGCGCGCCTGGTCTTCGAGAAAATGCTCACCTACGCCAATGGCCTGGGCCTGTACTCGGAGGAGATCGGCCCAACCGCCGAGCAGCTCGGCAACTTCCCGCAGGCGTTCAGCCACCTGGCGCTGATCAACGCGGCGATCAACCTCGACTACGAGCTCGACCACGCTCGGGGGACAGCGGGCTTCCTGCGAGCCGGGTCCGACGGAGTCAGCCGGTAGCGGTGAGGGCGCCATCGGCGCCCTCACCGGGCCGGCGTGCCCGTCCCACTGTCCCCGTCAACGCGGGTCACCCGGTACTCGAGGTGCGTGACTCTGAGGGTGGGCGCGACGGTCACTGGGGTGGACCATCCCGGTGACGCACTGGTAACAGCATCGGCTGGAACACGTTGGTTTGCCGACAAGGACCGTCACAAATACAGGCGCGCGACAACGCTGGCGCGCCGCGAATAGGCCGGCAAAGCCGTCGCCCACAATACGACACGGGGGACGGGCGAGTCCATCGCGGGCCCCATCACAGCTTCGGCTTCAGGCCCCGCCGAGGCGCGCAAGCAGGTGGTCTCCCACGCGGAGAGCGTTGGCCATCGCAGTCAGTGCCGGATTTACGGCCCCGATGCTGGGGAGGAAGCTGGTGTCGATGACGTAGAGATTGTCGCTTGACGCTTCCGTCGGGTTGCAGCGTGACCCGGTTCTCAGGCTTGGGCAGGTCCTCTGTTGACAGCCAGAAGTCCACGGCATAGCTGGCAATGTCCCTGAGAGCCCACCCAGGCGCGAGGCTGGTCTCCACCGGCTTCTCGCCGCGGGAACATCGCGGCCTGCGATTTGCCGAGCATCTGGATGTCGCCCATCGGGTACTCGAAGTCCCCGGTGCGCGGGTGTCACGGACGAGGATGGACGCGGGACGGCGCAGCCCCGCGATTGGTCAGCCCGAACGCGAGCCCCCCCAGGACCGCGGCAACCACCGCGGTGGCGGTGTAGAGGATCGCCAGGCCGACCCCGGCGTCCTGGAGTGGCCCGGCGCTGAACGCGGCGATGCCGTAGCCGATCTGATAGAAGGCGATCACCCCGCCCGCGATGGAGGCCGACATGACCGTGAGCTGTTCCTGTCCGAAGCTGATCGTCAGGGGGGCCAGGGCCGAGCAGCCGAGGCCGGCGAGGCCGAACGCCGGTACCCCCAACCCCGGCGCACCGTGCGGCAGCGCGGCGATGAGCGCGAACGCGCCTGCCGCCACGAAAGGCAGGGCGCGGTAGGTCCATGTGGTCGGGAACCACCGCTGGACCAGGGCGAAGAGGACCCGGCCGGCCGTGACCGTGGCCCAGAATGCGGTGAGCGCGAGCGACGCGAGCGTGGCGGAGGCACCCAGGTGCGTGCTCATGTACGTCTCGGACCAGTTGCCGTTCATCGTCTCGCAGACGCCGTAGAGCACGGCGAGCGCTGCGAACACCCAGAACCTGACGGGGATCGACGCTCGCGTCGCCGTGCCGCTGGCGCGAGCGCCTGTCCGCAGTGGCAGGGGCAGGCTGGCTCCGAGCAGAGCGGCGAGCAGAACCGCCGACGTGACCGGGAGTCCCCACCAGAAGCCGAGGCCCACGAACACCGCGATGAACACCGGGGCGAGCGCGGTCCCGAGCCCCAAAAGTGCGTTCAGCGCGAGCACGGAGGTGTCCACCGCCAGCGGATGGAACGCCGCGGTCAGCGTGTTGATGGCCGGGGTCGTGAGGCCGAATCCGGCGCCCAGGAAGGCGGTGGCCGCCAGCAGCAGTCCGTAGGCGATCGCGTGGTCGGACACGAAGAACTGGCTCACGATGAGCAGCACCATCGAGGTCAGGTCCGCGAGAAGGCCCGCCAGGTAAACGCGCTTGGTGCTGAAACGGCGGGCGAGCGTCCCGCCGAGCAGCGAGGCTCCGATCGCAGTGACCACCTGAGGCAGGAAGAGGGTTCCGTACCGCGTGTTCGACAGCCCGTACTGCTTCGGATCGGTGAGGATCCCGCTGGCCGCTGGGAAGGTGACCAGGACGATGCCCTGGACCAGCCCGGCTCCGAAGACGACGTTCGCCTCCCTCCTCGTCCCCGGCGAACGATCTGGCCCCCCCATGCCCTACGGAGAGTGGCGAGGGTCTTCGAAGACCCTCGCCGGCCGACTCATCGTCGATCGGTGGCCGGAGCCGTGTGCGCGATGTCCGCGCTCGCCGTGCGAGCGACGTCCGACGCGTTGAAGATGCGAACCCTCCGCGTTCCGGTCAGGGCCATCGCCCAGTTGAGGACCGCCGTGAACCGGTTCGTGAGGCCGGTCAGGAACGTAATGTGAACCGCGAGTCACGTCAGCCCACCCAGGAAGCCGCTCAGCTTCAGTCCGCGGAAGTCGACCACCGCGTGCGAGCCTCCCACGTAGGCAATGCTGCCCAGGTCCACGTAGTGGAAGGGCTTCGTCGCACGACCTTCGAGCCGCTGGCGGATCGTGCGCCGCGTGCATCCCGGACTGCATCGCCACCTCGGCGACGCCCGGCAGGTGGTTCAGGCTCATCATGTCCCCGACCGCGAAGACCTCTGGACGGCGCGGCAGGGTGCAGTCCGGCGGGACCTCCACGCGTCCGGCGCGGTCCGTCGACGCGCCGGATGCCGCGGCGAGCATCCGGCCCAGGGGCGACGCGAAGACGCCCGTGGTCCACACGACGGTCCGCGCCTCGTAGCGGGTGACCTTGCCGTCGGTCGATCGGACCTCCAGGCCGTGGTCGTCGATCGAGGTCGCGAGCGAGCCCATGTGCAGCTCGACACCCAGCTTCTCCAGCTCCCTCGTCGCTCGCTCCGAGAGGTGATCTCCAAACGTCGCCAGCGGCTCCTTTCCGCCGTCGAATAGGAGCACCCGGGCGCTGGACGGGTGGATCGTCCGGAACTCCCGCTTCAAGGTGTGCGTGGCGGCCGGGCGGACCTGCCCCGCCAGCTCGACGCCGGTCGGCCCGGCGCCGACGATGGCGAAGGTCAGCCAGTCCCGCCGCTCGTCGGGGTCCGCGCACGTCTCGGCGATCTCGAAGGCCCCGAAGATGCGGCAGCCGACCGTCGCCGCCTCCTCGATGGTCTTCATTCCGGGCGCGTAGGCGGCGAACTCGTCGTGCCCGAAGTATGAGGTCCGGAAGCCGACGGCCACGATCAGCGAGTCGTACGGCAGCGTGATCTGGGCGCCGTCCGCATCGGCTGGAAGACATGGTTGGCGGACCGGTCGACCAGCGTCGCGTGGACCGGCGTGCTCCGCAGGCGCCGCGCCGCGAAGAGGCCGCCGAAGCCACCCCCGACGACCACGACGCGGTGGCGGAAGGCGACAGCGCCGTCCGTGCTCATCGGTTCGCCTCCACGAGTTCCGGCTCGGCGGGCGTGGACGCGTGCAGGCGTTCCAGCAGGTGGTCGCCCACACGGATCGCGTTGGCGGCCGCCGTCAGCGCCGGGTTCACCGCCCCGATGCTCGGGAAGAAGCTGGTGTCCACGACGTAGAGGTTGTCGACCTCGTGCGCGCGGCAGTCGATGTTTAGCACCGACGTCGCGCTGTTGGTCCCGAACCGGCACGTCCCGGCCTGGTGGGCGACGCCGGCGATCGGGATGGCCGTCTTCAGGTAGGCGTGGCGGGGGAGCAGGTGGTCGCGGTGCATGCCGAGGTGGCCCAGCATCGACTTCAGCTGCTCGAACAGCCGGGCGGCCGGGACGTCGCTGCTGGGCTCGTAGCTCAGCCTGACGGTGCCGTCCTGCTCCAGGGTGACCCGGTTGTCCGGCCGCGGCAGGTCCTCCGACGACAGCCAGAAGTCCACCGCGTGATTCGCGATGTCGCGAAGGCTCCA
>DATFWQ010000331.1:0-4339 GCA_035259145.1 Candidatus Dormiibacterota bacterium | reverse complement strand
GACCAGCCAATCGCCGCGTTGTAGTTGCTCACCAGCTGTTCTGGCGGGCAGCTGTACATCGCCTGCCGTTTAGGGTTTGGTGGCGTCGTCATGGTCTCCCAGGGCTCAGCCTGCCCCTCGGCCACCATCAGCCGCTTGCCCCGGGTTCGAATGGACGCGAACCGCCTCTCACGGAGCCCAGCTTGCCAAGGCAGGTCAGCGCCCGCCAGGTACAGCGTTCGGGGTCCGAGGCTCATCAGCGCATGTCGCGAGTAATAGTCGATGCCAACGATGTCCGCGAGCCGTGCGGCGACGGTCACGGAGTCGCCCTGATCACGTGTGCGCCACCACTGTGACAGCCCCACCGCTGACGAGGTGGGGAGAAAGCCGCTCATGATTACCGGGCGAGTAGGATCTGCAACTCTCAGCGCCTCGAGCTCGCTCTCTACGAACTGATCAGCCAGCCGCCATGTGTGCTCCAATCCGAGAGGGTCGACTGCCTCGTGCTCCAACTGCCAGGCGACGATCGCGGCGCGATTCTTGTATCGCGTCACAATGCGCGTGATGAACTGCGTTGCACCCAAGAGCAAGGTTGCATGGGTTGCTGGCCCTACCAACGAACCTTCCCGCAGTGGCTGCGGGAGCCAATGCCCGGGGACGAAGAACTCGGGATAGCCGAAGGTCTTGACGGCCCCGACCGCAAGTACCACCTGCTTCCCTGCGCGTTCGGCGGCTTCGATCTGCCAGTCGAGCTCGCTGGTGTCGAACTCACCGGGCCGCGGCTCGATGCGACTCCAGTACGCCCCCAGCCGGATCAGCTGGAACGGGTAGGCAAGCAGCGTCTGGAGGGTTGCCCGGGCGTCCAGTCCGAACGCCTCGACCTGGAAAGGACGGAAGCTGATCCCCAAGAGCGTCGCACCGCGCGGCCCGACGGGCAGGTCCTCCCAGGCTCTGGTCAAGGGTTGTACGGATCTCGCGATTCGCGTCTCCATGGCTAGAGGCACCGCGATTGCACCAGCGGCCGCGAGCGCCATGCCGATACCGTGAAACACGGCACGTGATCGACCACGTGAACCTCTTTTCCACACGTTAGGTGCTCTCTGCGAAGTACTCGTACTGCAGCATGCTGAGAGCAATCCAGGCTGGAAGGAACCTCCAGAGGCCCCTCCCAAGGGAGCCACGCTGGCTCCGATACGCGTACCAGGCCTGGACCTTCGGCGCGACTTCAGACCCGATGAACAGCCTGTGCGTGGGGATAGCCCGCTTCGCATCGAGGCTCGCATCAGTGGCTAGCTGTCCGACCAGCTGGAGCAGCCGCAGGACCCTGGGAGGCAGGGCGGCGTACCAGAGCGACACGTGCGGGAGTTCCCTTCGTTTGAGCTCTCTGAGGATCTCCGAACACGCGACATGGTCTTCGTGACCATCGAGTCCGGCAAGGTCGTGGGTGAGAATCAGGTCGGGGTTGATCTGTGCGATTTCTCGCGACAGGTACGCAGTGACCTGCTCTCTTCGGTCACCCAGCTGGCCGTCGCCAAAGTCTTCCTGGATCAATCGCGAAACGCCGAGGATGCCGGCAGCTTGTTCGGCTTCCCGGCGGCGCAGCGCCTTGAGAGAGGCGTCCGGCGTACCCTCCGGGTTCCCCCGCTCTCCGCTGGTCAGGAGCAGGAGGGTTACAGTCGCCCCAGCGGTTGAGAAACGACGAATTGCGCCCCCGCAATTCACGGTCTCGTCATCGGCATGCGGGAAGACCATGAGGACGTTTTTGAAGCGTCTGACATCGCGCACGGGTACTGCCAGGTCAGTGGTGAAGAGGACTCCCGCCAGCCATATGGTCAGTGCAAGGCCTGCGACGACCAGCAACCGGGTCTTCATTGGACATGCCGGGTCCTGCCGCCGAGACGGCGCCGCCCGAGCCAGGCCAGTGGGGTCAGCAGTGCCTCGACCAGAAAGGGCGGCACGTTTGGGACGGCGAGCTCTCGCCGAAACTCGAGCAGGATGACTGCGAGGTCCGCTGGGCGGGGCAGCCGGGTGCCGGGGATGTGTCCGGAGCGGCCCATCGCCTCGGTGGCCTCGAACAACTCCTCCATACGCAGGGCCGGCCGCACTTCGACTCGCGCATGCGAGACCTCCGGGCCGGCATTGCCGAACCAGTGTGCTGCCCCGGCCGGTACGAGAACGGTCTCGCCCGGACTCGCCAGGATGGTGCGGCGGCCGAGGCGGAAACGCATCCGACCCACAACCACGGTGAACCTCTCCTCCTGGAGGGGATGGAAGTGTCGGGCGGGAACGTGGCCACCGGCCGGCAGGAACAGATCGAAGGCGAGCAATCGGCCGCCGTTCTGCACGCCGCTCTCGCGAATGACGATCCGCTCACCGCTGATCGGATTGTCGAACACGCGCCCCTCAACGCCATCGCTGCTTGGCATCGTGAATTAGCCTCCTGAGCCAAATCAACCCTGTGGAACCGACCAGCCGAGAAGATGCACGGGGGTGCACGTGCGCCACCACCGAGCGAACTCGGGGCGAACCGACGGGACCTAGTTCGAAAGCTCTAGGGTCAACGAGGCACTACCCGCAGTTTAGCCACCGCCACGCACCCCGGGGAGACTCCTGGCGGACGCCATCGGGTTGCACCTCACTGGGAACGCGGCATGGTTGGCGGGTGACGCTCGTGGCTCCGACCAGCCCGCTCGACGACGGCGCAGCTCCACAGCTGGCGCGGGCCACCGCAGGTCTGATGGCGTCGCTCATGGACCAGTTCTCTGGGAGTAGGTCAGGCAGGTGACGTCCTCACGCGATGGAAATCTCACCTGGGCCATAACACGAGCTCGATCGGGCCCACCATGGTCAGCCCGCAGCTGTCCGGCCACCGTAGGCGACTGTCAGGCATTGGCTGTCAGCGCCCAACCCGGCCGACCGTGACGGCGACCATGCCCGCTGGCTACGTGGGCCGGCGCTGACCGAGGCCCAAGGAATGAGCGGACTATGGAGTAGAGGAGGGCGAGAAGGCCACGGCGCAGGGCACGGCAGGTCGTCAGGGTTGGGCGTCCGCTCACCTGGATTAGACGACAACCCGGCTGGACTCATGTGACGGCCACGTCGCCGGGCTATGACCGGTACGTCGCAGAGGGCGGCGACTGGGACAGCCTCGCGACATTGTGGTTTGGGCATCGACTCATCAGAGAGCGTCGAGGCAATCCACATCAACATGATGGGTCTCGGGCCCCTACCGGGGCGGGGGGGAGCGCGCCAGCCACATCGGAGGAGGAGGCCTGGATTGCCGCAGCGAAAAGAGCGCCCGGGCCGCGAGACCGCCTACCAGTTCATCCAGGGCACCAAGCCGCAGACGCTCGCCTATGGCCTCATGGACTCGCCCGCCCGCCTAGCGGCCTGGATCGTCGAGGATGCGCCAGGCTTACAACCTGGTTCGCCGCATCGACTATGCCGGGGGCAGGCACTCCAACGCCTCTAGCCCATGCAGGGGTTTGCCCACGAGGTGCCGGGCGTCTTTCCCGGCCCTATCGCACTAGGTGGGACCACCGGCCGTGGCGATTGCAGCGGCGCCCCTATGGTGTGCAGGAACCCGAGCAGCTCGCCATAAGACCTCAGCATCGATGTGTCGTGATAGGCGACACGGACTTGCTCGCAATACTCCCTCACGATTTTGTTCGCCTGAGTCATCCGGTTGCGCGGCATGGTCGGGAACAGATGATGCTCGGTCTGGTAGTTGAGCGACCCACAAATGATGTCGGCCCACCAGCTCCCGCGAATGTTCCGGGACGTGAGTACCTGGGCAGGCAGAAAGTCGAGCCTGCTGTTGTCGTCAGTCTGCATCATCCCCTTGTGATTCGGCGCGACCACAGACGCCAGGTAGACGCCGCCCACCGCCATGTGGATGACGATGACGAGAAGCGCTGACCAAGGGCCCATCAAGTACACGAGCAGCTCGACATAGATGCGATCTCGAAGATGACCTTCTCACTGCCCATGAGCGAATCCAAGTTGACGGACGCGTCCATCCCACGGCGGTGGAAGAAGTATTCCTTGCCATCCGGAGCCTCGATAAACCCGAAGCCGCGCTCGGATGCGACCTCTTCATAATGCCAGTAGACACCGTGGTCTCCTTTGCTCTCGAACATGGGATGAGCGCGCGGTCCTGATCGAGAGAGCGAGTACTGACCACCGCCAGAACCTGCTGGAGGCAGGCGGCCCGTCACTTTATCAGACTCAAAGATCGAGCAGTCGTCTTTGCGCCGCCCTCCAAGCGTCCGTCAACCATGCTCGATGTTCGGGCCGATCTCGATGAGATACCTGAGGACTTCGACTGGCAGGCCACCAGGAGGGATCTTGGCCGCCGTCT
>DATFWQ010000330.1:0-18702 GCA_035259145.1 Candidatus Dormiibacterota bacterium | reverse complement strand
TGGCGCTCCTGGGCTGCAGCAGGAACCTCAGCGCCACCGCACTGTCACCCCAGCTCGTGGTCCCGCCCAGCAGCGCGAGCTTGCGACCGCCCGACATCGCTCTCACATGAACCGGTACACAGCGGCACCGAGGCCCGCTGTCCACGCCAGCGGAAGCCGCTGCCAGGCTGCCTCTGCCGCTGGGCGAACAAAGCCTGACCTGGTTGCGACCTCCCCTACTTGTTGGACTGGTGGATAGTAGTAGCGATAGAGCGTTTTCTCTTCGGCGCCCCACTTGCTCTTGAAGTTGGCAAGCCCGACGGCGCCCTGTGCCACCTCGCCCATGTCATAAACCTGGAAGCCGTGGCGGCACGCGTCATGAATCGCCTCGTACTGGATCATGTCGTTTGGCCGCAACTGCAGTGCGTCTCGCCGGCTGCCGTTGAACGCGTAGAAGACGGTTCTGCCGAACTTCAGGAACACAGAGCCCGCCAACAGGCTGCGCTTCCGCCCCTCCGTCTGTTCAGCCAGCAGCAGGGTCGCCAGTCCTTGAGGTCGCATGAGGTTCCACAGCGCTTGAAAGAAGCGGAACGGACGCGGTGGCACGACCTGTCTGCGCATGGTGTCGAGGTACAGGCGATACCACGAACTGAGGTCGGCCTGGCTTTCGGCGGCACGTACAGTCACCCCACGCCCCACCGCCTTCCGAACTGCCCACTCGATGCGAGAATGATTGCGCGAGTTGCCGAACCGGAGATTTTCCGGAGAGGCCGGCAGCGGCAGCACATAGGAAGAGCGCCACGGTACGCGGATCAGCCCCTCTACCAGGCCGTCGCAGCACGGAGAATCAACCTTCAGCTCCAAACGAGTTCCAGGATTGGCCCGAACGCGATCGACTGCGGCGTGGACGAGAGCAGCAGCGGCTTCGGCGTCGACGGCCAGTGGGCCCGAGACCGGCGTTCGTGGCAGTGACGACAGCCGGCGGGCCGTGATCGCACTCCTGCTGAGCGGCAAACCGCGCGTCGCGAGCAGCGGCAGTACGCCGCGAAGCTTGCCGGAGCCGTCCTCAAACCCGAGACAGAGATGCTGACGCTCCTGCTCGTGCGCGAGGGCCTTGAGCCAGACCGGAAGGTGGTAGACGAGGCCTTCTGGGTGAGCGCCGACAATGGCTTCCCAGCGGTCATCGCTGAGGGCAAGCTCGATGACCGAACCGCCAGCTGCAGCGACTTGAAGCGACTGCGTCCGGCTGCTCAAGCGGCTGGCTCCGCTACTCCGCTTCGAACCACAGGCGCAACGTCACGCACGCCGGCGTGGACGATCGACAGCGGCGCCGGGGAGAAGGTGACGGCAATGGCGACCACCGTTGAACGAAGATTGCCGCGCGCCCTAACCCTGACAATCGAGTGCCCCTCCATTCAGGCAACAGACGCCTCCGCCGACGTCTTCACCTGACCGGTCAAGCCGAGGGCCTCGAAATACGAGTGGCTCACCTGCTCCCAGGAGAGACTGCGTGCCACCTCCTGCGCCTGTGCCGCCTGGTGTGCAGCCGCAGCCGTATCTCTCAACAGCTCATCGACCCTGGCTGCCAGCTGGTCAGCGTCGCCAGGGACGATGTACGCGACGGCATCCTCCGGGAAGTAAGCCTGCACCGCGGCCAGACGTGAGCAGACCGCGGGTACGCCGAAACGTGCGTATTCCAGGAGCTTGGTCGGCAACAAGACTTCCCCGTACCCGTCGGCGAGAACGGCCACGATGCCGACTGCCGCCTGTCTCACCTGGGCTATTGTCTCCGCCCAGGGCAGGAGACCCGTGAACGTGATCCGATCGGCGACACCTAGGTCCTGGGCCAGTCGCTCGAGCGCTGGCCGGTGCTCCCCGTCGCCGATAATCCGCAGACTGAGACGCGGTCGCGCGGCTGCGAGCTTGGCGAATGCCCTGATGGCGAGGTCCACACCGTACCGCGGAACGAGTGTTGTGTGAGTGACGATGAAGCTGGAGTCACCGCCTTCTCTTTCGCCGGTGGGTTTCTCACTGACGGCAGGCCACCAGGGAGTCGTGTTAAGCACCACGCTGATCTTCGCGGGGCGGACTCCTCGGGCAATGACGCGCTTCCGGCACTCTTCGCTTACGACGATCACATGATCGGCCCAGCCTGTGGCAGCCGCCTCCAGCCAGCGCGCGATGCGTATGAACCAGCGCCCCTTTGCAGCGGTGAACCGCGCTGCAATCATCTCCGGCGTCAGCTCGAACATGTTGAAGACGATTCGCGTCCCGCGTAAGCGCGGCACAACTGTGGTCATGGCAAGAAAATCCGGCAGATTGTCAACCTGGACCACTTCATAGCGCCTGCGCATGGCGAGCACGCTGACCAGGACGAAGGCGGCAATGAAGAATGACGCATATTCGAGCGCATAGCGGATCGCGTGCTTGCGGCGGTGCTGAACTGGCACGCTGTAGACACGAAGACCAGGGCGGTGCGTCAGCACGTGAGTGCCTTCGTCGCTGTCTGAGCAGATCACGTCGACATCAAAGCCCCGGCTGAGGAGCTCGAGGACATTCCTCCCCAGCACGATGTGGTGGAAGACGGGGTGCTGCGTGACGATCAGCACCGCACCGGATGCAGGCTGCGGCTCGGCTCGGTGATTCACCGCCGCATCACTTCCGAACCAGGGCTCGGATGCTCCTGCTCAGATCCTGCGGTATCCCCTTTCTCGACGGGGCGCGCCGAGGCCCGCCTGCGTCGGAGTGCCCAGACGCTGATCTGCTTGATGCTCCTCGTATTCCTCGTGCCGGCCAAAACGCTGGGCGCCCGCGGGGTGGGGTCACAGTGGGGATCCCTAGAGGCCGCGCAGCCCCTGCTCAGGACCTGCATGATATTGATGATATCATATTACCCGCCGATCAGCTATAAAGTGAGTTGATACTGATGCCGCGTTACCGTTTGGCTTCGCCCACATCTACATCTGGCTCCGGCGAGGCGTCGAGCGGGTGTTTGGTCGGAAGCTCGACGGCTCCCCTTGTATTGACTTCAGCGGGGATGGGCGGCCGATCGGGATCGAGCTGCTGAACGTGAGCCACGGCGTCGACATGCAGGGCCTTTCGAAGAAGGAAGCCGTCGAGCGACTCCTGGCGGGGCGCAGGATCAGGATCTTCGCCTGAGCCGGCCACAGCCCTGATATTTGGGCCTTGACAGGGTCATGTGGCGGGGTATCGGAACCGGTCAGTCGGCGGAGTGCGCTGCCCAGTGGGCGCGCAGGTGGGTTACCAGCTCGGCGGCGCGTTCGTCCGGGAAAAACAGCCGGCCGCCGTCGACCGTCACGACCCCGGTGGCGCCAGGAATGGTGTCGCGCAGCCAGTGCGCGTGGCGCAACCTGAAGAAGGCGTCGTCGGTTCCCCAGACCATCAGCGTCGGTACCGTGAGCCGCTTCAGAGCGGGTTCGACGGCGACCAGGTCGCGGTTGTGCAGCGACGCGATCCAGCGCTGATACTGCTTGGCCCGGTCCTTCGTGCCAATCAGCGGTTCCAGATACGCCCTCAGAACGTCGAGCGGCAGATTATCGATGTCCTGCAAAGCCGGGCCGGCGAAGCGCTTGCGGGTGGCGGGCAAGGTGCGCAGCAGGCGGGGTCCCATAAGCAGCGTGAGGAGGCCGGCACGAGCCAGCAATACCGTTGGCTTGAACTTTGGCGGCGGCACGTTGCCTTGCGTCTCGCAGTCGGTTAGTGCGAAGGTAGCCAGCCACTGTGGGTGGTGTGCCGCGACGATCTGCGCCACCGCGCCGCCGGTGTCGTTGGCCACCAGGTCGAGGCCGGTCAGGTCCAGGGCTGCACAGAAGTCCTCCACGACCCTGGCCAGACCGGTCAGGGAGAGGTCCTGATCGGGCTGCACCGGCGTGCGACCGTGCAGTGGCAGGTCCAGGGCGATGCAGCGCCGCTCGTCCTTCAACTCGCCGATGACGTTGCGCCACAGCAGCCCGCTGGTGCCCACGCCGTGCACGAACAGCGCGGGCCGGCCGGAGCCGATGTCCACGTAGGCGACCGGGCCGGAGTCCGTGTCGACCATTTGACGGTGGCTGTCGTACTCCGCCAGGTTCACTCTTGCACCTCCTTCCGCGTCGATGCGAAACGGTCGTGGCCGGCATATGGGTCCTACGAGAACCCAACAGCTGTAAGCTACTGAACATATTGTCTGAACCGAGTCTGTCCTCTCAGAGTGGCCGCCGTCAACTGACAATCGATGTCATCCGTCTGGTTTCGGACATGCCGCTGCGGTCGTCCGGTCCCGCACGCTCCGGACATCACGGGTGTGGCTGGAGCGCGTGAGGACCGGCGGGTCCGCCGCACCCGCCGGCTCCTGCGGGAGGCGCTGCTGGAGCTGGTGGCGGAGAAGGGCTACGACCGGGTCACCGTCCAGGACGTGATCGACCGAGCCGACCTGAGCAGGGCCACCTTCTACGCCCACTTCCGTGACAAGGACGCCCTGCTCGTCAGCGGTCTGGACGACCTGGAGGAGGGCCTGCGAGACGCCATGGCCGCGTTCGTGAAGGAGGGACAGGGCGCCTCTGAAAGGGCGCTGGGGAGCGTCCAGGCGCTGCTCGAGCACGTCGCCGCACATCGCTGGCTCTACCGCGGCTCGGTGGGCGGCCGAGCGGAAACGCTCGTCACGCGGCAGCTTCGCCGCCGCCTAACAGCGCTGGCGCGCCGGCACTACCAGGAGATGGTCGACAGCTACGGGTGGACCCCGCCGGTGCCGCTGGAAATGACCGCCGAGTTCGTCATCGGTGCGTTCCTGGGCGTCATGTGGTGGTGGCTGGAGCAGGACGAACCACTCCCGGCGGAGCGGGTGGTCGAGCTGGTCGAGCTACTGACGACCCCCACGATCGACGCCGCGCTGGGCATGCACCCACCAGGGTAGGAGATGTTCCCCCGGGGTTCAGAGGCGCAGATGACCGATCCCGCGGCCGAGGCGCGGTACCAGGCCCGCGACAGGTCCCCCGAACCCGACTCGGTTGGACAGGGCGGTTCGTACACTCCTCGGCCTTCGGTGGCGACGCCAGGCGGCCGGTGCCGTGCGTCAGCCAGCATCAGCGGCGGGCCAGCTCCCACACCAAGACGTAGGGCAGGCCCACCATCGCGTCGGTCACGGCGTCGGGCGCGAGTCGGTGGAGGGGCTCGGCCCGAGCGTCCTCCGCGCGCATGATGGGCTCCACGCAGTCCAGGACGTCGAGCCCGCCGCGCCGGAAAGCGGCCAGGTAATCCGCGTGCAGGTGAACGTGGTTGCGGATGAATCCACCGCTGCCGTCCGGCAACTGGAAGCGAGCCTGCCCGTCGAGAACGGCAACGTGGCACGGGTGAATGTCCGAAAGGACGAGGCGGCCGCCGCCGCGCCGCACCACGCGGGCGAGCTCGGCGGTGGCGCGGTCGAGGCTCGGCAAGTGGGTGAGCGCCAGCGCGCAGACCACGAGGTCGAAGCAGCCGTCGGGGAATGGAAGCGACTCTATCGACGCCTGGCGCAACTCCACGCCCGGAAGGCGGCGTCTTGCCACCTCCAGCATCTCGGCCGAGCTGTCCACCCCGACCACGTCATGGCCCGAGGCAGCGAGGTAAGCAGCGTGGCGTCCGGTGCCGCATGCCACATCGAGCGCGCGCCCGCGCGGCGCTCGGTCGAGAAGGGCCCGGACGATGGGCTGCTCGACGGCGATCAGGGGGTTGCCGGGATCGTCGTAGGCCGCTGCCCACAGCGCGTAGCCGGCGAGTGGGGCCAACTCGCCTGCGGGCACGGGCTCCCATCCGGCGTCGCCGGCGGTGAGGAGAGCACGAAGCTCGTCGATCCGCTGGCGGGAACGGTGGCGGGGCCCGCTGAGGACGTGCCGGCATAGTGCGAGGCCAGTGACGCCGACGATCAGGTCCCAGCTGCTGACGCGAGTCGGAGGCACTCTCGAAGCGGGCATCACCTGGCCGCGAACCGGGCCAGCGCCTCGACAATGACCGAAGTGAGGGAGTCGCCGCCGCCATGGCCGGCGTCCGCCAGGACGTGGAGCTCGCTCGTGGTCCACCTCCGGGACAGCCGCCAGGCGGTTTCCAGCGGGCTGCTCACGTCGTAGCGGCCGTGCACGAGCACGCCGGGGATGCCGTCCAGCGCCGGTGCGTCGCGGAGCAGCTGGTCCTCCTCGAGGAAGGCTGCGTTCCGCCAGTAGTGCGTGACCAGCCGCGCGAACCGGAGGCGGAACTCCGGGTCCTCGTAGCGCGGGCTTGGCATGTGGCCGGGTGTGAGGGAGACGTGCGCGTCCTCCCACGCGCACCATTCCCGCGCCGCATGCGCGCGGACGGCAGGGTCTGGGTCGAACAGCAGCGTGGCGTAGGCGTCGACGAGCGCCAGGTGCCGCAGCGTGTCCGGCACGGCTGAGGCGAACCGGTCCCACTCCTGCGGGAAGATACGCCCGACATCGCGGGTCAGCCATTGCACCTCGCGGCGGGACGTGGTGCCCACAAGGGCCAGGACCAGCCCGCTCACGCGCTCCGGGTGCGCCTGGGCGTAGGCCAGTCCGAGCGTGGTTCCCCAGGACATGCCCAGCACTGTCCAGATCTCGACCCCGAGGTGCTTGCGCAGCGCCTCGATGTCGCCGACCAGGTGCGCGGTGGTATTGGCGCCCAGGTGGGCGTCCGGCTCACTGGCCAGCGGCCGGCTGCGCCCGGACCCACGCTGGTCGAACAAGACGACCCGATAAGCCTCCGGGTCGAACCAGCGTCGCTGGCCGGGGGTGCAGCCAGAGCCGGGGCCGCCGTGCAGGTAGATCGCCGGCCTCCCTTCGGGGTTGCCGCAGCACTCCCAGTACAGGCAGTGCCCGTCACCCACGTCCAGCATGCCGGTGTCGTACGGCTCGATCGCCGGGAACCTGTCCCGCATCCCCACTCATGGTGATCGATTCGCGAGGGCGGACGCTCGAACCGACGGCGGGCGCAGCCATAGGATGGGCCGGCGCCCATAAGCGAAGCTTCGTCACTGCACCCCCCGGTGATCAGGTGGGGCGGTCTCGGTCACCAAGCCGGCCGCTTGCCTGCTGGGCGGGGCGCCAGATGTTCCGGTTGCGCCAGTCCTGCATCAAGGGTTTCGCCGGGCGTGACGTCCAGTTCAGCTCCACGCCACGAGTCCAAAACGGTCGGTCGACGAGAGCACTTGACGAGACATCGGGAAACCGAGGGGGAGGGGCCGGGCGGCGTGGCGGGCTGTTCGCCGGCACTGACGGCGAAGATGAGCGCGGCGCGCGGCATACCAACGGCGCTCCGGACAGGCTCGAGCTTGCTCAGATGAACCCTGACGGAACTCCCGACTATCACGGGTGGCCCGACCGCTTCGCCTTCCTCGAAAAGACCGACAAGAACGCCGAGCGGGGAGTCGCAGCTTGACGGACGGGGACGGCCTGTGGGCCGCCCCCGCTTCTCCCGTGCTGAGCTGATCCATCGGCACGGCGACAATGGGCACCATGAGTCGACTTCTCGACAAGTTCGTACGGATCACCGGCGGTCCGCGCGGCTGATCCAGACCACCTCCAACCGTGCGAAACGAGCCAAGCGTGCTCCATCTCGACATGGACGCCTTTTACGCATCGGTCGAACAGCTCCACAAGCCAAGCTTGAGGGGACGACCAGTCGTGGTGGGCTGGCTTGGGCCGCGGGGCGTCGTGGCTACGGCGAGCTACGAGGCGCGGCGATATGGTGTGCGGTCGGCGATGTCGATGGCCGAGGCAAGACGCCGCTGCCCCCAGGCCATGTATCTCTCGCCCCGATTCGAAGCCTACTCGGCGATAAGCGCCATCGTCATGGACACGCTCAGGGAGCTGTCGCCGGCGGTGGAGCCGATCAGCCTGGACGAGGCCTTCGTCGACCTCGCGGTCGGGATCTCGGACGGGCTCGATACGCAGTCCGTGGAGGCGCTCGCGGCAAGGCTGAAGGCCGACGTCAGGGCGCGCACCCGGCTCACTGCGTCGATCGGTGCAGGCACGTCGAAGCTGATCGCCAAGATCGCCTCTGACTCAGCCAAGCCTGACGGGCTGCGCGTGGTAGCGCCCGGCCAGGAGCGAGGGCTGCTCGATCCGCTCCCGGTCCGTGCGCTGTGGGGCGTAGGTCCGGCGAGTGCCGTGCGTCTGCAGCAGATCGGAGTGAGGACTGTGGGCGAGCTGGCAGAGCTGCCGGCGGAACGGCTGATCGCACTTTTCGGCGATGCCAGGGGTAGCAGCCTCCACGAGCTCGCCCGGGGCGTCGACACGCGAGCGGTAGTGACCGACCGGGAGATCAAGTCGGTCAGTGTCGAAGATACGTTCCCCGTTGATCTCGTCGACAGAGGCCGGCTTGTGGGTGAGCTCGACGCACTGGCGAGGCGGCTGTCTGGCCGCTTACGGTCGAGAGGGCGCCCTGGCCGCACGGTCACACTCAAGGTGCGCCGGCACGACTTCACCACGATCGCGCGCTCACTCACGCTCCCCGGAGCGACTGACAGCGAGGCGATCATCAGGGACGTCGCCCGCCGACTGCTTGAGTCGGTCGAGGTTGAGGGAGGCGTGCGCTTGCTCGGCGTCGGGATGTCATCGCTTGTAGAGGTCGTTCAGCAGGACCTGTTCGACTCGACGGCGACCGGCAGCCCGGCGCCTCACCAAGCGCCTGCCGAGGACCAGGCGGCGGTCAGGTGGTTCCCCGGTTGTGACGTCGTTCACGATCGCTACGGCAGAGGCTGGGTGGCGCGGATCGAGCATGACGTGCTCACTGTCCGTTTCGAGACACCTGACAGCCCGCCGGGAGTGATTCACAGGGTGTCTATCGCAGACGCCGCGCTGCACCCCGCTCCACCGCCCAGATAGGAGCGAGCTCCGCAAGCTGATGGTCCGCCCAAGCGAATCGGGTGCCGCGGAGCCAAATCGTCCCTCGCCCTCTCGCATCCGCGTCGTTACAGGAAGTAACTCGGATAACGTTTGAGTTCGACCCACTGGCTCGATGTCGGCACTCGTGGGTCCCGCGCTGACAGGGTCGTGGCCGGTAGCTCGACGGCCTGACCTGAACGGGTATGAGACTGGGCTGATGGACCAACGCCGCGGAGGCCCGTGAAAGTGGGGAACAGGAGGGCATTGACGCGATGCCGACAAACTTGCACTACTACGAAGCTCGCGAGATCCTCAACAAGATCGACGAGATCGGCGCGGCCGACCCGGACCTGGCGATGAGGTACCTGGACTGGATCAAGCAGGTCTACGACAGCCATGGACTGGATGTCAGCGCGATCACCCGGGCCCGCCAGGCGCTGCGCGAGCTGGACGCGGCGCTGGGCAGCATTTTCGCGGATTGCGAAGGCGTCGGTGCTGCGTGGGATCGCACGTGGCCGCACAGCGAGAACTGATCGGCAACCGCAGCCCACGCGTCCTCGTCGCAAGGGTCGGTGCACACCACGATCGGGTCCAGTCCCCCGAAATGGGCGACGCCATCGCGGCCATCGTGGGCGCCAGCAAGGCGATCCTGCTCGGCAGGAGATCATGACTTCTGGTGACCGGCGGTCCCGGCGCTGCACGAGAGGAGCCACGGCTCCCCCCGTGCGCGCGCGCGCACTCTCTTACGGACGCCTCGGGCGGACCGGCCACCACATCCGAGGACCCACATCCAGCGCCAAGGCCGGCACAACGATCGACCGCACGACAAACGTGTCGAGCAACACGCCCAGTCCCACCAGGATGCCGAGCTCGACCAGGAACACCAGGGACAGGGCGGTAAGGACGGAGAATGTCGCGGCCAGGACGATGCCCGCGCTCGTGATGACGCCGCCGGTCGCGCCCAGACCTGTCAGCACGCCCTCGCGGTGTCCTCGCGCGCCGACCTCCTCCCGGATGCGGGTGACGAGGAAGATGTTGTAGTCGACGCCCAGCGCGACGAGGAACACGAACGCCAGCAGGGGCACCGAATAGTCGGTGCCCGCGAACCCGAGCACGTGCTGGAACAGCACGGTGCCGGCCCCCATCGTGGCTGCGTAGGACAGGACGACGGTTGCGACAAGCAGCAGCGGTGCGACCACCGACCGCAGCAGCAGTACCAGGATCAGCATGATCACGCCGAGGACGAGCGGAATGACGACTCGGTCGTCCCGCTCGGTGGACGCGCGTGTGTCCAGGTCCATGGCCGTGTCGCCGCCCACCATGGCCCCAGCGTCGGGAACCCGATGGACCGCGTCCCGCAGACGCTGCACGGTGGCCTCGGCCCCACCGGTTGCGGGAGCGGCGGTCAGCACCACGGGTACGAGAGCCCGGCCGCCGCTGACGGAAGCAGGCAGCACCTGGGCCACGCCTGGCGTCCGCGCCGCGGCCTCCCTGACCGCGGCGACGCCGGCGGGACGGGTGAGCACCAGGGCGGGGTCTGAGGCGCTGCCCGGGTAGTGTGCGCTCAGGAGCGCCTGGCCAGCTGCGAAGTCGGGCTGTGTACGGAAAACCTGCGTCTGGCTCAAACCGAACCGGGCCTGGCCCAGGCCGAGCGCGAGCACGGCCAGCAGCCCCGCGGCCGGCATCCAGGCCAGACGCGGTCGCCGGCCGAGCCGGCGGCCGATGTGGCCCCAGACTGTGTCGGTGGCCGGCGCTGCGCTGCCCGGCCTGGGCACGAACGGCCAGAACACGCGTCGACCCGCGAGGAGGAGGATGGCCGGCAGCAGCGTCACGGACGCCACGAACGTGCAGGCGATGCCGGTCGCGCCGGCCGGGCCGAGGCCGCGGCTGGAGTTGAGCTCCGCTGCGAGCAGACACAGGAGCGAGATCGAGACCGTCGCCGCCGAGGCCAGCATGGCGGGCACAGCCCGGCGCAGAGCCGCGAGCATCGCGGCGCCGCGGTCGGCGTGACGCTGCAGCTCCTCCCGGTAGCGCGCGATCAGCAGCAGGGCGTAGTCGGTCCCTGCGCCGAACACGAGGACGGGCAGAATGCCGAGGGTCTCGCCGCTGATGACGATTCCGAGCCGTGACGCCAGCTCGTACACGATGGCGGCTGCGGCGGTGTAGCCCATGCCGACAGTGACGAGCGGGACCAGCCACAGCACCGGGCTGCGGTACGTGACCAGCAGGATGACCGCGACCACCGCGACGGTCATCACCAGAAGGTGCTGATCGAGCGAGGCAAAGGCGCCGGCGTAGTCGGCTGCGTAGCCGGCCGGCCCGGTCACGCTGGTCTGCAGCCCCGCCGGGCTCCCGCCGGCAGCGCCGTCGCGCAGGGCGGCGACCGTGGGGACGACGGAGGCAATGGCCGGGGGCAGCGGCACGTTCAGCATCACCGCCCGACCGTCGCCGGACGGGATCGGGGGTGCCACCGGGACGCCGCCGGCGTAGCGGCGAAACTTGCCGGCGTCCGAGTCAGCCTTGGCCCGGTCGGCCGCCGTGATGCCGGATTGCCGGACGTAGACGACCGTCGCGACCAGGGGAGTCTGGGTCGACCGCTTCGCCACTGCGGCGTAGACCTGCGTCGACTCGGCGCTGCGAGGCAGGTACTGGGTGGCGTCGTTGTTCTGGATGCCGTACAGGCGGCCTGAGAGCACGCCGGCCAGCGGCGCGACTAGAAGCCAGATGGCGATGATGAGCCCGCCGGCTCGGACGGGCGTGAGCAGCCGCGCCACGCGCGGCAGCTCGCCGAAGGGGTTGACAGCGGCGATGCGATCGAACATCTCGGAACCTCTCTCCATGGGCGTGATTGGAACGAGATCGACGCTATGGGTCGAGGGGTCCCGGAGCCGTCCTGCCCAGGTACCGATCCCGAGGCGCCGAGGATGACCCGAACCGGCCGGGGTCCTACCCGAGGACGACGCCGGTCCCGCCGGCCGGAGTTAGAGTCAGCCTCGTGCACTGGTGGACGCGCCTCACCGGGGGCCGGACGATCAACCCCTGGTTGGCGGACGGCCTGCTCGCGGTCGGGCTGGCGGTGCCCGGCGTCATCCAGTACTGGCGCGACAACCCCGGGCTCCACGCCCACGTGCCCGCGGTGCTGCTGTTTACGCTGCCCCTGGCGATCCGGCGGCGCCATCCGCTGGTCCTCCTCGGCCTGCAGCAGCTGGGCGGGCTCCTGATGTTCGCCGTGCCGCCCTACACCGTCCTGTTCGCCGCCCTCTTCGGCGTGTACTCGGTCTGCGTGTACGCGCGGACGCCGTGGATCGCGGTTGCCTGGCTGGCGATCGGCGTCGTCGCGCTCCAGGTGGGCCTGCCCGGCACCGAGATCCGGCTGCCGGCCGCGCTGCTGGAACTCATGGGCGGCCTGGCCGCAATCGCCGGAGGGATCGCCACTCGCAGCCACCAGGCGAGAGCTCGGATGCAGGACGAGCGGGCCCAGCAGCTGTCGCACGAGCAGCAGCTCGTCGCCGAGGTGGCTGCTGCCCGAGAGCGCACCCGAATCGCCAGGGAGCTGCACGACGTGGTCGCGCACAGCGTGGGGGTCATGGTGATCCAGGCCGGGGCGGCTCGGATGGTGGGCGGCCAGCTGCCGCAGGCGCAGCAGGCACTGCGGGCGGTGGAAGAGACCGGCAAGGCGGCGCTTGACGAGCTGCGCCGGCTGCTCGGCCTGCTTACGGCTGGCGACCAAGAGGCCGAGCTGACGCCCCAGCCCGGGCTGGAACAGCTGGACGGCCTGGTGGCCAGGGTGCGCGCAGCCGGGTTGCCGGTCGAGCTCCACGTTAACGGGCGGCGCCGGCCGCTGCCCGCCGGCCTCGATCTCACCGCCTACCGCGTATTGCAGGAGGCCCTGACCAACGCGCTGAAGCATTCTGCTCGATCGGCGACCACCGTGTACGTAGACTTCGGCGAGGCCGAGCTCGGCCTTGAGGTTGTCGACGCGGGCCTCCCCGGCGGAGCGCCCGCACTGGTGGCGGCGGGCGGCCACGGCCTGATCGGCATGCGGGAACGCGTGGCGGTCTACGGCGGCAACCTGGAGGCGGGCCCACAGCCCGACGGGGGCTTCGCGGTGCGGGTTCGGCTGCCCCTGGAGGCCGCATGATAGACCGGCCGGCAACGCTGCGTGTGGTCATCGCGGACGACCAGGCACTCGTGCGGGCCGGGTTCCGGATGATCCTCCAGACCGACCCCGGCATCCGGGTGGTGGGCGAGGCGGCCAACGGCGAGGAGGCCGTCTCCGCAGTCCGCCGGCACAGGCCGGACGTCGTGATGATGGACGTGCGGATGCCGGTGCTGGACGGCCTGGAGGCGACACGGCGCATCCTGGCCGCCGGCGGCGGCGGCTGCCGGGTCATCATCCTGACTACTTTCGACCTCGACGAGTACGTGTTCGCCGCTCTTCGTGCGGGCGCGAGCGGCTTCCTGCTCAAGGACGTCTCGCCGGAGCACCTGATCGCCTCGGTCAGGATGGTGGCGAGCGGCGACGCGCTGCTGGCACCCTCGGTCACGCGGCGATTGATCGAGCGCTTCGCCGGCCCACCCGATGCGGCCGCGCAGCCGTCCCTCTCGGCGCTCACGGACCGCGAGCGGGAAGTGCTGGCCCTTATCGCCCGCGGCCTCAGCAACGCCGAGCTGGCGGAGCGCATGCACCTCGGCGAGACCACCATCAAGACGCATGTGGGTCGGGTGCTCTCGAAGCTGGGCCTTCGTGACCGGGCGCAGGCCGTGGTCCTGGCCTACGAGACCGGCCTGGTCAGCCCCGGCAACGGTTGATGCGGGTCAACCCGGCCACGATGAGCACTCGCGAAGGCTCGACCGGGGGTGGGCGTCTATGACGAGGCGCTCTTGCGGGCGCGGCGAGCGGTGCCGGCGCGCGTATTGCCGGCTCCGGACAGGAGGATTGCGCCGATCGTTGCCGGGACGAGCGTGAGGCAGCCTCCTGCAACCAGGGCCGCAGCGGTGGCCGGCGAGAGTGAGTGGCTGGCCTGGCCAAGCGCCGCTGCCGCGGCCGGCAGGCCCAGCTGAGCAGAGGCGAGGAGGCCGGTTGGCGTTCGCTGTGTCTTCGCCGCCGCGGCCGCGGCAACCAGATGCACGATGGCTGCGCCCGCCGCCATCGCCACCGCAAGCGTGACGGCGCGAGGGTCGCTGATCAGGCTGCGGAGGTTCAGGCTGGCACCGAGGAGCACGAAGAAGGCCGGGACGAAGAAGCCTTCAGCCAGCCCCGACAGCTGGAGCGCCAGCCGGGTCGGCTCGCGGAAGCGTCGGAGCACGATGCCGGCAGCGAATCCTGCGATGAGCAGGCTGCCACCCGTGCGGTCGGCGATTGCTGCCAGGACCAGGAGCAGCAGCACCGACAGACGCAGCCGCAGCGCCCACCGTCGCTGCTCCGATTCGCGCGCGGCTTCTACGAGGGCCGGCTGCCCGATCAACCTGCCGCCCACAGCGATGGTGGCGGCGGTGACCATCACGATCACAACGTCGCCCGCCAGTGCCAGGGGGATGCTGGCCGGCCCGGTGAGCGTGAGCGGCATAAGCACCGCGGTCAGCGCGTCAGCCATGGGGATCCACGCGATGAGGAGGGAAACTGCCGGCCCGGCGAGCTTGAGCTCCTGCATCGTGGGGAAGGCGACCGCGGCCGAGCTCCCGGCCAGCAGGACCGCGAACAGTGCGGGGTGGCCCAGATGCAGCAAGGTCGCGAGCAGGAGACCAGCTGGAATGCTCGCCGCCAGCGCAACCGCGAGGGCAAGGCCGCCGCGGGCGGCGCCATGGCGCAGCTGCGGCGAGCGCAGGTCGACCTCGGTACCGGCGCCCAGCATGAGCATCGCAAAACCGAGGGCATAGAAGGCCGGAAACGGCTGCGCACCTGGATCGACGATCCCGAGGCCTGTTCGGCCGAGGATCGCGCCCGCGATCAGTTCTCCGACCAACACCGGGACCAGTGGGCGGCGTCCCGCCGCCAGAACTGGACCGAGGAGGCCGGCCGCCACGACCAGTGCAAGCTGCTCGAACATGCTCGTGGCTAAATGTTGGGTCATGTCTGAACCAAGCGAGCACTGGAAGAACGAGCCGGAGGATCACGACTATCCCGCCGCAGCGGACTATCTCGGTCTATTGCTGCCCCAGCCCGAGGTAAACCGGCTGGTGGCCGCCCTGGGCAAGGCGGAGACGGTTCACAAGAAGGCCAAAGACCTGACGCGTGCCAGTGGGCTGCCGATCTTGCCCCGGGACAACCCCCACGTGGCGCAGGACCTGAAGAAGGTCAGCAAGGGTCAGAAGCTGTCGCCCGTGCTACTCGTTCGCGGCGTGCTGGGCCGTGGCATCCCCCTGACGGTGGCCGACGGCTACCACCGGATCTGTGCTAGCTACCATCTCGACGAGAACGCGGACATCCCGTGCCGGTTCGTGGACTCCTGACTGCGGATCGCTACCCGTTCGTACCCGCTCCGGCCGCCGGATGGTCCAGGGGCACCTGGGCCGCACACAGCGGGCACACCTCCGGCGCCCACAGGTCACTCGTGAGGGACGCAAGGCGCTCCAGCGGGAGTGCTTCGTCCGCCGCCAGTCGCTGGGCCGCCGATCCGAGTACGAGGAGCGCCCCGACCCCAGCGGGCACGGCACCGCAGTCACGCAGATCGGTCAGCGTCTTGAGGACGGCGGATCCGGCGTAGATGACGTCGTCGACGATCGCCACCCGCCTACCGCGGACGCTGCCGCGGAGGGCGCCGGGGATCCGGTAGTCGACCCTCTGTGGCGTCACCAACCGCTCGGCATACGAAAACTCAACGTCGAGGTCGGCGGCGATCAGCTCCGCCAGGAAGGCGCCCCCGACAAGCGGGCCGCAGACGCCCTCCACACCGTGGCGTGAGAGCCGCCTCGCCAGGTCGCCGACGAGCGGCCCCAGGCGTCTTGGCCGCAAAAACAGCGGATCGAGCGCCAGCCACAGATCGCCGTGCTGCCCGGACTCCAGCAGGAAGTGCCCTTTGCGAGCGGACAGCAGGCCAAGCAGCTCGTCCTGTGAGGAAGCCAACCTAGTGGACCGTACCGGCCGAATCTGGAGCATCCGACGCCCCGGACGGCCGGGCGCCTTCGGCGCTGAAGCCGGCGTCAAGGGGCCCGGCGCGGCGTCGTTGCGCAGCTTCGGCTGCGCGCCTCCTAACGCCACCCTCTCCTTGGCTCCGGCCGTCTGGGACGCCGGTCTCAGGAGCCTTCGGCCTGCTCCAGCTCCGGCCGTTACAGTTCACTAGAGGTGCGGCCGGAAACCCGGCCGAGGCATCTGGGGGCCAGGTGGTTCGAATGCGCCCGGACCGCCGAGCACCGGAGCACGCGCATTCGCAATGCGTACGCGAGGAGCGCAGAAGGCCCGGGCGCAGGCGGGCTGCATCCGGGGCCCCCACGAAGCCTGCTTCGTGGGGTGGATAGGCGCCAGAGGTCCGGTCGGGCTTGTCGGCCGCACCTCTAGAACCCGGCCCACTCGATCGCTCAGCCGGCGGGCGGCGGACGTTCGAGGCCCACACCATCGAGCGATCGCGCGACCTCGCCCAGCCGTCTGGCCACCCGCTCCAATCGGGTCGCATCGAGTGATTCTTTTCAGCGATCCTCCGCCTCCGACATGCACACGCTGGGTAACTCCGGGCGCTCGAGCCACTCGCAGCCCATCCAGGGTGTCACAGTGACGAGCGCACGCGAGCGGGTCTCGCCGGCCTCTCCACAGGATGGCTCGCGCCGTGCCCGGGACAGGTTGCCCACCAGCGCCCGAATGCTGAACGCCTCGACAATGTGGGGGGTGCGAAAGCCGCCGCCGATCAGCCGGGTGGCCGCTGACTCAGCCTGATCTACCGCGCCCGACGGCCCAGCCTACATCCCAGGCCGACCTTACATGTGCCTCCCCTGGCGATCGGCAGCACGCCCCTGAGCGTGGACCCGTATGGCTTTCATGCCCCCAGCGCCGCCTTCACCCTGTCCGGCCGGAGGGGCAAGGTGCGGATTCTAACGCCCGTCGCATCGAAGATGGCGCTGGAGATGGCGGACGCCAGCACGTTGCAGGCCGGCTCGCCGGTTCCGGTGGGCGAGATCTCGGGGTGGTTGATCAGGATCGACGTTACTTTCGGCGCGTCGGCCATCGTCAGAATCGGATAGGTCTTCCAGTCCAGACTGGTGACATTTGCGGTATCGAAAGTGACCTCCTCGAACAGAGCGCGGCTCACGGTCTGGAGCACGGCCGACTCGATCTGGTGCTCGATTGCCATGGGGTTGATGATCAGGCCGGAGTCCTGTGCGAGCCAGACGTTCTGAACCTGGACCTTTCCCGTCCTGGGGTCGACGGCAGCTGTGAGGACCGCGGCAGCATAAGTCCCATCGCGCAGTACGAAGGCGACTCCCCGCCCGGTGACCGTGCCATTCTTCGTGCTCGCGCCCGACCTGGGTGAGGGTCGCGAATCCCAGCCGGCAGCCTTGGCAGCGGCCTGGAGCACGGCTATCGCCCTGGGGTCCGTGAGGTACTTGAGGCGGAATTCGAGCGGGTCCTTTCCTGCCCTGGCCGCGATCTCGTCGACGAACGCCTCTTGGGCGAACGTGATCTGGTACTGGCCGGGCGAGCGCAGGAACGTCGTCCGCAGCCCGAAGCCATACGGGGAGTCCGCGGCGCCGAGCTCGGGCAGGCCATGGTTGAGCTCGTAGGAGTTCGCGAACGTGTACAGGTCGGGCCCTGTCCAGCCGCCGAGGCCTGTCGACTTCATTGCCTTCCCTGCCAGCGAGGCTCCCAGCTCGGTGCTGTCGTTGTTGGGCGGCATCCAGGCCTCGTGCCACCAGGCGACCAGGTTGCCGCTCGTGTCGAGGGCGGCTTTCATGTCGTGAACCGTTCCCGGTCCGTGTGGCTCCCAGCGGTGTTCGTCGGCGCGGCTCCACTGCACTCGTACCGGCTTTCCAACTGCCTGGGAGAGAAAGACCGCCTCGGAGGCTGCGTCGTCGTAGTTTGCACTGAGGCGTCCATAGCAGCCGGACCCCTCGTACCGGAGCACCTGCACCTGGTTTGGTGAGATGCCAAGCATCGTGGCAACGTCCTTTTGAAGACCCTGCGGGTACTGCGTGGCGGAATGGATGGTCACGCTGCCGTCTGAGCGGACGTCCGCGATGGCGCAGCTGGGTCCGATCATCGCGTGATTCTCGAAGGGCGTCTGATAGGTCGCCTCGAGCTTCTGCGCAGCCGATGCCAGCGCCCCGGCAGCGTCGCCCCGGTTGGTGATGACCCTGTCAGTTGTCTTGAGCGTGCGAAGGGTGTCGTAGACGCTCGTGCTCGGTGGCAGTTTGTTCCAGTCGGACCACGTGACCTGCAGAGCCTGGGCGCCTTTGATCGCGTCCCACTCCCGCTCGGCCACCACTCCGATCAGGTTGCCCACCCTCACCACCTGCGCGCCTGGGACGTTGGGCGAGAAGCCAACGACGGAGACGACGGTTGAACCGATCGCCTTCGGATGGACGACCCGAGCGTGAAGCATCCCGGTCACCTTGACGTCTGAGACGTAGGTCGCCTTTGCCGTCACCTTGTCCGGAATGTCCATCCGAGGGACAGGCTTGCCGACGATGGAATACTGCGAGGTGTCCTTGGGCCTGGCGGTGCCCAGGACGCCGTTCTGGCCCCCCTTGAACGTGATCGGGGTCACCCACGTCAGCACCTGGCCCTGGACGAGCTGCCCATAGCTCACCGTCTGCGAGCCGTTGCTGACGACGCCATTTTTGACCGCCAGCTGGCTCACCGGTGCGCCCAGCCGCGTCGAAGCGAGGGCCAGGAGCGCGGCTCGGCCTTCGGCAGCAATCTGCCGCAGCTGAGTTCCAG
>DATFWQ010000329.1:0-3798 GCA_035259145.1 Candidatus Dormiibacterota bacterium | reverse complement strand
TATGATCACCGCGGTCCCGGGCGCTTTTCTTGACCGAAATTGATTACGTGTGCTGCATAGCCGCCATGAGGACCGACACCACACGCTCCTGCTGCGTGGACGTGATCTCAGGGAAGAGCGGCAGGCTCACTATTTCGCGCGCGACCTGCTCTGCCACCGGGAACGCACCCTCCGCGTACCCGAGACTGGCGAACGCAGAGGTGAGATGAATAGGCACGGGATAATGGATCCCAGCACCGATACTCGCCGCATGCAGTTCCTTAAGCACCCGATCCCGGTCCGGTATGCGCAACACGTACAAGTGCCACACATGTTCGTTGCCGTCTAGAACCTGCGGCCTGATGACTCCCTCAGCGTGGGAAAGCAGCGTGTCGTAACGCCTGGCCGCAGCCTGTCTGGCCGCATTCCATCCGGCCAGTCGCCGCAGCTTCGCCGAAAGCACCACAGCCTGCAAGGTATCGAGCCTGCTATTGAGGCCGATCACCTCGTGTTCGTACTTGTGCCGCGAACCATGATCCCGGATCATCCGCATTCGTGCCGCAAGCTCATCGGAATCGGTGAGCGCTGCCCCGGCGTCGCCATATGCGCCCAGGTTCTTCCCCGGGTAGAAGCTGGTGGCAGCCACGTGCCCGAGGGCGCCCGCACTCTTATCCGCGCGTCGGGCTCCGTGGGACTGTGCTGCGTCTTCCACTACCCAGGCGCCGACATTCTCGGCCAGCGAGAGCAGTCGCTCTACCGGGGCCGCCTGGCCATAGAGATGCACCGGAATTATTGCCCGCGTGCGCGACGTCAATGCGGCTTCGACAGCATCCGTGTCAATCAGGTACGTTCCGTCATCAGCGCAATCGACCAACACCGGTGTGGCGCCGGCCCTGGAGACAGCCTCGGCAGTCGCGATGAACGTGTTGGCTGGAATGATGCACTCGTCGCCCGCGCCGACACCGAGCGCGCGCAGCGCGATCTCGATGGCGTCGGTCCCGTTCCCCGTCCCGACACAGTGTCGCGTCCCGACGAAGGTTGCGTACTCGGATTCGAACTCGGCGACCTGCGGCCCGGCGATGAACGAGGTTCGGGCCAGCACGTGCCGCCAGCCCTCCGCGATCTCCTCGGCCACAGCCGCGTGTTGGGCTGCAAGATCGGCAAGCGGAATCGAGGTCAATTCTTCCCCCACTTCAAGCCAGTTCAGCCACTTACGCCGAATGACGAAGTAGCAGCAGCCGATTTCCGGATGAATCGTGCTGGAACGCCTGCCCAGACTTCGCCAGGCGGGATGTCTTTCGTCACTATGGCCCCCATGCCCACCAGCGCGCCGGAGCCGATGCTGCGCTGCTCGCGTACCCGTGCTCCCGCACCGACGTAAGCGCATCGCCCGACTTCGACGTTACCGCCCAGGCACACTCCCGACGCCAGAGTGGCGAAGTCGCCGATGACGTCGTCGTGTGTCAAGACCGCATGCGGCATGGCTGCGACGTGGGATCCGACGGTCACCGCGGCAGTCAGGACGGAGTGAGCGAGCAGAACGGTTCCTGGCCCGACCCGCGAGGTAGTCGACACCGATGCCAAGGGATGGATGATCGTGGCATAGCGCTCAGGAGGCAGACCGAGCCTCTCGACAATCCGAGGACGGCTAACGTAATTGTCGGGCCGCCCCGTGCAGACCACGATGGAGACGTCCGGCATGCTATCGAGTTCTTCCGTACCTCCGAGTACCGGCAGACCATCGATCACCATCCCGTGACATGCAGGCTCGTCGTCCAGGTACCCGAGGAGCCGCCAGGTCGGGCCAACGGCATTGAGCGCTCGGACTGCCTCGACGGTCTCTCGCCCGAAACCGCCTGCCCCGACGACAACGAGTGGGCGCTCCGTCGCGATCGTCATGGGGCGGACATCACCGGCATCGAGGTCGCCAGCGCTGACGTCATGACAGATACCACGTGATCCTGCTGCGCCTGCGTCATGTCGTGGAACAGCGGAAGGATCAGCGAGCGTTCGGTCAGCCGCTCGGTGACCGGCAGGGGGGTCTTGGCGCCCGAGTAGGCGGGCTCCAGATGGGCGGCCATGATGCCGCGCCGCACCGATATCCCGGCGTCGGCGAACAGGCGCATGAGATCGTCGCGACCCATCACCGACTCCTCGGGGAGCAGCACCCAGAAGGACTGGTAGTTGGTCTCGCCGCACGGCGGGTCAGCGGCGGTCCGGAGGCCAGGGATACCGGACAGCATTTTCTGGTAGCGCTGGGCGAGTGCGCGCCTGCGGGTTACCATCTCAGGAAGCTTGCGAAGTTGCACCAGGCCGATGGCTGCCTGGATATCGGTCATCCGGAAGTTGAAGCCGACCTCGGTGTAATGCTCGATGACCGGTTGCTGGCTGCGGTGCCGGTCGGCCGCGCTGACGTCCATGCCATGCTCGCGAAGCCGACGGAGCCGCGCGGCGATGGACCCGTCCGGGATGGTGAGCATGCCTCCTTCGCCCGTGGTGAGGAGCTTGCGCGGGTGAAACGAAAACGCCGCCAGTGCGGCGGAGGCGCCGACCGGACGATCCCGATAGATGGATCCGACGGCGCAGGCGGCGTCCTCGATCACAGCGATGTCGCGCGGATCGCACAGCGCGCGAATTGCATCGAGATCAGCAGGCACTCCCGCCTGGTCGACCAGGATGACGGCGCGGGTCCGGTCGGTCAGGTGCGGCTGCACAGTCTCTGGTGTGAGATTTTGGGTGGCCAGGTCCACGTCGGCGAAAACAGGCTGCGCGCCGACGTAGCGCACGGCATTAGCGGTGGCGATAAACGACAGCGACGGGACAATGACCTCGTCTCCTGGGCCGATCCCGGCGGCGATCATCGCGAGGTGCAGCGCGGCCGTGCACGAGGACACGGCGACCGCGTGCGGAGCGCCGATCGCTGCCGCGAAGGCCTCCTCGAACTCCTGGACGCGTGGCCCCTGCGCGACCCAGCCGGACGCTACCGCCTCAGCGGCTGCCTCGGCCTCTTCGTTGCCAAGCCATGGCCTCATGACCGGGATCATTCAGCTCCGACCTCACTCCCAGCGACGCGCTCCGCACGCCACCAGGCGACCAGCCGCCGCAGGCCTTCGTTCAGCTCAACCTCGGGCTTCCAGCCCAGGCGCTGGCGGGCACGGGAGATGTCGGACAGGCGGCGGCTGACGGCGTTGACGCCGCGTGGCGGCCCGAACTCGAGCGGCCGCTCGGAGCCCATGGCCCGCTGGAGCGCCTCGGCCAGTTCCACCAGGCTGGTCTCGGTGCCGCTGCCGATGTTGTAGACCTCATCGGTGACGTCGCTCGCCGCAGCGAGCAGGTTGGCGCGGGCGATGTCCTCGGTGAAGACGAAGTCCATGGTCTGCTGGCCGTCGCCGAGGATGAGCGGCGGCTGCCCGGCCTCGATCCGCTCCATCCACCGGATCAGCACCTCGGTATACAGGCCATGGATATCCATGCGCGGCCCGTAAACGTTGAAGTAGCGCAGCATCACATAGTCCAGGCCGCTCGTCGCGTGGAAGCTCCGCAGCAGCCCCTCGTTGAACGTCTTAGCGGCACCATACAGGGTGTCGTTGGCGTACGGATGCTGGCGTTCGGTGGTTGGGAACTCCTCGGCGAGCCCGTAGACCGATGCCGAAGATGCTGCCACGATCTTGCGGACGCCGGCGTCGGCCGCAGCCTCGACGATCTCGTAGGTGCCGTTGACCAGCACCTCGAGCGCGAGCCGTGGCTCGGTAGCGCACTGGGTGATCCTGATCGCGGCCTGGTGGAACACAACGTCGATGCCGGGCATGAGCGAGCGGA
>DATFWQ010000328.1:0-3859 GCA_035259145.1 Candidatus Dormiibacterota bacterium | reverse complement strand
AAGCCAGTAAACCGAATGAATAGCCGAGCACGAGTTAAGGCGGCCCAAGAGTGGGGACCCGGCCAAGTGTCGGCCTATCGGATTCGAAACTGGGATGCGACGACGCGGCCACCGTTCCACTGTACGGAACAGGCGTTCGGGAGGGAAGCGTCTGCCTAGCCCGGTTCGGGTATCACGAGGTGAGCGGGCGGTTCAACCCCCGCGGATGCTCTTTACCAAGTTGACCGGGATTCGAGCGAGTTCGATTTCGTAGCGAGGCGTACCCTCCATAAGGGCTACGAACACGTAGGTACCTTGGTCGTGCCAGTAAGCATGAGCTCTAAGGCGTATGAGCTCGCCGTTCACCAAGCGCAATTCCCAAGAAGGCAGCTCATTGGTCAGCATCACGCGGCCTGTCATTGTGGGAGGCGTTGCCCAACGGCGAGTAGGTCATAGTCGGGTGATGTTGGCGCACGGGGCCAGCCTTTACAGTCGCGAGCGTTGTCGAGGTCCGATGACCCAGCCCACCAGGCCGCCCAGGACGAGACCGTCGTCGAATAGATGACGCGGGAACGACAGCCCGCCGCACTCCGTTTTGCATACCCAACTACGGTCGCTGCTGTGTTGCCGCTCAAGAGATGGCCGAGACGAAGCGCGAGCACGAGCACCAGGAGCGCCGCCGCCCTGGCTGGAGAGCTGAGCGCTGCCGCTGCGCCCCCGCTCTCAGACTGGATGGCAGGCCCACTGGCCTGAGTCTTACAAACAGTTAACAGGCGAAATAGCAACCGAACCGGGTCCCGTCGTGTAATTCCTGGCGATGTTCTCCGAACGGGCGCTGACGGCCCTCCGTGCGCAGGTCACCGGGGAGCCTGACGCTGACACGCTTGCCCAGGCGGCACAGGGGGGTGATCTGAGCGCGTTCGAGGGTCTCGTTCGACGTTACCAGCGCCGCGTCTATGGCCTGGCCTACCGGCACTTGCAGGACCCGGACGAAGCGCAGGACCTGGCCCAGGAGGTCTTCGTCCGGCTCTACCGAAACCTCGGGAAGTACGATCCTGAGCGACCCTTCGAACCCTGGTTCTGGCGCCTGGCGGCCAATGTGGCCGCCAGCTACCGCCGGCGGCGTCCGGCCGCTGCGGTCGAGCTGCCCGCAACAACTGCGGCTGACGCGCGTGAGGACACTCTGCCCCTTGAGCGGGCGCTGGCCGACCTGAGCGACGACCTGCGGTTGCCCGTCCTCCTGCACTACTACCTCGACCTGCCCCTCGACGGCGTGGCCGCCTCGATGGGGCTGTCGCTCAGTGGGGTCAAGTCTCGTCTCCATCGCGCGCGCGCGATCCTTCGTCGCGTTCTCGTTGAGGAGGACGCCTGACATGGCGGCAATTTGCGTGTGGGTGCGTGAGCAGCTCGAGCCCCTAATCGACGGAGACCTGGCGCCGGCCCGAGTCGACGAGCTGCGTGGTCACCTCGCCGCTTGCGAAGCGTGCCGTGAACACTACGCTGAGGCGTCCTCGCTGCCCACGCGGCTGGCCGTCGTGCGCACGCCGGAGCCGCCGCTCAACCTTGTCCGCGACGTCCTGCGACGTGTGCGCGGCGATCGCGTGGGCCCGATGCGGCTCTGGGGTCCGCTCGGCTTGGAGCTGGTGCTGTTCCTGATCACGCTGTGGTACATGTCCGGCTTCGGCGGACTCTACCTGCTGGTCCAGCGAACTGCAGCCGATGCCGGGGCCGTCCTGGGCTGGGACCTGGGCCAGGCCAATCTGCCACCGCCTGCCGCTGGGGATCTGTTCCTGCTTCTCCTATGCGGTCTGCTCGTGGCCACGACCCTCTATCACCTGACTCTGCTGGCCCGCCTGGGGCTGAGGCTCTCCTGATGCCCTTGCGATGGGGTTGGGTCGGGCTGCTCACCGGGCTGATCGTGGCGGCTCTGCTGCTGGCCTGGCTCGATTCGACGCTGCTGAGGCCGCTCTTCCCGGAGTCTGTGCCGGGCGCGAGGCGGCTGGAGGTCGTCCGGTCTCAGGGCCACGGTGTCCCGCTGCCCCCGGTCGGCCGCCGCGAGCTGGTCTTCTACGGGTTTGGGCCCGTTGGCGGGCTGTTCAGCTTTTGGTGGTTCGTCAGCGCCGCCGTGGGCGCGACCCTGGTCGCCCTGGCGGTCCTGATTGCGTTCCCCGGTCGCGCCCGCCGGGCCGCCGAGCAGGTGAGAGTCGCCGCTTTGCCGCTCATGTTTGCAGCGGGCATCGCGACGCTGCTCCTGGGGCTGGCGCTCACCGTGCTTTTGAGGGTGGGGTTCGTGCTGGTATCGATCGTGCCGTTCCTTTACGGGCTTGCTCTGCTGGGCGCCGTTTTCGGAGTGGCTGCGTTTGCGCTCGCGGCGGGGCGCTGGCTGCGGGCCCGCCTTGGCCCGGCGCCGCCGCTGTTGGCCGCGCTGGCGGCGATCCTCGTTCTGCTGGACGTCAGCCTGGTGCCGGTTGCCGGTTGGCTCGTTCTGGCTGCTGCAGCGGTCACTTCGCTCGGCCTGTCGGTCCTCACCCGCGTGGGCTCCGCGACCGGGTGGAGCCTCGACGAACTGAACTTGTAGGGGAGAAATCGCGTTGTCAGTCGGTCAGAGAGCTTTTAGAGGGGATATTGCCGTACCGCGGTGGTCGCGAGAGCGCCTGGTTGCGATTGCGTTGGGGCTGGTTGCGCTGCTGCTGGCGTTCCTCATCGCCCACGACGTGCTGTTTCCGGCCGGTTCCTCGACCTCCGCGGTCCGCACCGTGACCGCGGCGCGAGGCAACGTGCGCTCTGCGGTCAGTGGCACCGGCACAGTTGTGCCCGCCGGCCAGCAGAATCTGAGTTTCGGGGTGGCTGGGACGCTGACCGAGATCGACGTCAAGGTCGGCGACCAGGTCAAGCAGGGCCAGCTGCTGGCGAAGCTGGATCGCACCACGTTCCAGACGGCGCTCGACCAGGCGAACAACAACCTGACCACCGCTCAGGCCACCCTGAACAACACCCTGAACAGCAACGCCGTGGTGCAGGCTCAGCACTCCCTGGCCAACGCCCAGCAGTCGCTCAGCGACGCGCAGTCTCAGGTCAACCTCACCAACCAGCAGGATGCGAACGCCCTGGCTGCGGATCAGGCCCAGCTCGCCAACGTCGACCAGCCGGCACTCGACCAGGCCCAAACCAACTACAACAACGCGGGCTGTACGACCAACCCCCAGCCGCAGACCTGCACACAGCAGATCCAGCAGGCGTTCACACAGGCACAGAACACCGTCGCCCAGGACAAGACCAAGATCACACAGGACCAGAACAAGATCGCCTCCGACCAGCTCAACGGCCAGAAGACCATCAACTCGGCGACCGCCGCGGTGACTTCGGCCCAGGACTCGCTTAACAGCCAGACCATCCAGCGACCCAATACGATCGCGTCCCAGCAAGCCGCGGTCGCCAACGCACAGATCGCCGCTCAGACGGCGCAGAAGAACCTGGACCAGACCACGCTGACCGCCCCCACAGACGGCACCGTCCTGAGCATCAACGGCCAGGTCGGCGAGAATGCATCCGCCGGCACGGGCGTCACCGCTCAAGCTCCCGGCACGACCGCGCCACTGCCCTCTACCTCTGGCTCCACCTCGAGCGCCAGCGGAGGTGGGACGGCAGCTTCATCTTTCATGGTGCTCGGCAACGTGGCCGGCCTTCAGGTCATCGCCCCCTTCGCGGAGGCCGACGCCGCGCGGCTGGCGGCGAACCAGACGGCCGCCATCACGTTCGACGCGGTGGCCAATCTTTCGGTGCCGGCACACGTGCTCGCCATCGCTTCCGGCGCGACGGTGATCTCCAACGTCACCAACTACTACGCCACGCTCGTGATCGACCAGCTCGACTCGCGGCT
>DATFWQ010000327.1:0-4448 GCA_035259145.1 Candidatus Dormiibacterota bacterium | reverse complement strand
CGGGTCGAAGCGGTGGGAATAGAAGACGTCGACGTACTTCAACCCCATCCGCCGCAGACTCTGGTCGAGGCTGGCCAGCAGGTACTTCCTCGAGCCTCCATCGCCGTACGGGCCTGGCCACATGTCGTAGCCGGCCTTGGTGGAGATCACCAGCTCGTCCCGGTACCCGGCCAGGTCGGTTGCAAGGATTCGGCCGAAGTTCTCTTCCGCCGAGCCGTATGGCGGCCCGTAGTTGTTCGCCAGGTCGAAGTGGGTGACGCCCAGGTCGAACGCCCGGCGGATGATGGCGGCTCACCTCGAGCGGCCTGTCACCACCGAAGTTCTGCCACAGGCCTAAAGAGAGGGCTGGCAGCTGAAGACCGCTGCGTCCACAGCGGCGGTAGGTCATGCCGGCATAGCGATCGACGGCGGGCACGTACGACATGGCGGTCAGCCTCCGGCCGAAAACGAAACTTCTCGATTATCCGGTCTTTCCGTAGATGAAACCCACCACCGCCACCTGGCCAGGACGGATGGTTCGTCTGTCGACAACGTTCCAGCCCGTGTAGTCCATCTCGGATACAGTCCAGGAGCCGTCGCCGTTCACCGACTCGACGTACGCGACGTGGCCGCTGACGCCGCCCTCCAGGCTGACCATCACGGCGCCCACCCGGGGGACCTGGCCCTCGGCATACCCGAACGCGACGGCGTTGAGCCACCACTGGATGGCGGTGCCAAACCAGGGGATGGAAAGCTTGGTGGCCACGTACCACGTGGAGTAGCCGAGTGCGAACTGGTTCCCGCCGGCGGGCTGGGCCGGCACCGGGCCGCTCGCAGGCACGGCGGGGGTGGTGGCCTTCGGTGCGACTGGCTGAGCGGTCGGAGCCGGGGGCGGGACCCGGTTCGGTGGAGCCGGTGCGACGACCGCCGGCTGGGTGGCCGGCGCCGCCGGCGGAGGTGGCTGGGTCGCCGGCGACTGCGGCACAGTGGGCTGAGTCGCGGGCGTAGGCGGCCCCGCCGCCTGAGCTTGGGGAGGCAAAGGTGCCGTGGCCTGGGCGGCGCTGGCCTGGGCCTGGGCCGCGACCGCGCTGGCGTGGGCACGGACGGCCGCGTCCTGAACGGAATCTCGCATCGCCAGCGTCTGAGCGGCGATCTTCGACGCCTGCTCGCGGGCGCGCGTGATCTCCGTCAGCTTGCTCGCTTCCAGGTCGCGCGCCTGCTCGTCCTGGCGCCGCAGCGAGTCGGCCTCCGACACGAGCGCCTGCTGCTTGAGGGCGACCAGCCGGGCCTGGGCAACCTCCGCAAGCAGCTGGCCCAGACTGCGTGCGCTGAGGACGGTGGCCAGGCTGAGCGCCGGCCGCTCGTACTCGATCCGGGCCACCCGACCAAGCCGCCGCTTTAACTCGGCCTGGCGCTGGTGATCGTCCGCCACCTGCCGGTTCAAAGCGTCGAGGTCCGCCTGGGCCCGCTCCACCCGGTCGTTCAGGCCGTTCAGCGCTGCCTGATCGTCGTTGAGCTGCTGGTTGAGGTTGGCAAGCTGCTGCCCAGGATCAGCGGTGGCCGGGTCGGCGGCAGCCGTCGCGGCCGGCAGGGAAATGCCGGTCGCAGCAATTGCGACGACGAGCATGTATATCCGGTTCATGGCGGGCGTCACCACTCAACTGGCCATCTCGAACAGAGCCGGACGCAGCTGGATGACCGGAGCCGGGTACCAGGAGAGTAGGAGCTCGTCATGGGTGGCCATCACGACCGTGCTGCCGAGCTGGTTCAGCTGCATGAAGAGCTCCACTATCTCTGCGCTGCCTTCGCTGTCCACGTTTCCCGTTGGCTCGTCAGCCAGCAGGATTCGTGGCTGATGGGCGACGGCCCTGGCAACGGCCACCCTTTGCTGCTGGCCGCCCGAGAGGTTGCCTGGGACCTCGTGGAGCTTGTCCTGAAGGCCGACGAGCTCGAGCGCGTCGAGAGCGAATCCCTTTGGGTCGCGGATCCGTGGATGCGCGAGCCGAAGGGGCAGGAGGACGTTCTCCAGGGCGCTGAGGTGAGGAAGCAGCTCATACGCCTGGAAGACGCAGCTCACCTGACGCCGTATCCTGGCGGTATGACGCCTTGGTAGTCGGTGCACCGCGATGCCATCGACCACAACCAGGCCACGCTGGGGCCGCAGGGCCCCGTAGAGGATCTTGAAAAGCGTCGACTTGCCGGAGCCGGACGGGCCCAGTACGTAAACGAACTCGCCCGGCTTTACGCTCAGGCTGAATCGGGAGAAGACCGGGTCTTTACCGTAACCAGCGGTGACGTGGTGGAGTTGTATCGAACCAGGAAGCCCTTCCATATTCACTTTCCCCCTCGGCAGGGCGTCGCTCGAGCGGCGCACCAGTTCAGGCGGGGGCAGGGCTCCGTGTGCCTATGTGACTACCCCCCGGGCACAGGCATTTACCATAACCCATCCGAGCGGCCGGCGGCGGCGAAACGGAGGTGAGTCCATGTCATTTGTGACTCGCGGGTTCAGGGGACGGCGGCGCGACGAGGAACTGGGCGCTCGACTCCCCCCCGGCCAGTATCTGGTCAACGACTTCCCAGTCCTGTCTGCTGGACCAACCCCGCGCACTGCACTCTCCCAGTGGAGTCTCTCGATCACGGGCGAGGTGGACCAGCCGAAGCGGTGGAGCTGGGAGGAATTCCGAGCGCTGCCGAGCGAGACGGTGACGCGTGACATCCACTGTGTGACCAAGTGGTCCAAGCTCGACACCGTCTGGGAGGGTGTGTCGGTGGACACGCTTCTCGCAGGCGTTGAGACGGCGGCCGGCTACGTCATGGCGTTCAGCGATGGCGGGTACACGACCAACCTGCCGCTCGAGGATGTCACAGGCGGCAAGGCATGGGTCGCCTTCCGTTATGACTCCCAGCCTCTCGAGCCCGAGCACGGAGGCCCGGCGCGGCTCCTAGTCCCGCACCTCTACTTCTGGAAAAGCGCGAAGTGGGTTCGCGGGCTGCGCCTGATGGCGGCGGATGCCCCGGGCTTCTGGGAGACCTACGGCTATCACATGTACGGCGACCCGTGGCGCGAGCAGCGGTACAGCGGCGACTGAACTGGCGGCTGGGCCAGGTTCTGGAGCTGATCCAGGAGACGCCACGAGTTCGGAGCGTGGTCCTCGCAGTGCCGGACTGGCCAGGGCACCTGGCTGGGCAGCACGTGGACGTCCGCCTGACGGCGGAGGACGGCTATCAGGCGCAGCGGAGCTACTCGATCGCGTCACCGCCTGACGACAATGAGAGATTGGTGCTGACCGTCGAACGCCTCGACGACGGTGAGGTCTCGCCATACCTGGTCGACGAGCTCCGTCCCGGCGATCGGCTCGAGTTCCGTGGGCCGATCGGCGGCTACTTCGTCTGGGACGCAAGCATGGGAGGACCGCTTTTCCTGGTCGCCGGGGGGTCGGGAATCTGCCCTTTGATGGCGATGATCCGGCACAGGACAGCGAGTGCGAACACGGTGCCCACCCGCCTCCTTTACTCATCCCGGTCACTGGCGGACGTGATCTACCGCGACGAGCTGGACCGGCGGGCGGCCATTGATGGCGGGCTGCACGTCGTTCACACCCTCACCCGCGCCCAGCCGGAGGGCTGGAACGGGCACAGCCGCCGAATCGACGCGGAGATGCTCGAGGAGGTCGGGTGGGCGCCGGCCGAGCGGCCCCTGGCGTTCGTCTGCGGCCCGACGCCGCTCGTCGAAGCGGTCGCGCGGACGCTGGTCGATCTCGGTCACGAGGCCCGGCGTGTGAAGACTGAAAGGTTTGGACCCACAGGAGGCTGAGTGAACATGGACGAGAGTCAGCTGCGGCTCGATGGAAACGCCGCCGCGGGCGTCCTGCAGGAGATCTTCGTTCAGGAGCTGACTGCCGCTCGCGGCGCCTGCGCTTCGTGCGGGATGGTCGCGCACATGGGCGCTCAGCACCTGTACATGTATCCCCGTGCGCCCGGCGCGGTCCTCCGCTGCAACACCTGCGACAGCGTCTTGATGGTCGTCGTCCATGACGGAGGCCGCCGCCGCGTCGGTCTGTCAGGGCTAACCTGGCTCGAGACGCGGGAGCCGACACCGGGAAGCTAGGGGTGCGGTCGCACCCCTGGGCGGGGTTCGTTCAAACGTGACCGCCCCCCCGCTCCGCGGCAGTTTGCCGAAGGCGATGCGGTCTGGTGCCAGGTGGCTCCGGTTGAGAAGGCTGGCTTGCAGCACCGCCCGCTCGCCGAAGCGATCCCGGAGCTGGTCCATCAGCGCTGATGTGCGATCCGAGCGCTGCTCGCCCGCAGCGAAGAGGTCAAGCTGGGTCACGGATGCCGGCGCCAGCTCGGTCAGCGAGACGGCCACGAAGCGCAGCGGACGCCGCTCTTGCATCCGCTCCCAGAGCTGCCTCGCCACGTCGTAGAGGTCCTGCGTGGCGAAGGTCGGCTCGTGCTGTCTGTGTGCGTGG
>DATFWQ010000326.1:0-3364 GCA_035259145.1 Candidatus Dormiibacterota bacterium | reverse complement strand
GGGCTGGCCCGCTCACCCGCCGGGATCTTTGCGTTCGGCGAGCAGGCCGAGCATGCGCTGGAGTTCCTGCCTGGGCCAGGCGGCCGTCAGCTCCCAGCCGCGCCCGGTAGCGAAGTCCACGATCTGGCGCCACGCCTCGGCGGCCTCGGCCAGCCGTCCCTCCCGTTCCAGCAGGAAGGCGCTGGCATAGACCGAGCCGAAATACTCCGGGTCAAGCTCATGCACGCGACGCCAGTCGGCGAGCGCGCCGTCCGCATCGCCCCTGTGCTCTTTGACCGCGCCCCGGTCCTCGATCAGCCTCACATCGTCAGGGGCGCGTTCGAGGCCCGCGGCGATGACATCGGCTGCCGCATCGTAGTCATGCGCCGCGAGATAGGCAGACGACAGCAGCCGCAGCTCGCGGACGTCCCCCGGCGCGGCGGCAACCCGCTCGCGATGCAGGCCGACCGCCGTCTCCGGCTCGCCGAGCGACGCCTTGGCGCCTATCCACTGGTACCGAACCTTGTCAGCGCCCGGGTCGAGCGCGATCGCCCGCTCGTACCGCTCGATTGCCCGCCTGATCGTGACCCGGCCATGGCATTCCAGCAGGTAACCGTACTGGCGCAGCAGCAGCGCGTCCTCCGGCCCGTGCAGGCCCGGCTCGCCCTGCTCCCGCCGCCGAATCTCGGCGTCAAACAGCGGCTTGGCCGCCAGGAAATCGTCGTCCTCGCCGAGCGCCTCATATCGTTCGAGCAGTTCATCCTTGTCCATGCTGATCACGCTTCCTCGCTGGTGCCTGGCTGGCCTGCACACGGAAACAACGGCCAGCAACAGCAGACACAGGCTCCAGCCGGCCGCGCACATCGGAGGGAGGACCGCGCGGAGTCGCGGCGGTTAGATCAGGATCGGCACAGGCACACCAAACAGGGCCAGGCCCACACCCTCGCGGGCCCACCCTGCGCGGGGCGGCTAGGTTCTAACAGCCGTTCCTTTCGCCGTGCCAGCTCATCTCACGGTAGCGCGAGGCTTGGGCGGCCGGAAAGGGGCGCCATGCCCAGCACGATGAGCGCAGGCCCCCAGCGCGAGGAGCTTCTCGCGTGAGCCTCCAGCAGCTGCATCAAACGAAATTCGCTGAGATCACCTCAGCGAGACCTGATTGGATGGAACCCTTCGCCCAGACGATCAACGCGGCAAAGAAGTACGTCGTGTCGAGCACCCTGGAGCGGGTCGATTGGAACGCGGAGCTCGTGCGCGGGGATCTGGGCAAGGCCGTTCAGCAGCTCAAGCGGGGCCGGGTAAGGGACTGTTCGTCGGAGGCGTGAAGCTCCCGCTGGCGTTGACGGAGCTGGGATTGATCGATGAGTACGAGTTCGTGGTGCATCCCCGGCTCGCGGGCCACGGGCCGACGTTGCACGCGGGGCTATCGAAGGATGTCGACCTAAAGCTCGTGAGCCGGCTGGAGCTCGGCTCGGGGGCAGTGGCGATGCGGTACGAGCCGAGAAGGTAGCCATCGGGCTTGCTAGCCCGAGCCGGCCGCATCATGGAGCCCTGGTTCGCGCGGTGAACCCATGCCCGAAATAAGACTCGACGCCGCCGACGCCGCCGAACTCGCCGAAATGCTGCAATTCCTCAGCGGCTGGCTGGCCCGCGACCCCGCCCGCCTGGCCGCCTCTCTGGAAGAGTTCGTCGGCCACCCCGCCTACGGGTTCCCGCAGCTGTACCAGGACCTGGAGCGGTTCGTCTTCCTGCTCGGCGGCAGCGACGGCGAGCCCCTCTTCGGCCTCCCACCAGTGTGAATCCACCTAGCTTCCCGGCCAGCCGAGGATACGCCGGGCCTAGCGGGCCTCAACGTCGTTCGTCCTCGCGCTGCGCGCTGCGGGCGCTCCACGTTGACCCCCACCGCGGCACCGGCGTTCACTGGCACCTATCCCGGGAACGGCGAGAACTCACAAATGACCGGGCAGATTTGGCACCAGGCGGCAGCCAAGAGCGTCTAACTGCCAGACCAGACCGCGACGGTCCGGGGCAAGCGCCAGGAAGGGAGGGCCATGACCGGGCACGGGCAAGCTGGATCAGGGCGGCCACTGGGCTGGCTGCCTGCGGTTGCTGCCCTGGCCTGCATCGTGCTGGCAGGCTGCGGGCATGCGGCGGCCAGCGACACCAACAACGGCGCGGGCACGGCTGCCTGCACAAACGCCACGCACATTGACCGTTTGACGATCGACAGGTTCAACCCCCTCCATCAGAATTTCCACTTCGTGGCCCCAGCGCAGATCACCGTCACCGGTGCCCGCCAAGCCCAGACCGTTGCGCGGGCGCTGTGCACTCTTCCCCCGGTCGGGCACGGCGTCTACTCCTGCCCCGCCGACTGGGGTATCCGTTACCGGCTGCGCTTTGCCGCCCGCCACCATTGGTTCCGGCCCATCACCATTGCCGCCACCGGCTGCCGGACCGTCACCGGCCTGGGCCCGGTCCGCCTGATCTCAGGCGTGTTCGGTTTCTGGCGCGTCCTGGGCAAAGCAGCAGGCCTCAGCCACGCCAGCCTTACCACCTTCACAGGCACGCCCAGAACCTGACAGGCTGATCCTCGCCAGACCCACCCTCGACCCCTGACCCGCCCGCACGCAGACCAGGCCCTAGAAACCGTCAAGCCCTGGGTCGAGTCCTCCCTGCGCGGGCGAGAAGTGCTGCGCAACTACCAGATCCGGCCAGTCCGCATCTACCGGGCCAGCACTGACGAAGCAGTAGTCACCCTCGGTTGACTTCATGTCGAACTGGTCGACCAGCTTGGCGTTCGAGCAGTACGCGTCGAATGTCGAGGGCAGCCCACGCTGGACTCTGATCGTCCAGCCGTCCAAGGCAACCGAGGGCGCGCCAATGAACTCCAACACCTGCTTAGTGTTCCAGCTTCGGCTCACACGGATGCTCGCATAACGCCACAGTCCCGTCCCTGGCATGGAGACAGCAGGGCGGGAACAAACGGAAATATTCGACAGGGTTCGGCCGCTGATCTGCAGCGCAGTGTCCCGAGAACCAGGTCGATCTCTGCGATTGGCCACGGCGCCCTCCTCGTGGCTGCCAGCGGGATCCTGATAGCCGCTCACCGCGCTAAGCCGGCCGGCCACCACCAGTGACCAGACCACGACGCGCCACTCGGGTGGGTCAGGGTGAAGGGAGGGCGACCGGTCCGGCGGTGAACCAGGCGTGGTCATCGGTGAGCCACCGGCCAAAGCGCAGGCCAGCCGCGGCCAGATCGGCCGTAAGCTCCTCCTGGCTGATCCGGTAGCTGTCCCACGCGTGCGTCCACGTCCGGTCGCCGACGTGGTAGGCGACCACGACGTCGACCCGCGGACCGTCTCGGCGTACCGATCTGACGACCCGCCGG
>DATFWQ010000325.1:0-8758 GCA_035259145.1 Candidatus Dormiibacterota bacterium | reverse complement strand
GGAGGCCAGGAAGGCCACCAGGCCAGAGACTTCGTCAGCCCTGCCGTAGCGCTTCAGCATCAGGAGCTGACTGGCAAGGTTCTGGAAAACCTCCTCTCTGGTCTTGCCGACCGTAGGTACCATCGCGTCGGCGAGCCTGTCCCAGAGTGGGGTATGGATCAGCGCGGGGCAGACACAGTTGACGAGGATGTTATCCGCCGCCAGGTCGATCGCCATTGTCTTCGAAAAGGCAAGCATGGCTGCCTTTGCTGACTGGTAATCGGCGAGACCGCCCAACATGGTGTGGCCGCTGACCGAGGCAATGTTGACGACGCGTCCACCGCCCTGCCGACGCATGTGCGGCACCACAGCACGGGTGAATCGGACCGCGCTGAAGAAGGTCACCTCCATGCTGTAGCGCCACTCGTCATCCGTCGTATCGACTGAACGGCCGAGCCAGGCGTCTCCCGCGTTGTTGACCAGTATGTCGATCCTTCCTAATTGGCGGACAGTCTCTTCTACGACCCTCGGAGGATCCTCCATGTTGGCCACGTCGGCTTGGACGGCGTGCACCTCCCCGCCCAAGTCCCGGATCTCCTGGGCAGTCTTGTCCAGGTCGTGGCGGCCGCGTGCGCAGATCAAGACCCGGGCTCCTTCGGCAGCAAGCTCTCGAGCCACTCCCTTGCCAATGCCTCGGCTTGCTGCCGTGACCAAAGCCGCCTTGCCGGTCAAGCCAAGATCCATGGCTTACCCTCCCAAACAGCCAACGGGCTCAGATGTAGCGCTTCGGAAACTCGACTCCGACGACGTAGAAGGCAGGGCCGACAAACTGGTATGTGTGGACAACGACGTCTGGATTGGCAGTGAAGTGCAAGTAGGCCTCCCTGGTATCCATGCCGTGATCCTTGGTCAGCCAGTCCATCATGCCAATGAAGGCTCCGTTCAATGCCCGATCCATGCTGCCGGTATTCCGCGCGCTGTCCACCTGGATGAGGCTGCCGGGAGTCTCGATTCGAAGCACGCCGGGGATCCGCTTCTTCTCGATCACGTGGCAGCGGACAGTGGTGTCCATGGCGCTCTCGTCAGCAATTCCTGTGTACTCGCTGTCGCCCTGAGCTGCGTGGCCGTCGCCGAAGAAAAGCAACCCACCGTCGTGGTAAGTGTTGAGCATGACGCGGTGGCCCTTGCACACGTGTTTGCAGTCGATGTTGCCGCCCCAGGATCCCTGAGTGACGAGCGTGTTGTGAACCCCTCTCTCTGGGGCTGTCACGATCGTCCCCAGGAAGGGACGAAGGGGGTATCTCACTTCTCGTGTGACGGTAAAGCTGCCGCTCCCATCCGAGGTGGTGCCGCTCGGTCCGGGCTCGTGCCGGGTCATCCGCGAATAGAACTGCTGTAACTCGGGGAAGTCGTGACGTTGGGCAAGGTTGCCAAAGGTGGCGAGGAACCCAGTCCAGCCTGTGTCGGTGGGGACCATCTCCTCGATTTCCACCACCAGCAGGTCACCGGCCTTAGAGCCCTCGATGTAGATAGGACCAGCCACTGGGTTCACCGTCCAGGGGGTTGTGCGCAGGATGTCGAGGTGCTCCGGAGACGGTAGAACCTCCTCGCTCGTGATCCTGCCGAAGAGGTTGTCCTGTGTCTCCACGGTAAAGCGCTCACCGGGCTGGACCCGGAGCACGGGCTCGAGATAAGCTCCGAAGTCGGTCACCGTGGCGCTGGAGCGCTCGATCTTCTTCTCGGCCGCCTGCATGAGAATCACCTCCGAGCCGACTCTGATAGCGAATCTACTTTAATCCCGGTGAGCTCGCCGCAACTGCCCAATCGGACCTCTACTGGTAATTCACTGGCCGTCGCCCGCGGGTCCTGTAGGTCAGCAGGGCTGGCCTGAACTCCGCTGGGGTGCTCGATGAATGATCGGTCTCCGTGCTGCATGCGGCCACCGGGAGCCGGTCGCGATTCCCGCTGTCGCCAACTGCCCAGGCCGTGCCCCTGGGCTCCAGGCCCGGGAGGTGGCGGCGGCGGCGCTTGCCGGGTCTTCACTAGGCGCCGAAGCCGGGTTGAGACAAGAAGCCCTCGTAAGGGCACGGCCAGTGTCAACGACGGCAGGTCGACGGGCTTGAGGTGGGAGCCGGTTCCGCTTTGAACAGTCCGATGTTTGTCGTCGACTCGTCTGGACGAAGATCGGACGTTTCAAAGCGCGAACGAATGCTCCGAGCATCGACGCAGGTCAACATGGATGACAAGGGTCCTGCGACCGATGGCCAAGCTGGACTCGCCACCCCGCCCGAAACGCAGTGACGCGGCGGAGATTAACGGGACAGGTGAGCGACCGCCCGGGAAGGCGCCCCGCCTAGCGCCAGGCACAATGCTCGTCGTGACCCACACTTCCTCCGACATTCCGATCGGTGGTGCGCCGATGCCGGTACCGGGTGGCCCGGTCGATGCGGCGGTGGCGCCGCAGCCGGTGCTGGAGGTGGCGCGGCCAGCCTGGTTCACGCTGATGGCGCCGGGCTGGATGCCTCCGGCGGGGCAGGTCACTCAGGCGCTGGGTATCTGTGTCACCGCGGACGGCCGGGTGGTCATGGTGACCTGGGATGACGAGCATTGGACGTTTCCCGGCGGCAGCGTCGAGCCCGGCGAGACCGTTGAGCAAGCGCTCGTGCGGGAGGTCGCCGAGGAGGCCTGCGTCAGGGTGGTCGCCTGCGAGTACCTGGCCTGTCAGCACGTGGCCGACCCGCTCAACCCGGGCGAGGTTGCCAGCTACTACCAGACCCGCTGGTGGACCCGCGTCTCCGTGCAGCCGTGGCGGCCCAGGCATGAAATGACCGGTCGACGGCTGGTGGCACCGGATCTGGTGCTAGCCACGCTGTTCTGGCAGGAGAAGGCGATCGCCGGGCGGCTGCTCGACTTGGCCCTGGCCGCCGACCGGCGCTACCGGGCAGCCTCCTAGGTGCGGATAGGCTGCCCTTTGTGCGAGCGTCGCGGGCGCCGCAATCCTTTCCACCCCGTGGTGATCCCTGCGATGGCCAGCGCCAGCTTGGCTGCGCCCACGACGAGCAGGGGGGTGGCAGCACCTCCTCGATGCGCCAGTGCAGGGCCAGGTGTAGGTGAAGGCGGCCACGCCCAGCAGCAGCCAGCTGGCCTGGCGCGGGTCGAGGGTCCAGGCGAGTTCGCTGCCGTCGGCGATTGTCTCGCCCCAGCCGACGGTGAAGCCGGGCGGCAGCACCAACGTACGAACAGCGGCAGCTGAATGAGAATCTTGAGCCGCTCGCTCCAGCCATGCCGCAGCCCTTTGACGGTCTCGTTGCCGACCACGGTCACCGCCCGCCGCGGCGTCCCCGTCTTGGTGGTCATCAGGAGCCGAGCCGAGCCGCCGCGGAGGCCGCGGTGGATCGACGTGATGTTGTTCACCGCCAGCATCACCTCGTTCGGGCGGCTGGGTTTGCCCGTAAGTGAGGCTGCAAACGCGGTTGTACAGCTCCCACCCCTGGCTTAGTTGCTGACGATCCCATCTACCGGCAGGGCTGCCTGACGGGAGCCGGGCCGCTGGTCTACCCCGCGGGGTGATTTGAGCAGAGATGATCCGCGATTGACGCCTGACGCTCATGCCCAGCCTTGCGGCGCCCTGTAACGAACCGACTGACCACATGTAACGGCACACGATAGTTCAGTCTTCAGGTGGGTGGGGTAGGACTTCTCGACAAGGGACCATACATTGGCTATGCGAACAAGCCAGCTTCCCCCCATCGACTTCCCAATCGTCACTGTTGGGCTGGCCATGTTCTCCACATACGCTTCCGGATGCGCCAGCGACGACCGCGCCGCCGCCTGCGAAATAGCAGTCTGATCCTCGCTGGTGGCGGTCGTCCTTCCATGGACTCCGGAGACCGGATTGAGCGAGTCGCAGTGGGAGCACGAGATCGTCCAGAAGTGGGCTTACTTGATGGAAGAGCAGCGGCTGGAAGCGTCTTTCGGTACAGCCTGGCAACGAGACGCAGATGGACCTTGGGCAAGCGCGCGCCGCGCACGGCCTGAGTGTACGTAGGGGATACGACACCTCTGCATCGTGGCGTGCGCGCTCAGTTCCGAAGCCCAGAGCGGCCTGCCGTGTCACAGACGTGTCACGCATTCGCGGAACCAGGAGGATACAGGAGGACACGAGAGGACACGACCGCGGTCGAAATTGAGCACAGGGGGACACTGAAGGAACCGGCGGGACACGGGAGGACACGAACTACGTAGGGTTCGGGACCGTGAGGCCCCGGGTTCAAACCCCAGGCCCCCGACCAGTTTTTGAACCCAAGTCGCCTCTGACGGCGGAGCCGTACGCGGAGCGCCGCTACGCGCATGCAAAGGTCAGGAACGTCGTGTCTCCGTCGAGCGTCCGAACGTCCACGAGGCGCAACGACTTCTTGCCGCTGGTCTCGCCGAAGAGGCGCTTCCCGGCGCCGAGCACGACCGGGAAGACCTTGAGTCGTAGCTCGTCAACCAGGTCGTGCTCTATCAGCATGCGCACCAGCGTGAAGCTGGCCGGGACAACTATCTCCCCAGTGAGCTCCGCCTTCAACCGCGAGACATCGTCGAGCGCCTCGCCATATAGGACCGTAGTGTTGCTCCACTTCAGATCTTCGAGGGTCGATGACACGACGTACTTCGGCATGCTGTTCAACCTGTCGGCCAGCTCGCCACTCCGCGATGGCCACCGCTGGGCGAGCCATTCGTAGGTCCGCCGACCCATCAGCATCGCCTCGGCACCCAGAGCCTCGCGGAGCGTGACCTCGCCGAGGTCCGGCCGGTCCGCGATCAGGCCGACCCAGCCGCCGCGCTCGAAGCCTTCATCACCGGCCGGGTCTTCAATGACTCCGTCGAGCGAGACGTTGTCGCTCGCGACAATCCTTCCCATCGTGAATTCGCTCCTTCCTTGGATGGCGTTGCTAAAGGTCCGCTAGTAGGCCTCGAGAGCTCGGCCATGGGCATGAACCAGTCTGTAACCGGTTATTATAGTTACATGATCGAGGTCGGCGCGCACAAGGTGCATCACCCCGACGGACAGGTCTTCACGTTCGATCCCGGAAGCCTGGCGCTGGCCCTTGCTATGACGGGGCCGGGAACCTACGTGGGGCCGCTGGCCAGGTTCCAGTCGCTCAGGCGACCGTCCGACCTCGACCGCTGGGCTGCTGACGTGGTGGGCGTGGCCGGCCTGCATGCCACGGACGATGACATCGAGATGGCCGTCCGGCTGCAGGCCGCGATCTGGAGCGCGTCCGACGCGCACATCGATGGCCGGCCCGTCCCGGAGGGCGCCCGCGAGGTCTTGAACGACCTGGCCGCGCAGCCGTGCCTCATTCCCCAGCTGCTGCCCGGTTCGAGCCGGGCGTGGGTGGGTACGCACGGCGTGCGAAGCCTCTTGTCCTCTACTGCTCGGGACGCCATCGATCTCCTCGGTGGGCCGCGCGCTGCACGACTCAAGCGGTGCGAGGGATCGCGCTGCGCGCTGCTGTTCGTCGACACGTCGCGGTCCGGACACCGGCGCTGGTGCTCCATGGAGCGCTGCGGCAATCGCGCCAAGGTGGCGGCCCATCGCCGCCGAACAAAGGAGAGCAGCGAGTGATGGCAGCAGCATCGAGTGGCAGGCTCGGGCAAGTGCAGTTCCTCAACCCGGATGGCCTGCACCAAAACCCGGCATTCAGCAATGTCGCGGTGGTCTCTGGCAGCGTCCGAACGATCTACGTCGGCGGCCAGGACGCGGTCGACGCCAACGGGAACATCGTCGGGATCGGCGATCTTGGCGTACAGACGGAACAGGTCTTGCACAACGTGCTCACGGCCCTGACGGCAGCTGGTGCTCGGCCTGAGCACGTCGTGAAATGGAACGTCTTCATCGTCGAGGGCCAGGACTTCCGGTCCGGCTACTCGGCGTTCCAGCGCGTATGGGGCGACCGACCCAACCCACCTCTCATCACCGCCGCCGTCGTCAAAGGCCTCGCCCATCCGGACTTCCTGGTCGAGATCGACGCGATTGCGGTCGTTCCCGCGTGACTCATGCGGGACGATGACCACCAGTATCGTCGTAGCGAGCGGTCCTCGGCCGGAGCTGGCCGCTGGCGTCCGCGACTTTCGCGTCGTGCTCCTGGGACAGGGGGTCTCCGCGGTCGGCGACGCGGTCAGCTTTACGGCCATGCCGCTGCTCGTGCTTGCACTGACCGGCTCAGGCCTTCAGATGGGCATCGTTGGCGCGCTCTAGGCGTTGCCCGCTGGAACCATTCGCACCACTCGCATCGGAAGTAGACGTGCCAGCGGGCGGTGGCCGCGGGTCGCTCCATAAGGGCCTGAAGCTCGCGCTCCAGGAAGTCTTCGATCGGCGGCCGCATGGCGCGGACATCGAAGGCCCTATTCGATCAGCGACCTAATGAGAGTTGCTGATCCGGCGGCGGCCAGACGGTACCGGAGGTTCGCGGCAACCAGTCGCGCTCTCGGGCGGGGTTTGAGGAAGCTGGCCCAGGAGACGCGTGGGTACGGAAGCAGAGCTCTTAGGAACGATCCTGGATTCTATGATCAGCTGTCGGCTGTCCGCGAGGCTGCCGCGTGTGAGTTCGGTCAACAAATGCGCGGTCGGGTGGCGCGTTCTGCAGCGGATACAGCTTGGCACGCCGGCGACTGGTATAGGGTCTCTGAGGCCTATAGCCAGATCGAGAACGATCTGTCGCCAGCCGAGCGACAAAGGCTGCAATACGCGAGGCGGCAGCTTGGAGACGACGCCTGAAAAGGAGACTCTACGAGCTGGGCTAATCTGCGAGGAAATACGATTAAGGTTCCGTTAGCCCACCGTTAACCTCACCTGGCGGTGCACGGTCAAGAATTGTGATCGGTCGCGTCCGGGCCGCCGGTGATCGCGCCCTCCGCTGAGGTGCCTCTCACCGCCGGACGATGTGGTGTGTGATTAACCCCTAGAGTCAGTTCGAAAATCGCCTGTGTCGTCTACTCTGAGTTGACCTGTGGGGTAGACTTATCATCCGTCATCTCGATCAGGCGGCCCAGGCGTACTCGTGGAGTAAACCTGGCGAACTCGATCGCCGAGCGCTGGATCGCCTCAGCTCGCCGCGAGGCGCTGGACTGGCTTCTGGTCCTGAACGAAGGCCCGTGGGGTGCATTTATCCGGCGCGCTGGGCCGTGGCACTCGAACGAGGGGTCCGCGGCGGGGAGTAGGAGCCGGGCGAGAAGCCTTTGTGTCAGGGCCCGACCAGGGTCAACAACGGCTTGTCGAAGTACTTGGGACGGAGCCTGTCCCGCTTTGAACAGTCCGATGTTTGTCGTCGACTCGTCTGGACGAAGATCGGACGTTTCAAAGCGCGAACGTGTGTGCGTAAGGGGGTCAGCTAGTCCGCGGATCACATTCCTGCCCTGCTCCCGCTGAACCGACTGATCACGTTTAACGGCACACGCCGCCGATCGGTCCACTGGGAAGCTCCCCGAGCATTTCCTGGATCTTCGCGATGGCGATCGCCTGCGCGGCGGAGAGTGCGCGCTCTCGCTGGTCCGGGGTCAAGTAGTCGCCGGCGTCAGCATGGTGCCCGCAGTACGAGCAGTACAGCTGCAGCCCATCCGGCGCGGCTTTGAAATCAGCCACACCCAGCTTGAAGAAACCTCCACAACCTGGGCACAGGCGACCGAAGTAGCCTTCCTCGTCGCTCGGGATTGAGACCTTCATTGACCACGTGCTTCGGTCCTCACTCGAGGTCGGAGATCCCTTCGGGTAAGTCCTGCTCGGACGCATCGTAGCGAGTGCCGCCATCAGTAGACTTGACGAACATCTGGGCGTCCGTCTTGCGCCCATTGATCTCGGGAACGCGTTCAACGCCGCATTCTAGCTCCGACGATCCCCCCTATCGGGAGCGTCCAGACTGGCGACCATCGGCAAGCTTTTAACATCCTGCATGCGTTTCGGTCGCGGTTGCGCGCGATCGCATCATGGCGGCGGCGTATTGCGGTGAATCGCTTGACACCCAGGCTCGCGCCCGCGAGGTCAAGGCCTACTCGCTGGCCAGCGGGCAGGTCGTTTGCACGGGAGGAGCGTCCTACCCCGTGGGCTCTTGTCGTCGTTGGGCCACGAATTGGGCGCCGTGAGCGGAGGGTTGGTCGCGGGCTAATAAGGGACCAGATGAAACAAACTGACGTGGCGGAGGCTAACGGGACAGGTTCTAATCAGCACCCTAACGAGTCGCCCTTATGTTTCTCCGCTCGTGGCCGGTTGCAAATAGCGACGGCCGAGCTAACTCGGTGCTGGTAGGGACGCACGTACGGGATGCCAGTCGACAACGCAATCTACGATCAGCCCGGCGACCCCTGGTGGAGCGCCGACGGTCCCCTCTCGGCGATCCGCACCGCGCTCAACCCGGGCCGGATGGAGTACTTCGGTCGGGTCTTTTTCGACTTGTCCATCGATCCCAAAGACCAGACCGTTCTTGATGTCGGGTGTGGTGGTGGCCTTCTTGCAGAGGAGCTCGCGCGTCTCGGTTGCCGCGTCACCGGCGTCGATCCCTCCGCAGCTGCGCTGACCGTGGCACGAGAGCATGCTGAAACGGACGGGTTGCAGGTCGAATATCTGGGTGGCACAGGTGAGGCGCTCCCCCTTTCGGACGCTTCCTTCGACATCGCTTGCTGCTGCGACGTCCTCGAGCATGTGCACGATCTCGAGAGAGTCATATCAGAGACCAGCCGCGTCCTCAGGCCGGGCGGCCTGTACCTCTATGAGACGATCAACCGCACATTCGCTAGC
>DATFWQ010000324.1:0-16944 GCA_035259145.1 Candidatus Dormiibacterota bacterium | reverse complement strand
AGGGCACCTATCGATCCGACGAGCGCCTGACCGATGAGGATCCAGCGGTTGAGAATCTCCTGTATCGGTTGGATGGTGTCAGTGGGCATCGACGGCGGACCTCCTTGCTGCGTTGCTGCGGAGTCCACGCTAGAGGCGGGCAGCCCGGATGGGAACACTGCCTGTTAAGCGCCGGGACCTGGATGGCGAGACGATGAAAGGCGTGCTTCGACACCCAGTCAGGCGGCTGCCCAACTCGATTGCACGTCGTCCCCCGCGCCTGGAGACAACTATTTGGTACGCGGTGGGAGTCGGGGGAGCGACGATCGGACCCGGCAGACGGACGGAATGACCCTGCCAGCAGCAACCGCCGATTCTCGGGGGCGTGCTGACCGACGACTCAAACGAACCCGGCCTTGCCAAATGTTCGGGCGGCATGCTGGCTCGACGCTACGAGGGCCGGATTCGACGTCGGGTGAAGGGTTGTCGACTTGCCGCTGGCCGACCGGCTCGTTCTCGCCGCCCTGACGCACCGGCTCCCAAGGCCCTACTAGTCCACGCTCCTGGTTTCGGTCCCGGCAAGCCTCTCCTTCGGCTCGACCCCACCCAGCGCGGGACTGCCGCCATGTATGCCCGGTAATGGTCGCCAAAGTGTTCCAGCAGGCGGCGCTCCTCCCACCGCACAACCTTCGCCAGGGCGGTGCACAAGATCGCCCACCCTGTCCAGACGGGCAAGCAGCTGTAAAACAGTGCCCAGCCGAGCCAGACGACTCTCCTTGATGGCGCGGGACCGGGCCGCACGTGGATCACGGGCGGCCCGACCCCTCTGCCAGGTTCGCGATGCTGTCATCATCAAACACGACCCGCTGAAAGGGGAGGCTCGCCGGCCTCTGCCTGTTTTCTCAGCGGCGCCAAATTGGGGAGGACCAGATGAACAGGATCAGAGGACGGTTGAAGCTGCTCGCCGTGCTGGCGGCAGGTGCTGTCGCGGTCGGGCTGGGCACTGGCTTCGCTGCTCCACTCGCCGCGGCCGCCAGGGACGTAACCGACCAGTTCGGGTTCACCGCCGTGCGCTCAGGCATCCCCGAAGGGACGTCCCGCTTCGACCTGACCAGCCCCGATCTCCAAAACAACCGCCCGTTCCCTCAGAGTGAGATCGCCAACATCTTTGGCTGCCACGGCGGCAATCAGGCACCGAGGCTGCGGTGGAGCGGGGCTCCCGCAGCCACCCGAAGCTTCGCCGTGACCATGTTCGATCCCGATGCGCCCACCGGCAGCGGATTCTGGCACTGGCTCACCTGGGACATCCCGCCGGGCGCCACGTCCCTGGACAGCGCTTTGCCCGCCGGCGCGGTCTCAGGTACCAGCGACGCGGGCCTCACCGGCTACCTGGGCCCTTGCCCGCCGCCGGGTGACCGCACCCACCGCTATCGGTTGTCGGTGTTCGCCCTGGACGTGCCCAGCCTGGGCCTCCCGGCAGCCACGCGGGGTGCCGTGGTCGCCTTCTCGATGAGGCTCCACATACTGGCATTCGGGCGGCTGGTCGCCACCTTCAGCCAGCCGGCGGCCTGACGGTCGCAAGCGGGACCGGCCGGGACTCGCCGTCGGCCAGGCCGGTCCCCGCGACAAGGCCGACTCCACCGCGAGCAGCTGCCGCCGCCGTCGGGGACTAAGCCGAGCGGCATGCGGGGCGGCCTCATCGTGGACGCCCGGATCGAACTGACGCCACGTGGTGTACGGCACAGGTGGAGCGTCCGGTGCTTCCGAGTTTCGCGCTCGACAGGCTCTCAGGTGAAATGTGGCTGTCGCATCTCAACGAAGGCTCGGGTGCCCTCGCGATCGTCGAGCGTCGCCGCCAAACGGACTGTCTCTCGACGCGCGATCGCAAGTTTCGGGGTCGAAAGGGACTCGGGCAGGCGCCGGCCACCGGAGGTGGTGATACTGGAGCACCCTGAGCTGATGGCGCAGCGCTAGCACGTCGGTACGCAGCCTGGCGTCACCACCACCATGGACGAGCTCTCGATCTCGATCTGGATTGCATCCCTTTGGGCTCGGGGCCGCGCCAACTGTCGATAATCGCTATCGCCAACATGCCGAGTTCAGCGCTCGGCGTTGCCGCCAGCCGCCCGGAACGTGTGGGACGTCGGCCTTTGACTTGCATGACAGCAGTCAGCGTGTTTAGGCTGCATTAGTGGTCGATCTGTTGCAACGAGCCCTCGACGCACACGGCGGGCTCGAAAGATGGCAAGCTGCAGAGCACGTGCGCGTGCGGCTGCGCAGTGGAGGGAGAATGTTTGACGTGCGGCTCCAAGGCCGCACCATTTCCAGGGCGACGGGGTCGGGTGCACTGGTCCGTTTCTCGACCGATTCTCCGCGCGCGACGTTCGAAGGCTTTCCGCGCCCCGGCTTCCAGGGCCATTTCGTTGAGGGAGCCGTCCGCATCGAGTCCGATCGGGCTGATCGACAGCTGTCCCGGGCTAACGCTCGAGAGGCCTTCTCGCACATGAGCCACAAACTGAAATGGGACACGCTGGATGTTCTCTACTTCATCGGCTATGCCCTCTGGAACTATGTCGCCACCCCGTTCATGCTCGCGCGGCCTGGATTCCAATTGCGAGAGGGTGAGCCGTGGCACGAGGGGGGCGAGACCTGGCGGCGCCTCGAAGTGGTTTTCCCCTCGGATATCCCGACTCATTCCCGCGACCAGACATTCTTCTTCGATGAGCGCGGCCTCCTCCGTCGCCTCGACTACACGGCGGAGGTGTTTTCCCGTTGGGCCCGTTCCTCGAACTACTGCTACGACTATCGCGAGATGTCGGGCGTCATGGTGCCGACGCGTCGCAAGGTCACACTACGCGGCCCAGGCGGCCGCCCACTGTCTGGGCCCACGATGGTCTGGATCCAGATCCAGGACTTTGAGCTCGTCGAACGTCTCACTGCGTGACGCCTTTGTACGCGACCAGGGTTGCGACCGGCAGACCCATGACCTGACCCTCATTCCTGGAGCGCGCGCGAAGGACTACGCTGCCCAAAGTACGCCGACAGGTATTCGGGGCGCTACTCGGCCCCCAGTCTTCTGAGGGCCAGCTTCAGCACGTCGCCGCGGCTGCGTGGGCCGTGATCGGCGGCGATGAAGTGGTTGCCGATCAGCAGTGAGAAGGAGAGCATACAGCGGGCCTCGACGTCGGCCGCGTCGGGGCAGAAGGCGCCGAACAGCGAGCGCAGGTAATCCATTCGGCGGTTGTCGACGCGTCGGAGCCGCTCGGCGACCGTTTGGTCGCGCCGGGACCAGTCGCGGACTGCGAGGTCGATCGCGAGCAGCCCGTCGGAGGAGGAGGTGAGCGTGAACGCCCGGCGCAGCTTGGTCCTGGCGTCGCCTCCCTCACTCTCGACCCGCTCGATCACCTCGTCGGTGGTCGCCCGCTCCCATGTGTCGAGCATTTCCTCGAGCAGCGCCCGCCGGTCATCGAAGTGCCAGTAGAAGCCGCCCCGAGTGACGCCGAGCGCCTGGGCGAGCGGCTCGATCCGGACGGCGTCGGGGCCCCCGGCGGCAAGGGCCCTCAGCCCCTCATCGATCCATTTGCCGCGAGGTGTGCGGGTCGGGGCGGCCATCGTCTATCGGTATCGCGTTTCGCGGGGGGTTGACACTGCCGCAGATGATGCCCAATACTTCATCCATACACAACTGTATGGATGAAGCATCCATCGTTCCAAACGATGCTCCGGCGTTCGACGCCGCATGGCGATGAATACTCAACGGCACGGGAGGCTGCCGAACGCCGCCCATGAAGCGCATCCGTGGGTTATCGCCCAGATCGCCCCCGATTTCAAATTGCTCGATGCCTGGGCGGTGCCGGCACAGGGGGGTCCCGAGGACTTCGCATCCTTTCTCGACGTCATGGCCTCGCTCGATCGTACGAACGCGCAGTCGGCAGCCAGTCGCGCACTCTTTTCGTTGCGCTGGCGCTTAGGCCGCTGGTTTGGTTGGGACGATGCCGCCAGGATACGTCCGGTCCCCAGGTGCACTGAAACGACGCTGAGCGCTCGCCTTCCCGAGGAGCTTCGAGGTAGCGCGAAGGGTCCTGGGATCGCGGCTGCGTACGGGTTCATCCCCCTGTATCGCACCGCGGACGAGTGGGCTGCCGAACTCTCGAACGACACTGTGCATGGCGTTTTGCACCTTGCGTGGGTGGACCAGGGCGAGGATCGATATCAAGCGCAAATGGGCGTCTACGTCAAGACACGCGGCAGGCTTGGTGCGACGTACATGGTGCTTATCCAACCTTTCCGACACATGCTCATCTACCCGGCGCTCATGCGCCAGATTGGGCGCGCGTGGGAGGCTCGGGCCCCGTAGTACGTCCGGCGGCCCCGAAATTCGGATCAACACCCATCCGGCTCGCCGCGAAGGGGGGCGGCGGGAAACCCCGAGCTCGCGACAGCGCGGGAACGTAAAGGAGTGGTCGCGCTTCCCGTCCAGCTCCGCTCGGCCGTGGCATGAGGTGGGCGCTCAGGCACCGGATGGGCGGACGCGGGCCGCGGGCAGCTCCGCCTCGAGCACGTGCAGCAGATGGCGCAGGTAGGGCTTCGCCTCAGCACCAAAGACGGCCTCATCTGGCAGCTGTCGCTGCAGCCCGAAGTAGCCGAGGTACGCCGTCGCCGCGACCACGGCGTGGTGGTGGGCCCGGTCGGGTGGCACGCCGCACTCGACCAACGCACCGGTGAGGTACGTCAGCCGGCGCCTGGTGACGCGCTGGAGCACGGGGCCAACCCTGGGATCCTGCGCGTGGCTCAGGAGGGCGGTGGTCATGAAGCCGCCCGGCTGGTCGGCGAACATCAGGTCGAAAAGCTGCCGCAGCCTCACCACCGGATCGCCGACCGTCTCCAGGCGAGCGATGACCGCCTCCGTCATCTCTTGCTCCCAGAGCTCCAGGCCGGTCACCACCAGCTCGTCACGGTCCTTGAAGTGCCAGTAGAAGCTGCCCTTGGTCGTGCCCAGGCGCTCCGCCAGGGTCTCGACGACTACAGCGGCGAGACCGCCTTCGCGCATCGCCTGAAGCGCCGCCTGCGCCCAGGCCGATCGATCCAGACGATCGGCACCACGAGGCGTTGTCTCCTGCCTCCGCACAGACCATACGATAGCGTATGCTAGACCATACGATAGCGTATGGAATCTGATTGGAGGTAACCCACTCATGAAATCCGCACTGGTCGGCGCCGTGGCGCTCTTCCTTGTCGGGCTCGGCCTGTGGGCGATAGTGGCTCCCGCCGCCAGCCCGCTGCTGCTCGGGCTGCTTGCCCTGCTGCTGGTGGTGCTGACCGTCGCGGAGCTGTCCCGCTGGTCAGTGGGGAGGGCCCGCGCATGAGGCGATATGCCTTCGCCGCGCTCTGGATCACCCTTCTGGTGCAGGTCGGCTGGATGGTCCGCGATCGCTTCGCGACGCACACCCTCTACCTCGTTATCATCGCGGCCGGCTTCGCGGTGCTGGCCGCGACGCTCGGGCGCTGGCCCTGGATCGCCGTCGGGCTCCGCGTGCTCGTCGGCCTAACCTTCCTGGGCTCCGTCGCAGACCGGTTCGGCCTGCTCGGACCGCCGGGAGCCACGGGCGTGTCATGGGGAGACTTCAGTCACTTCGTCAGGTACACCCATCAGGTCAATGCCTTCCTGCCGGCGAGCTTGGCGCCGGCACTCGCGGTGCTCGCGACGATCGCCGAGATCAGCCTGGGGCTCGGGCTCGGGCTCGGAGTGCGGGTGCAGCTCGCTGCGCTCGGCACGGGGCTGCTGCTGCTCACGTACGGGATCGCGATGTCGATCTCGCTGGGCATCGTATCGACGTTTCCGTACGCGGTCTTCCTGCTCGCTGCCGGGGCCTGGGCGCTGGCGACGGTCGACCCGCGGCCTCTGAGCGTGGACGCGTTGCTAGCGCGGCTGCGACTCCGGGAGGGGATGGGTTGATCTCTTTGCCGTGGACGACGACCGCGCCGCGCGGAAGGCTGTGGAGTCCACCTGATGTACGAGCGGATTCGCAGCCTGGCTAATCGACCGCCTCGGCCGCCAGTCCGCGGCAACCTACCGACGGGCCGCCAACCCTAATTCGAACACCAGGTCGAACATGTGCCTATTTGATGAAGTGTCGAGCTTGGCTGTGAACCCGCTCAGATTGTGTGGTAGGCTCGATTGAGTCGAACAATAGAGTCGAACGATGAGCTCAGACCGGTCGTCGATGCGCGACGTGGCGCGAGTTGCCGGGGTCTCTCTGGCGACCGTTTCCTACGTTCTCAACGACGGGCCGAAGCCCGTTGCCGAGGCGACGCGTAAACGTGTCCTGGCGGCCGTCGGTCACACCGGCTACAAGGCCGGTGGCCGCGGGCGTTCCCGGACACGGTCGCTGACGATCGGGGCCATCGTCCCCGACGCCAGCAACACCTTCTTCTCGCAGGCTCTGGCCGGGGCGGAGTCGGTCTTGAGTGTGCCAGGGCACGTGCTCGTGGTCGCCTCGAGCGACGACGACCCCGGGCGCGAGCTCCAGGCCCTGGAGGCGCTGGCTCGGGCTCGGGTCGACGGGCTGATCCTCACGCCCTGCGCCGACGTGCCCGTCGAGGTCGAGCGCCTGTCGGCACGTGGTGTTCCAGTGGTGCTCATGGATCGCGAAGGCGGATCCACGGACCTGAACAGGGTCGTGATGGACAACTACGGCAGTGCTTTCCAGGCGACCCGGCTCCTGATCGAAAGCGGGCACAGGCGGATCGCGCTGGTCAACGGACTACAGAAGGTGTCAACCGCTCGTGAACGTCTGCGCGGCTACCGCGACGCGCTCGACCGGGCGGGGCTTGCCGTGGACGAGAGGTACGTCCGGCTGGGCGCGTTCAGCGTCGAGCACGGCCGGCAGGCAACGCTCGACCTGCTCTCGCTGCCGCAGCGGCCGGACGCCATCTTCAGCAGCAGCGTGATCCTGACCGCGGGCGTGATCTGGTCGCTCCGCGCGCGCCGTCTTCGCTGGCCGGAGGACATCGCGGTGGTCGGCTACGGCGACGTGGTCTGGGCCTCGCTCGTAACACCGACGCTGACCGTGGTCGAGCAGCCCGCCGCGGAGCTGGGAGAGACCGCCGCGCGCTTACTGATGGCGTCGAATGGAGACTCGGGCCGCGGCCAGCGGCTGGTGTTGGAGTCGCATCTGATCCTGCGCGAGTCACACAGACGCCTCGTTCTGGAGGGGGTGGCTAGTGCCTGACTTCTAGCGCATCAGCGCTCCAAGAGATGAGATCGCCGCTGTCTGGATGACCGTCGCCCTTGCCGCCACCGCGCGGCTGGTTGACGACAAGGCCTTGATCCAGGGCCTAGGGAGGAGAGAAGGAATGATCGACGTGGGACAGAGCACGATGACTCGCAGGCGTTTCCTGGAGGTCGCCGGCGTGGGCGCCGCGGCGGTAGCTATGCCGGGCGTCATGGCGGCCTGCGCTCAGACGGGCAGCACACCGGCGACCACCTCGTCAAAGCTGTCGCCGGCCACGCTGTCGCTCTTCATCTCGAAGGACACGGCACACCCGCAGCAGCAGAGCCAGCTCATGGACCTGATCAAGCAGACGTTCGAGAAGCAGAACCCAGGCTCCAGCTTCACCTGGGACACCTACGCCTCGGCCGCTGAAGAGCAGACCAAGCTCGAGACAGGCGTTGCCGCCCGCGAGGGCCCCGACGTCTTCGAGTTCGGCTCCACGGTCGTCCCCACCGCTTACGCGAGCGGCGCGTTCGAAACGATTACAAACTCGATGTGGGACGAGCTCGGTGGCAAGAAGGCGTTCTTCCAGCCTCAGCTGGCGATGAGCGGGCCGTCTTCGGACAAGCTCATCGGGGTCCCCTGGAGCGGGAACCCTTACGCCCTCGTGATCAACAAGGCGATGTTTCAAGCCGCTGGCATCAAGAGCCCTCCCAAGACCTGGAACGAGTTCGTCGACGCCGCCAAAGCGATGAGCAATGGCAAGGACAGCTGGGGCACCGCGATGGCGCCGGCAGATGGGTTCGATCCCTGGCACAAGATATGGCTGTTCGCCACCCAGATGGGTGCCCAGCTGATGGACGATACGGGCAAGAAGGGTCTGCTCGACTCCGAGGCCTCGGTCCAGGCGTGTGCCTTCTGGCTCGACTGGATGGCGAACTTCAAGATCGCATCCCGGCAGTGCGCGACCTACAAGGGAGCCGACGAGATCAAGGCCTTCGCCTCCGGCAACATCGGAATGCAGGTGATGACCGGACCGGGCGGCATTCCCACATACGACCAGGGCGCAGTTGCGGGCAAGTACGAGTACGTCGTCGGGCCCACCGTGCCTTACGGCATGAGCTCGCTTCCGGCCAAGGCCAAGCCCGCCCAGGGATTCGTTTCGGGCCAGTACCTGACCATCTTCAAGTACAGCAAAAACAAGGAGCTGGCTCTGCAGCTGATCAAGGTGATGACCAGCCCCGACATCCAGTACCAGCTGTTCAAGCTGCGGGCGCAGCAGCCTGTCGTGCTGGAGACGTTCAGCAAGCACCCGGAGGCGAAGGTCGCTCCCTGGGACGCCCTCTACGACGCGGAGCTGAAGTCCTATCCGACGCCGTTCTTCGGCTCATGGCTGCAGCTTGAGGTGGTCCTCGGCAAGGCCATCAACACCATCGCGCAGCAGATCGGCGTGACGGGCACCTACAGCAAGGACGCTCTGAAGGCCGCGCTCACCCAGGCCAACCAGCAGCTGGCGGCCTCGATTACGTGATCACGCCAGAAAGGGCGCCCTCCGCGGTCGCGGTCCCGCATGCGCCGGTGCGGGCGCGCCGGCCGGCCCGCGGCTCGCCGCTCAGGGCCCCGTACTGGATGATGACGCCGAGCGTTGCTCTGCTGGCGCTCATCGTCTTCCTGCCCATCCTGATCGCGTTCTACATCAGCCTGACCGGCCTGAACCAGTACACCATCGGCGACTGGCTGCGCGCCCCCTTTGTCGGCCTGCGCCACTACATGGACACGCTCGAGCCACAGGGCCCATTCGCTAGCTCCCTCTTCAACTCGGTCAAGGCCAGCCTGGCCTTCTCCCTGCTGACAACCGCCCTGATCATGCCCATCGCCCTGGGCGCGGCCCTGCTCTTCAACCAGTCGCTCCCCGGCCGCGCCTTCTTCAGGGCGATGATGCTGATTCCATACATCATCCCGACCTTTGTGAACGCCATTCTGTGGCGGCTGGTGTTCATGAACGGGACGGGCGTTGTGGACCAGCTTCTGTCCGCTCTGCACCTGGGGTCGAGGGAGACCTTCTGGCTGATCGGTCCCAACTCCCTCTGGGCCATGGTGATCGCGGACGTGTGGGCCGCCTGGCCGTTCGTTTATCTCATGTCGCTCGCCGCGCTGCAGACGATCCCGGGCGAGCTCTACGACGCGGCCACGATCGACGGAGCCAACGGACCACGCGGCTTCCTCTACGTGACGCTGCCCCTGATCCGCTCGACGCTGGGTCTGGCCGTGGTCCTGTCGACCATCAACCACTTCAACAACTTCACCCTGCCCTATGTCATGTTCGGTATCAGCCCACCCGAGCAGGTGAACGTGTTGCCGCTGAACATCTTCGTCAACTCGTTCGTCACCTTTAACTTCGGCCTCGGTGCGGCCATGTCAGTCGTCGCGCTCGCGATCATGCTGACCCCGGCCGTGCTCTATCTTCGAGCGGCCAGGGTGGGAGACGAGTCGAGATGATCGTGGCAGCGCCGGCTCGACGTCCGCGGACAGCCCGACGCTCGCGGGGCGTGGCCTGGCGCTACGCGGCGGCGATGGGTTACCTGGCCTTCGTGCTCCTTCCGGTCCTGTACATGGTCCTGGTCTCCCTGCAGGACTCGGTCAGCGCGGGTACCGTTCTCCTGCCCAAGAGCATCCACTGGCAGACCTTCGCCGAGATGTGGAGCACCGTGGACCTGGGCGTCTACCTGCGCAACAGCCTGCTCATCGCCATCCTCACCGGCGTGTGCGCGTCGGTCCTCGCGCTCGGCGCCGCATATGTGGTTGCTCGCTTCCGATTCCGCTTCCGGAACCCGTTTCGCATCTCGCTGCTCGCCACCCAGGCAGTCCCCGGCGTATTGCTGTTACTCCCCCTGTTCGTGATCTACGTCGTCATCCAGCACACTCTCGCGATCCACATTGTCGGCTCCTACTTCGGCGTGGTCCTGACCTACATGACCTTCGCGCTGCCCTTCGCGATCTGGATGCTGAGCGTGTATGTGGCCAGCCTCCCGAAGGAGATCGAGGAGCAGGCGCTCGTTGACGGGGCGCACAGGTACGAGGTGCTGCGCTACGTGACCTTCCCACTGGCCGTTCCTGGACTGGTTGTCACCTTCATCTTCTCCTTCCTGCTCGCGTGGAACGACGTGCTCTTCGCCAGCGTGCTCACCTCGCCCTCGACGCGCACGATAGGGGTCGGACTGCAGAACTACATCGCGGACAACACGCTGCCGCTGTGGAACCAGCTGATGGCGGCCAGCATCATCAGCGCCGTTCCGGCGGTCGTCCTCTTCATGATCGTCCAGAAATGGATTGTGGCGGGACTGGCGGCAGGATCGACCAAGGGTTGACCTGCGTGGCGAACTCACTTACCCGAGGGGGTGGCCCGCGGCATGCCGGACCGTCAGCTCTTTGCGCTCGGTTCTACTGCGAGCTTGATAGGACTTCCTGTCTCCAACAGCGACTTCAAGGAGGACCCCGTCAGATCCATGCCACCCCTGGAATCGCATGCGAACGCGTACGAGAGGCTGTCGGGCTGATAGTGGTCGAATGTGGCTGTAAGAAGGCAAACGTTGCCAAGGTCTTCGATTTCGAATGTCTCGCGATGCGGCTTCTCGGCGGCGAAGCGGGGATCAAAGAGCAGCTTGCACTCAAAGACCAGCCGGCGGTTGGGAATAACCTCGACCAGCCTGCCCTCGAGCAAGCGGGTGACGCCGTCCGGGGCCAGGTAAGTGATCTCGTCACCCGGCCGCCACGTGGACTGAACCCGAGCGCCACCGAGGTACTGCTCCGTCATATCTGGGTCGGTCAGCGCGCGCCACACATCGGTTGCGGAGGCGCGAATGTACTCACCGCGCCTGGACACCAACTCGGTCATCTTTGGATTCACCTCATTTCGAGAACTGCAGGGAGAGGGCTCGATGACCAGTAGTCGAACGGCATCCGCGCGAATAGACAAGAGAATCAGGCAGCACCAGTCAGCCGGACGCGCGGTCTGTCAGGTGTGCTCACCGCCGATCCGACGTTGGTCGTCCAGAGGTGGGTACCGTGGGACGCATCTACCCCGTCTGCTTCCCCGAGCGCCGGCCTCAAGCAGTGACGGATCGGGCCCTCGACGACGCGGAGCCATGGCTCCGCATCGCCGGTCACGGCCCCGATTCGTCCCACGTCGGATCGTGGCCCAGGCACTCGTGGCCCTGCCTCGTGAGCTCGACCCGGAGCTCCGCCTCATCGTCGATCGAAACCACCACCAGGCCTGCTGCCTCCAGCTGCTGGATCTCCACCAGGAGGTCGAACCACCCTTCTATTGGAGCGATGTACGCGGTTGCGGCTTGCATGGCCGGCAGCTTCTCACGGGGTTGGTCGCAGCCCGCAATCGGACGTTGGTCTTAGGACTCGACACGCCGTTCTGTATCCCGTACTCACGGCGCGTTGGCTCTGGTGATGGGGATCGCCACCGCTTCCACCCGCGGCCAACCGAATCACAAGAGGGAGATCTCGTGGGGGTGCCCACCAATCGTAGACTCGGCATGTGCGGCTACGTTCGCAACGGCGACGTCGGGACTTGCTCGCGCCATCTCGCAAACCGACCTACGTCGTCAGACCGAAGCTGACAACAGCGGCACGCCGCGCCGGACTGCCTGCACCAGGTGATGGCAGACATCTCTCCGCCGTCGAGATCGACCGGACGCTTGCCCTCACCCACGACGCGCAGCCCCGCGTACGGCAGGCCGCGCTGATGACCCTCTGCCCGTGCCATCTACGGAGCGATTTGTCTGAGGTTTGGGAGCGTGTCTTCGAGATGGCCGGCGATCCGGACATGTGCGTCCGAAAGCAGGTGTTTCACACGCTCGGCGACGGCTCACGGAGACGCCTCGAGGAACGGGTGATCGCGACGTTGGAATCGATGCGGAACGAGCCCGATCGCACGTTGCGGCGGAGTGTGCGCTCGCTTCTGGCGCGGTACCGGCGCACCGGTCGCGTGAACGTGCTCTGATCGCACGAACCTGACCGATTCGGCACCTGGTTCCCCCAGGTTGGATGCCGAAGTCGATCGCTGTAGAGGACGTACCCTTGCCCCCGCGTGAAGACAGAGCATCTGCTGGCTGCCTACGGAACGCTGCGGCCGGGTGAGGTCAACCACCGGCTGCTTGCTGACGTTCCCGGCGAGTGGCTCGACGGCTGGGTGCGCGGCTACGTTGGAGAGGAGGACGGATATCCCGCGTTCTGGTACAGCCCCGACGGTGCGCGACAGCCTGTCAAAGTCTTCCACTCTGCGGAGCTGCCCGGTATCTGGTCTCACCTGGACTGGTTCGAGGGCAAGAACTGGCCGCGGACGGTCGTTCCGGTGGAGCTGGCGCAGGGCGGCACAGTGCAGGCAAACCTGTACCAGAGGGTGGGCCGTCCTCCCGGAACCTGATCAGACAGCCCCGCAGAATGGAAGCCAGGATCGCAACGTCAGCTGCGGGAAAGTTCGTCCTCGAATGGGCAACCTCACGGTTGCCCATTCAGTTGAGTGCGTCTTAGCGACGTACCCCACCCTGAGCTGCATCACAGGTCGCGCCTCCTTCGCCTACCACGAGGTGGCGGCCAGGCCGTTCGAAGACTCCGGCGAACGCGCACATATAAAACGCGGCCATAACGACACCAGACTGGCTGATCGGCGTTCGCCATCGTGAGCTCGTTGTTTTCGTTCAGGCCGACGGTGAAGCGCCGCGTTGTCGCGCCGGCGTCACGTCCGGTGACTCGAATGGTGAAGGTGTACTGACCCGCTGGTATGTGCCGAAGGGGGACATTGGGAACTGTATGAACCTCGAAGGCTGGTTGCCGTTCGTACTGCGACACGACGTCTACGAAGGCCGTCGGGTCATGCCTCCCGGCCGGGACGTCGACTGATCGAGGCTGTGGCCTACCTGATTCTGGGTTGTTGTCTTTGAAGTGCAGGGTCACCGGTTGAAGCGGGAAGGGGACCGGCTCGAGCTTCCATAGCTGTACCTGCACGTCGGACACCGGCACCTTCGAATGGTTGAGAACCCCTACGCGGTACCATCGGCCTCGAATCTGCCGGCCTGTCGCAGCGTCCCAGATCGGGTAGGTGTGGAGGTAGGGCGGTACATCCCCTCCGAAGACCAGGTCCAATCGGGGACGCGTGAAGAGTTGCCTAACGCGGTCAACGATCCCGAGGAGGAACAGGGAGATGGTCTTCGGAATCGTCTCCTGGTCCATCGCCGAACCCTAGTCGGGCCGGTATGGTGCCTGTCAAGCATTCGACCATCCGCGCTGGGCTGTCGCTCCGTCGGACTTGGGCACGGCGTCAGGAGTGAACAGCACGCTCCCCTGGGCTGAGAGCGGCCCCGGGATCCGGAAGACGCCCTCGCGACTAAGGCTTACCGGGAGCAATGTTCAGGGACGGCTGGTCGGCCCGCCGGCAGGGCCAGCGTAACTGAGTCCAAGGGCGCACGAGCCTTCAATCGCCGGCCCCGATACCCAGGTGCCGGGGGTCGGAGACGGCTACCAGCTGTCCATCATCGATCGCGACCGCGGTCCAGTACCCGGAGTCGATCAGAAGGTCTCCCTGAGGGATCAGCGGATCCTGGGGTCCGCGCCTCAGGAATCGCACGCCGCCGGTTTCCACAGCCTCCAGCACCTGAGGGGGAAATCCCTCGACCAGCTGCAAGTCGCCGGGGACCATCGTCCTCAAGTGAATTCCGAGGCTGCCGAATCGAGGAGCGGCAATCGACTCGGATAGCGATAGGCCGTGGGCGATCACGTTCGTCGTGTTCTGGAAGTTCGCACAGACCAGACCGTTGCCAATTGCGCCGGCCGCCAGGTACGGGCTGCGTCCACTCTCGCGAAAGATCATGTACGGCGCGAGAGGCTCGCAGACTCGGCCGCCTGGAGCAGCGCCGAGCGCTCTCATGTAAGCAGCACCATTGAGGCTGACTCCACTCACGAAAAGCCCGGCGCTTCCCCAGTAGTTGCTGAGGACGGTGTGAGTGGCGGTGACCATGCCGCCGTCGGCGTCGATGGCGGCAATGTGGTGCGAGTTGGCGCCAGGGGTCGAGACACGAAGCTCCTGCCCGGACAGAGCCGTCGCGATCCGCCGGCACTCGTCGCTGCTCAGGGTCTCGTAGAACCGCTGCACTGTTTCGACTCCAGCGGACTCGAGATCGATGGCCAGCGATCGTCCGCTGGCGCTGGCCGACCGGTAGACCGCAAGGGCGAGGCCGAGCGAGCCGGCGTCGGTGAAGGTTGGCTGCAGCTCATGCAGCCTGGCCGCCTCCGCGACCTTCAGCATCAGCAGGGTCAGCGCTCCGCCCCAGTGTGGCGGCGGTACAGTGACGAACTCTGTGTCGAGGAACGTGCCCCGGATCGGCTCGGGCCAGCGCACGCGGTAGCGAGCGAGATCCTCGACAGACAGACGGCCACCCGCCGCCACGACGGTCTCTACCGCGTCAGAAGCCCAGGCACCCCGGTAAAGATGGTCAGGGCCGTCAAGCGCGATCGCCTCGAGCGTGCTGCCGAGCTGCGGCTGGCGGAGGATGGAGCCAACACGCGGAAGGTCACCGTCCTGCGCGAAAATCGCCCTCCCGGCCGGCCGGCGCAGCAGGTCCGTTCGTCGATGTTCAAGCAGGGCCGCGTACTCTGGGCCGACCTCGAACCCCTCCATTGCGAAGTGGATGGCCGGCCGCAGCAGATCAGACCAGGCCAGGCGCCCGAAACGCTGGTGCAGCTCATAGAGGCCGGCCAGCATGCCAGGGACCAGCACCGAGCGGCCAGTCGTCAAGTCCCGCCGGTGATCGTAGTCGCCGGTCTCTGCGACAGGCACGTCGAAACCCGCGTTGAACGCATGACTCCGGCCTGCCCGAGGGTCGAAATAGAGACCGCCCATGGTTCCTGCGAGAGTGACAGTTCCGGGCATTATCACGGTCTGAAGGATGGCGGCCGCAACCAGCGCGTCCGCCGCCGTTCCGCCCGACCTGAGCGTGGCCACGGCGGCGCGAGTTGAGAGCGGGTGCTCCGTGGAGACAACATGACGCGTGCCGCGGCCGGCTTGCTTGGGCCCGCGCCTGGCCTGCACGGTCAGCGCACTGATCTCGCGGGTTCCCCATCCGGCCGGGTCGAGCCCGGCACTCATCTGGGCGCTTCAGGGGGTCGCATGATCAGTCGCCTGTGCCCTCCAGTACGGTCACTTGCCGTCGCTTACCCAGACCTGGTTCATCCAGTAGCGCTCGCGGAACAGCGAGTAGGTGCCCAGCTGAAGTCCCTGTACGCGCTTGTTGTAACTCCAGATCTGCTTTTGCCAGAGAAGAGGCGGCTCCGGAAGATCGTCCATGAGTATCTGCTGCGCCTGGGCGTATAGCTGTTTGCGCTTCTCGCGATCGGTCGTGTTGAGAGCATCGTTGAAGATGGCGTCCAGCTGGGCGTTCTGATAACCCGCCGAGTTGGCGCCCCCCGGCCCCGTCTGGCTCGACAGATAGAGGCGGCTCACGTCCGGATCGGCCCCCCACAGGATTGAGCCGAGCAGCGCCGTGAAGTCCTTCTGCGTGCGCAAGGCGCTCAGGTATGCGGCCGAGGCCAGCGGCTTCAGAGTGATGTTCACCCCGATCTTTTTCCACGCCTCCTGCATAGCGGTCGCCAGGCTGATCGTCACCTGCTGATTGCCGAGCTGGAGCTCGAAGCTGAGCTGAGTGCCGTTGTTCTCGCGCACGCCTGACGAATTCAGCTTCCAGCCGGCCGCGTCCAGGAGCGAGGCTGCCTTCTGCGGGTCGTACCCGTACTTCGGTACGCCCTTGGTCGTGAATGCCCAGGAGGTCGGCGGCTCGACCGACAGACCGGGATCGGCGAAGCCGAAATACACCGCCTTCACGATCTGCGCCAGGTCGAGCGCGTAGAACAATGCCTGCCGCACGCGCTTATCGGTGAAAAGCCTGGAGGCGGGCCTGGACGGATTCAGCTGGTAGGCGAGGAAGTTGCCGAGTGCTATGGGTAGGACGGTGGTCGACAGATTGGGCGCTGACTGGACCTGCGACAGGGCTCCAGGGTCGGTGACGACAGCCAGGTCCAGCTCTCCGGTCAGCAGTCCGTTCACTGCGGCGGACGCCTGCCCGAGCACCTTGAACACGTATGTGCTGAGATAGGCGGGACCGCGATAGTACTTCGGATTGCGATCGAAGATCAGATGCTGCCCCGTCTCCCACCTGTTCAGCTTGAAAGGGCCACTGGTGACGGTGGGGTTGCTGTTGAAGCTGGCTGTGTTCAGCTCCGCGGGCGACATCGAACCGAGCACGTGCTTGGGCAGGATGCCGAACTCCGCTGCCCCGACGGCGAAGGACGGATCCACCCTGGTGAACTGGACCACGAAGGTGTACGGGTCTGGTGCGGAGACCGACTTTATCCCCGCCTCGGCGGTGGCCCGGCCGGGGTACTTGAACGCCTTGTACCTCGGGTCGAACGTGAGGCCGAAGCTCCAGGTCACATCATCCGAAGTGATGGGCTGGCCATCGGTCCACTCGGCATCCTTGCGCAGCGAGAAGGTGTAAGTGGTGCCATCACTGGAGACCTTGGGCGGTGCGCTGGCCAGTATGGGAACGGGGTCGCCGTTGCCCCTGGCGGCCATCAAAGGATCGAAGAGCTGAGCAGCGAGGAGCTGGCTGTAGCCATCCACAGCGATGAACGGGTTGAGCGTGGCGATGTCGAACGTCTGGCCTTCGACCAGCTTGCCGCCCTTGAC
>DATFWQ010000323.1:0-17485 GCA_035259145.1 Candidatus Dormiibacterota bacterium | reverse complement strand
CATCAAGTGGTCGGACGGCCAGCCGCTGACCGTCGACGACATCGTCTGGACCTATTCCCTCCTCTACGACCCGAAGTACGCGGCCTTCAACTTCGCCAACCGCGGCATCGCGGTCGCCAACATCGAGAGCGTCACGGCGCCCGACTCGAACACCATCGTCATGAAGACCAAGCAGGTCTTCGCCCCCTTCCTGATCAGCTTCGGCAACTGGCCGATCCTGCCCAAGCACGTCCTCGGCAACCTTGACGCGACGGCACTCAACACGGCCGACTTCAACAAGGCGCCGAACGTGACCAGCGGTCCCTTCAAGTTCGTCAAATGGGACACCGGCGCGCAAGTGGTCCTCGGCCGCAACGACGCCTACTATCGCGGCGCTCCCCACATCGATCAGTTCGTGCTGCGCGTAATCTCACCCACGGCCCTGCCGTCGGCGTTCTCGACCGGGGAGGTCGACTTCGGATACGTCGCAGCATCCGACCTCACGAGGGCCCAGTCGAGCGGCAACGTGAACGTCCAGAACGTCAACGCGGCCCTCTACTACTACGTCACCTTCAACCTCGATCCCGCCAAAAAGGCGTACCAACTCTTCAGTGACCAGAGCGTTCGCCAGGCTCTGATGTATGCGATCAACCGGCAGTCGCTTGGCGATGCCGTCTTCTTCAAGACCGAGACCATCGTGGACTCCCCAATCCCGAACATCAGCTGGGCCTACCAGAAGCCGAAGACGCAGTACAGCTACGACAAGGCGAAGGCCGAGCAGATGCTCGATGCCGCCGGCTGGAAGAAGAACGCGCAGGGCGTGCGCGAGAAGAACGGCGTCCCGTTCCAGTTCGAGTGCATCGCCAACACGACACCCCCACGTCCAACCTTTGTGGAGGCGGTTGCCGCGCAGTGGAAGGACGTCGGCGTGATCCTGACGCCCAAGATCGTGGCCGGCGCCGAGTGGCTCCAGCAGATCACCACGAAGCGCGATTTCGACGCCTTGCTTCTGCTGTTCGTCTGGGGCGGCTCCGATCCTGACCAGACCGCGGCTTTCGGCAGCGACAGCGCCAAGCCCGGGGGCTTCAACTGCATGAGCTACAAGAACCCACAGGTCGACCAGATCCTGAAGCAGGCGGTGTCGACACTCGACCGCAGCAAGCGCAAGCAGCTCTACACCGAGTTCGCCGAGATCATCATGCAGCAGCTGCCACTGCTGCCGATCGCTTCGACCGGCAACCTGTGGCCCGTCAACAGGCGCGTGCAGAACATGAAGCTCGGTCCAGTCAACGAGTTCATCAACTGGTACTGGATCAACGAAGTCTGGGTCTCAGACGGCAAGTAGCCGCCTCGAAGGTCGCACACCCAAGTCGGCCGGGGGGACGGTCAGGAGACCGCCGGTCGGCGCCGTGGACCGGCCATGGCGGCCTCGAGCTGGGCTGAGACGCGTATCAGTGTCGCCTCGGCACCAGGGGCGGCCACCAGCTGGACTCCCAGCGGCATGCCGTCTGAGAATGTCGCCAGCGGCAGGCTGATCGCCGGCTGGCCGGTCACATTCCAGAAGAAACAAAAGGGTCCGATCGGGAGGTCACGGCTGGGCCCGCCCTCGGCGTCCCGAAGCTCCTCGATGCGGGAAGCCGGACCGGCCACCGTCGGCAGGACGAGGATGTCATGATCGTTCCAGAACGACACGACTTCGCGTGCCCTGCGCTGGCCTGCGTTCATCATCTTGACGTAGTCCTTCAGCGATACCTTCCGGATCATCTCCAGAGCCTTCTGCTGGATGGGGTCGAGCACCGAGAAGGGCGGGAGTTCGTCCTCCATCGCCAGCCACGGCGCCGTGTAACCCCACATCAGGACCGCGCTGAGCTCCCAGCCTCCCCAGTCGGGCGCTTCCTCGGCGACGCTGTGCCCGAGGCCCTCGAGCTTCTCAGCGACCGCCCTGACCGCCTCCTGCACTTCAGCTTGCGCGGGGACCGCCGCCCGCGCGTAAACGGAGCCATCGCCGGGCGGGGTGCCGTCTTTGACGTCGGTCATGAAGCCGATCCGCAGCCGGCCCGGGTCGGCCCCGGCCTCTTCCCGAAAAGGGCGCTGCAGCTGCGGAGCCCAGAAGGGATCGCCAGGGGCGTAGCCCTGGATGGTGTCGAGCATTGCAGCGGCGTCGGCGACGGTCCTTGCCAGTGGCCCTTCCTGGAGCAGCAGATCCCAGCCCGGTAACTCGTTGGAGACCCGGCCGCGCGACGGCTTCAGACCGACGACCCCGCAGGCGGCGGCCGGGAGGCGGATCGACCCCCCGGCGTCGCTGCCGTGAGCGATCGGGCAGAGACCGGCCGCCAGCGCAGAACCGGCACCGCCTGAGGACCCGAACACAGTTCGCTCGGGATTCCAGGGATTGCGGCACGGTCCATAGCCCACCGGGTCGGTCGAACCTGAGGCGAATTCCGGAGTGTTGGTCTTCCCGAGGACGATGAAGCCGGCCGATTTCAGCTTGCGAACGACGTAGGCGTCACGCTCAGGAACGCGGTCGCGATAGCCCGCAGAGCCCCACGTCGTTCGGATTCCGGCCGTGTCGGCCATGTCCTTGATCGCGATCGGCACGCCGTGAAACGGCGGCAGGTCTGGCTGCCGCCCTGCCAGACCCACCTCCGCACCCTCCGCGGCCGCTCGAGCCGACTCGTATGCGACGGTCAGATAGCAGTTCAGCTCCGGGTTCAGCCGGTCGATGCGCTCGAGATAGACCTCGACGAGTTCCACAGGCGAGACCGTCCGTGACCGGATCAGCTCTGCCTGCTCCAGCGCCGAGGCGAAAGCCAGCTCCTGCTCTACCGCCATCGGCCAAGCAAACGCTCAGCGGAGAGCCGGCGCAACAAGCGTCCGTCGCACAGTCAAACTCCGTCGTGCGACGGCTGTGGACAGGGCACCCGCCGACCCCGAGGGGATCCGGAACAGGAGCCGACGGCGACAGGGTCGCCGCCGGCTCCGCTAATGCGATTCCGCGGTCAGTCGGTCGTGCGACGCCGATAGAGCATCGACGCCAGGGGCAGACAGACGGCGATGATCGCGATCGACCAGGCGATGGCCGTCCAGATCGGGTGCTGCATCGACCATGCCGAGTTGATGGCCGACGGATTCGGGTTGCCCCACAGTCCCCGGCATGCCGCCGTCACGGCGCTTACCGGGTTCCAGTCGACGATCAGCCGCAGCCAGTCGGGCATGCCCCGTGTCGGAACGAGCGCGTTGGACACGAACGAGACTGGAAAGAGGACGAGGAAGCCGAAGCTCTGAGCCGTCTCGGCGCCTTTGGCCCAGAGGCCGACGCAGCCGGCGAGCCAGGACAGCGCGTACGCGAACAGCAGCGCGATCCCAAAGCCGGCGGCGATCTGGCCGGCGCCTGTCTCCGGGCGCCAGCCGACGACGAGGCCGCTCACGACGATTGTGAGCGTGCAAACGGTGGCCGTCAGCACGTCAGTGATCGAACGTCCGACCATGACGGCGGCCGGCCACATCGGCAGCGTCCGGAAGCGGTCGATGACGCCGGTGTTGAGATCCACCGTGAGACCGACGGCGGTTCCCATGCTCGATGTCGTGAGGTTGAGGAGCAAGAGGCCTGCAAGCGCGAAGGCGGCGTAGGTGCCGCCCGGCACCGGGATGCCTGAGCCGAAAACGTAGACGAACAGTAACGTGAAGAGCACCGGCTGGATCGTCACATCGCCTAGCTGCATAGGTTCCCGCGCGATGTGGACCAGGTTGCGCCTCGTCATGATGTAGACGTCGCGCAGCGCTCCGGCCACGCGGACCGGCAATGACGCACCGCCGGCGCGGACTGTGGGGACTGCGTCAATCATCTGATCACCTCCTGGAGCTCCGGCTTCATGGCGGCCTGACCGTCGGGCGGCCAGACCGACGACTCAGGAATCGCGCCCGTCAACCTCATGAACACGTCATCGAGCGATGGTTGGTGGACCGCAACGTCCTCCAGGTCGACTCCGGCCGCGTCGAGCACCCGCACCACGCGCGTCACGAGACCGGCTGTGCTGCGCACCGGCGCGCGCAGGTGCCGGCCATCCTCGCTGATCTGGAACGGCCCCTCGACGAGCGGCCGGAGCGCCTCGAGGGCAGCCTGGTCCGCAACGCTCAGCGTCGCCTCGAGGCGTGCACCGCCGGTCAGGCGCTTCAGCTCGGCGGGAGTGCCGCCGGCGATGACGCGACCGTGGTCGACGACGGCTATCCGGTCGGCGAGCTGGTCCGCCTCGTCCAGGTACTGCGTCGTCAGGAGCACCGTCACCCCTTCGTCCACGAGTCCGCGGATGACCGACCAGACCCGGTAGCGGCTGGTCGGATCGAGTCCTGTGGTGGGCTCATCGAGGAACAGGACAGGAGGGCGGGTCATCATGCTCGCCGCGAGATCGAGCCGCCGCCGCATGCCGCCTGAATAGCCCTTCAGCAGGCGACCGGCAGCGTCTGTGAGCTCAAACGTGCGCAGCAGTTCCTCGGAGCGCACCCGGGCGTCCGCTCGCCGCATCTGGCTCAGCTCGCCGACCATGAGCAGGTTTTGACGTCCGGTGAGCAGCTCGTCGAGAGTCGCGTTCTGCGCTGTGACCCCGATGTTGCGCCGGACTGCCGCCGGATCCCGGACCACGTCGTAGCCGGCCACCTGGGCGCGGCCGCTGTCGGGCAGCGCGAGCGTCGTCAGAATACGCAGCGCAGTCGTCTTGCCGGCCCCATTCGGGCCGAGCACGCCGAGTATCGAGCCCGCGGGCGCCGCCAGGTCGAGGCCGGCCAGCGCCTGGACCGTCCCGAACCGCTTGGTGAGCCCCTCGGCCTCCACCATGTTTTCCCTCATTCGTGCTCTCCTGATCCGCGTTGACTGCGTTGGGTCTTACCGGTCGGTAAGTAAGTCGGCCTCCATGCTACCCTGCGTGCCTACCGGTCGTCAAGTAGAATGGGAGACGATGGCACACCGAGGTACGCGAAATGTGCCTCCGGCTGCGGGGCCGGCGGCACCGGAGCCCGCCCAGTCCGGTGAGGTACGCGGCTCGACGACGCGGGAGCGAATCCTCGACATCGCGCTCGACCTCTTCATCCGCCGGGGCTACGCGGAGACCTCGCTGCGTGAGATCGCGGCGGAGCTGGGCTTTTCGAAGGCGGCCCTCTACTACCACTTTGAGAGCAAGCAGGACATCCTTCTGGCGCTCCATATGCGTGTGCACGGCCTCACCGACGGGATCCTGCCCATGCTGCAGGCCGAGGCGGATGCGAGCGATGTCTGGGAGCGGCTCCTGGACAGGCTGATCGGGCTGGCCCTCCAGAACCGTCGAGTGATCGAACTTCACATTCGAAACCAGGAGGCGATCGCCGAGATGCACCGCGGCGCCAGCCTGGAGAAGCACGGGCCATTGCGTCACGACGTGGACCAGTACGTCCTCGGACTGCTCAGCGACCCCTCGCTGCCGGTCGAGGGCCGGGTGCGGAGAACGGCCTCACTCGGCGTGATCGCGGCCGTGCTGCTGGCGGCGAGCGCTTTTGCGGACGTGCCCGACGTCGAGCTGGAGCCTGCGCTCCGGACCGTCGTCCACGACGTGATCGGGGGGCCGGCGGAGGGGTCGGCTACGTAGCTCCGGCAGCCCGGTATTGAGGATTTGCCGCCGGCACCTCGCCTGATTTCAGGCTGTGGAGTGCAGCGGGACTTTCCCGGCCCAGGGCACCCACAGAGAGAAAATAGGAAGTCATGAGGGCGATCGTCTATGACAGATATGGGCCCCCGGACGTTCTGAGACTCGAAGACGTCGAGTTGCCCACACCCAAACTCGACGAGGTCCTCGTCAAGGTCTACGCCACGACGGTCACCCGGGCGGACTGCGCTACCCGTGAAGCCAACCGGCGGAGCGGCCTGCTCGTCACCGTCATCAGCCGTCTGGTCTCTGGCATCCGCCGGCCCAGGCAGCGGGTCCTCGGCAGCGAGCTGGCGGGACGGGTCGAAGCAGCCGGCGCATCAGTGACCGAGTTCACGGTCGGAGACGAGGTCTTCGCGACGACGGGGTTCAGGTTCGGTGCGCACGCGGAGTTCATCTGCATATCGGAGAACGGCCGGATCGCGCACAAACCTGCGGGATTGAGCTTCGAGGAGGCCGCCACGATTTGCGACGGAGGGCTCAACGCGCTGTGGTGCCTGAGACTGGCCGATCTCCGCGAGGGAAAGAAAATCCTCATCTTTGGAGCGTCGGGGGCCATCGGCACCGCGGGGGTACAGCTGGCCCGGTACTTCGGCGCTGACGTCACCGCAGTGTGCAGCACGAAGAACCTCGAGCTCGTGAGATCTCTCGGAGCGGACAGGGTCATCGACTACACGCAGGAAGACTTCACCAAGAATGGCGAAACCTACGACGTCATCTTCGATGCCGTCGGCAAGCACTCATTCAAGCGGTCCAGCCGATCACTGAAGCGGGGCGGCATCTACCTGGCAACCGACGGGCTCCGGAATCTCCTGTTGGCGATGTGGACCTCACGCATCGGAGACAAGAAGGTGATCTTCTCCATCCCACCTCGATACACGAAACAGGACGTCCTGTTCCTCAAGGAGCTCGTCGAGGCCGGGAGATACCGGGCGGTCATCGATCGGTGCTACCCCCTGGAGGCGGTCGTCGAGGCGGCGCGGTACGTGGAAACGGAGCAGAAAACCGGGAACGTCGTCCTGACCGTCACCGATGACCGAGATTGATGAGAGCCATACTCGCGATGACCCCGCACGAGGCCGCGATGACGTTGGAGTGGGTCACCGGCGAGTTCATGCTGCGGTGGCTCGAGCGCGTGCCGGGTGTCACGATCGAGAGGTTCGGGGCGGCCTGGGGTGCCTGTGCGCCAGCCCGCCCCGAACTGGACTTCCACAACACCGTGCACCGCCTGCTCCCGGACGACCTGGAGCAGGTGCCCCGCATCGCAGAGCTTTACGCGGCCGCCGGGGTGCGTCCGTGGCTAGAGCTGATGCCGGCGCCGGGCTTCGAACGCCTGGCGGCCGCGCTACGCGAGGCCGGGGCGCGTCAGGTCGACTTCCTGGGCGTGTTCGAGCGCGAGCTGCCCAAGACGCCGTCAAGCTATGCGCCGGCCATCGACATCCTGCAGCCGCCGCCAGATATTGAGGAGTTCTCAACGGTTCTCCTGACCGGGCACGGCCTGTCGAAGGACCAGCTGACCAGCGCGATGCCGCTCAACACGCCGATGGCCGCGGTCGAGGGCGCCAGGCTGTACCTGGCTACCGTGGACGGCCGGCCCGCCGCCGCCGGGGCCTTGTTCGTCCACGACGGGATCGGACACCTGGCAAACGCCTCCACCATGCCCGGCTACCGGCGCCTTGGATGTCAGACGGCGCTGATCGAGCGGCGGCTGCAGGACGCCGCGGCGGTCGGCTGCTCACGCGCGTCCGTGGTCGCCACGTGGGACAGCCAGAGCCACCGGAACCTCGCCAGAGCCGGCTTTCGGACCGCGTACACGAAAGCTGTCTGGCGCTTCGGCGAGTAGGGCGTCGCGAAAGCGACCCGCGGCGATGAAGGTCATCCAGCGAGCCGGCGTCAGACCGTACGTCCTCTTGAACTGGCGCGTCATGTGGCTCTGGTCGGCAAAGCCAGCCTCGGCCGAAGCCTGTGCTAGAGACCGTCCATTCTCGATCGCGGACCGCGCGTGCTCCAGGCGCCGCAATGTTCGGTATCGGTCTGGACTCGTCCCGTACGCCCATCTGAAATGGCGAGCGATCGTGAAACGGTCGATGCCCGCGATCTGCTCGAGGACCGATGCTGGAGTGTGGTCGCACGGATGGGCCGCGAGGTGGTCGCGAACAAGGTCGACCGCTTTGATGTCGATCACCGCTCGGCGCTGGTCAGCGCCGCCGCTCAGCGATAGCAGGCAGTCGGCGACTGTGACTGCGATATCGGCGCGGCTGAGCCCGCTGATCGGTTCGTTGAGGTCGGCGAGCAGCGATGCAATGGGTCGAGTCGTAGGCGCCGGCTCGTGGACCGGGTTGGCCACGAACGGCAGAGCGCGACCGCCGAGTGCGTCGCGAATCAGCTCGGGTGCGATATAAAGGATCCGATAGCCGAACCCGTCGCCGGTTCCAGCGGCTCCGTCGTGCGTCTCGTCGGGATGCAGAACGTGCAGCTGGCCCGGGAGGCATACATGGCTCGAGCCGCGGTAGCGAAAGGTCTGAACGCCGGCGGTCGTGATCCCTATCGCGTACGTGTCGTGGCGATGGAGGTCATATGCGCTCGAGTACAGGTGCACCTCAGCGCGCTCGATGCCGTCCGCGGGCGGCCCAAACCTGATCGAGTCCGCACGAGGCTTGCAGGAACGTTCAAGACGCTCAGCGTGGATGCCTCCTAGCGTCTGCGGCATGAGTCAACGGTATAGCTACGGCAATGGGTGAAGGGATCCTCCTGGGACCAATTCGCTGGGGCTCTGTCGGACCTCTCCTGCTCATTTCGCTGGCGATCATGGGCAGCCCGGGCCCCGCAACCATCAGCCTGGTCGCTGCCGGTTCGGCCTACGGCGTGCGCCGTTCTCTCCACTACCTGGTCGGCGTCATCGTCGGTTCGACGATCGTCCTGGTGGCGGTCGCGACCGGGATCACGGCCGCGCTCCTTGCGGTTCCGGCGATCGGCTCTGTATTGCTCTGGATCTCGTTGGCGTATATCGTCTGGCTCGCCTACCGCATCGCGACCGCGCCTGCGCTCTCGGAGCCGGCCGCGAGGACGGGAGCCTTTTCCCTCACCGGCGGAGCACTCCTCGGCGTCGCCAACCCGAAGGCCTGGGTCGCGATCGCCACGGTCTTCGCCAGCACCCACCTCGCCGGCACCGCGACCGCGGACGCAGCTGCCAAGGTCGCCGTCCTGATCGCAATGATTGTCGCGATTTGCACGGCGTGGCTTGTCGGAGGCAGATCGATCGCGCCCTTGCTCCGCGACTCAGGTCGAGCCCGCTTCGTCAACGCTGCGCTCGCCGTATCGCTCGTATGCGCGACCGCGATTGCCGTTGCTCATTGAGCACAGCCCTGCGCAACCACGAGGAGCTTCAGTTCCAGGCCACCAGAGGTACAGCCGAAAAGCCCGACCGGACCTCGGCCGGTTTCCGGCGGCGCCTCTGGGTCAGGGCCGGTATGTGAGCACACGGCCCCACAGGCTCGCGGTGCCCCAGATCCCGGAGCGCAGGCACTCCAGCTGCACGATCTGACTGTGGTCGACAAAGAGGTTCACCTCGGGCCCGTAGTTCTTGACGTACCAGGCGAACACCTCTGGATCGGCGGCCTCGAACATCACCCGTTCCGTCCCCAGCTCCGAGATGATCCGCGCCACCACGTCTGTTCGCCATTCCCGCACGTTCTCCGTGATGCCCTCAGACTCGATCATGATCATGTAGGCGCCTGCATCAAGACAGCGGCGGGCGATCTCGATCGCCCGACCGGGGTCGCTGGTCCCTTCCACCTCCAGCGCCTCGGCGCTGGTGGCGCCGCCAGCCCCGAACTGGATGCCCACTTCTGGCTTGGCAAGCAGACCTTCTCTGAGTACCCTCTCTGTCAGCCGCACAATGTCTTCGACAGGCACGGTGATGAAGCCTGTCGAGATCTCGACGATGTCGAAACCAACGGCCTTGCACTCCCTCAAGTAGTGATCGACGGCCTCCTCGCCCTGGGCCAGCACGTACTCGATGAAGCCACCGGTGGAGACCTTGACGTCGTGTGCGTGGCAGACGTCGATGATGCCTGCCAGCGCCTCAAGAGGCATGAGGGTGAACGAGCCGCCGGCGAACTTCAGGATGTCGACGTAGCTGCCGAAGCCCTCGAAGACGTCCTCCAGGTAGCGCTTACCGGTTACCGCATAGTAGGGTCCGCGGATCTCGGTCACGCCGCGGGATCGCGGCTTGGTATCCCTCCGGTTTGTCCTCAGGAACGAAAACGGCCGCATCTCATCCATGTTCCACTCCTCCAGCCTCAGGACGCCCGACCATTTCGAGTAGCGAGCACAGCTCTTCAATGCGGACGTGCTCAAGACCTCTGATCGTCCGCGAGATTCGTTCAGCCGCCCTCTCGCCTGCTACCGGCGTCGCCAGCCTCCGGAACTTTTCGCCAACGTCGCTCCAGCCGGCAGGTCTTGTGGCGAAGCCCCGATAGGCCGATTTCTCCCTCGTCAGCGTGCGCCCGTCCCTCAGCCTGATGTGCACCCGACATGGATGTTGTTGGGGAAATCTGGCGCTGAGCTCCGGGTCCGGTCTGACGACGACGCGACGGAGCAGCGCCTGGACATCCGCCCGAAGGATGCGGTCGGGCGCAAACTGGGGTGGGAAGACCTGGCCGTCGAGCAGCGCGACCGCAACCAGGTACGGCAGTGAGTGATCGGCGTCCTCTTTAGAGCGAACCAGCCTCTTTTCTCCCTCCTCGCCACCGCCGATGATGTCGTAGGCGACCTGAAAGACCTCGATGGTTGCGGCCTCGATCTGGGCCGGGTCGATGCCGTACTCCTGCCGGAGCTCGAGAACCGCCTCCAGCACCGCCTGGGAGTGGAATTCGGCGTTGAAGCGCTTGATGCTGGTCCGCGTGACGGCGTCCAGACCCTCGCTCGTCCAATCGATGGAGAAGTGTCCCGCGATCGACTCCATGAAGCCCTTGTTGCCCTCGAAGACCTCACGGGGACCGGTGATGCCGGCCCGCGCGAGGAAAGCTGCGTGGACCGCTCCGAAGGCGGCGTTGGGGTAAGCAAGGCCCTTCCAGTTGGAGAGGGAGCCCGTTCGGGTCACTCTCAGAGCATTGAAGGCGGTACCCGCGATGGCGATCGCGTTGGCCGTCGCAGCCGGATCGAGTCCCAGGCCGCGTGAGGTGCCGGCCGCCACCGCGTACGCCCCCTGTGTGACGTGGTCGAAGCCCCTGGCCCGGACCGGAGCAGCCTCCGACAGGCGGCACTGGACCTGGTAGGCGACGGCCAGCGAGACGAGGAGGTCGCGTCCGTCACCCCCAGCGAACTCCACGGCCGCCAGCACCGGCCCGAGGTTGTCGCTGGGGTGACAGGTCTCGCCAGGAGCCATGAAGGAGTCGTTGAAGTCCAGGTAGCGGACTGCAGCGGCGTTGTGAAAAGCGGCGCGATCGGGGGACGTGCGTCCACCACCGATCAGAGTGCAGAGTGGACGGCCTCCCATCTCTTCGACCTCGCGGCGCACCGCCCGCACAACGCCGGAGTCGAGGGCCGCGATGGCGCACCCCAGCGAGTCCAGGACACGGAGCTTGAGCGCCTCTCGTGCCTCCATGGTGAGCTGCTCCCAGCCGGCCGAGTGGACGAAGGCCGCCAGCCGCTCGACCCCGGTGGCCTCTGGGGGCCGCCCGCTTTCACAGCTTCTGGCAGATATCTCGATTTCAAGAGATTACTCTGAGATGTCTCTCGATGTCAAGATAATGTCGTGCCGGACCAGGTAGATCGGCTGGTCGCAGCCTGGCGTCGCGAGCGGCCGGACCTCGACGTGGAGCCGCTCGAGGTCCTCAGTCGCGTGTCACGGCTGGCGCGCCACCTCCAGCTTGCCCGCAAGGAGGCCTTCGGCCGGCTGTCCTTGCCCCAGGCGCACTTCGACGTCCTGGCCGCTCTGCGTCGTTCCGGGCCGCCGTACGAGATGACGCCCGGCGAGCTGATGGCCGAGACGCTGGTGAGCTCGGGCACCATGACCCATCGCGTGGATCAGATGGAAGCGTCAGGGCTGGTGGCGCGCCAACCCGACCCCAACGACGGCCGGGTGGTCCGGGTCCGGCTCACGCCCAGGGGCGTGCGCGCCGTGGACAGCGCGCTGGCCAACCTCCTGCAGCGCGAGCAGAGCCTGCTGGCGAGCCTGACGCTCACCGAGCAAGCCAGACTGGCGGGGCTGCTGAGACGTCTGCTGGAGCCGTTCGATCGAGACCCAGGGGTGCTTCCGCCGGCGGATGATCCTGTCCGTGACCGGTGACACGTGCATCGGCCGGCGGATGCCCCACTCAGCCGCTGCAGCCGGAGACGCTTCCGGGTGGGAAGCAGTTGTCAGGCACGTTGGCGGTCACGATGCTGTTGACAAGCGCCAGGGTTGCGGCGCCGAGAAGGAAGACGCCGCCGCCCTGTGGGTCCAGCCCGACAGCCCGATTGCGGGTGATCGACGTGTCGGTGAAAACGAGGGAGCCACCAGCGATGAAGACGCCGCCGCCGATGCTCCCCTCACCCGGCTCGGTGCCAGTGTTGTCCGCGGTGTTGCCGAAGATCTGGCTGGAGTTGATGGTCATCCCGGCTGTGTAGATGCCGCCGCCGACCACGCCGGGCGAGATCGACGTGTTGTCGTACACCTGGCTGGCGTTAAGCGTGAACTGGCCCACGTCGCTGATGGCACCTCCACGCGCGCTGCCGTTGGTTGAGCGGGCGGTGTTGTCATGCACCTGGCTTGAGTTGAGAACCACCGAGCCCACGTTGCTGATCCCACCGCCTCCCCCGAGCCGGTTGAGGGAGCCCGCGGTGTTGCCGTAGACATTGCTGGCGATCAGCGTGAGAGTTGCTCCGAAGCTATTGTCGATTCCCCCGCCTATCGCCGCATCGCCAGATGAGCTGACGGAGTTGGCGAACACCTGGCTGGCCCGCAACGTCAGCGAGCCGGCGCCGTTCTCAATGCCTCCGCCCTCGGCCACGTCTCCCGAGGAGTCGACCAGATTGCCCTGTACCTGGCTGGCAATGATGGTGGCCGTACCCGTGTTGTAGATCCCTCCGCCAGCGGCCGAGCCGGTCGTTCTGACGACGTTGCCGATGACGCTGCCTACGGTCAGGGTCAGCCTGCCCCCGTCGTTGAGGATGCCGCCGCCCCTCGAGGCCGCGCCGCCGACGACACTCAGGTGGTTCAGGGTCAGGCTGCCACTGCTTCCCACCTCCCAGATGCGGAAGCCGGGCGTGCCCAGGGCACCGTCTCGAGCAATCGTCGACCGGTTGCCCATGACAGTGATCGGGCTTGCGATCACCGGAAGTCCGTTCTCGCCATTGTCTGCGCTCGTCAGCCGATATCGGCACGCCGGCGCGAGGTGGATGATCGTCGGCTTCGATGGAGTGGTGTTGGCCGCGTTGACGGCGGCTTTCAGACCGGCCACGTCGCCGCACGGAACGTGGCTGCTCGCGGCAAGAGCGGGCGAAGCAAAGGCGAGCGAGGCGTAGATCGTGGCTGCCATGACGCCGATGATGGTGCCCGCCCTCACCCGATGCCCGGGCCCTCGCGCCGTCTGGCGCCCGCCGGGTCCAGTGAAGCCAGGAGCATGCGGCTGGCCCATCGTCATTTCCTCCTTTGGTGGAGCGAAGGAAAGGCGATCACCCAACAGCCCACATCGTTTCAGGTCGTCATCCAGGTCGGTCTGATCGCCCATGCCAATGGCGCCGGCAAAGGTCGAAGCGAATTCTCACACCCCTGCCTGCGTGCGGCAGTGTAGCTATCCCCACCCCGTCGGATGCAAAAATGATCTGGCCTCGGGCTCTCTCGAACAAGTCACGGAGCTGGATCGCTTGCGGCGTCCGGTGCGTCATCCGCGGCCGCTTGTTGGTGCGCGGTCCCTGGAGATGCCCCTACCAACCAGGTGCGCGTCTGCTCCACCAGCTGAATCGAGACCCAGAAGATCAGGACCGCGTTCAGCACGTGCAGTCCGGACACCGCACGCAGCACTCCCTGCGCGTTCATGTGGTACGGCGCGAGCAGGAGCGACTGCACCAGCGTGAGGCCGGGCACGGCGGCCGCCAGCCAGAGGATGCGGCCAGGAACTCGGCCCAACCAACCGAGCAGGACCAGGAGCAGGGGGAGAAGGAAGACGACGCCGGCGTTGACGGTTGCGTGCCAGAAGAAGAACCCTGAGTCTGCGAAGACGCCAAGGCCGGCCAGCAGCAGCTGAACGAGCACGGACACCAGCACCAGCCACGTCCCTACCGAGAACGTCTTTACCGGCAGCTCCCTCATGTCGCCTCCAGGCCTTCCGCACAGTTTGTTTTAGGCAATCTCGTTTCCTCCATTCACCTCACTCTGCATGCAGCACGGTGACCACCGACGCGCGGGCCGCCCACCACGCCGGCAGCAGCGCTCCCAGCAGCGCTGTCGCGGCACCACCGCACGTGGTCAAGACCAGGTTGACGGGCCCGAACGAGTGGCTCGAGTCGAAGACCCCGCCGATCGTCTCGATCATCGAACGCACCAGCACGTCGTGCAACCGCATGCCGGCGGGCAGCCCGAGAACGACACCGATCAGGCCGAGGAGGACCGCCGGCGCCAGCACCATCGCCATCACCTGCGTGCCGCTCATCCCGACGGCCTTGAGGACAGCGATGTCGAAACCTCGCTCGCGCGAGTTGAGGAGCATCGTGTTGAACACGCTGACCACGGCGAGGAAGACGAGCAGCAGCGGGGGCACCGCCAGCACGGCCGTGATGGGCGTAAGAGCGGCCCGGTTGGCCGCGGCATCCACTGCGGTGGCTTTCAAGAAGTCAGGCGCGGATCGCTGCACGGCCGAGGCGACCGAGCCTGCATCCGCCCCGCTTCGAAGCTTGACCAGGTAGGTCTCGGGCTGGGCGTCGGGCACGAGGGCTCCGATGGTTTGCGAGCCCAGCACCAGTCCACGGCCGTCGTAGACGGCGAAATCAGTGAAGCCACCGACCACCCTGAGCCACACCGGGTGCCCATCGATCGAGGCCTGGAAGGTGTCCCCGAGCTTCAGGTGGGCCTCCCTCATGGTGACGGGCCGCACGACAACCTCGCCAGGCGCGTCGAACCAGCGGCCCTCGTAGGCGCTGTACGAGAGACGCGAGGCATCGCCCCTCATGACCGTCACGGACGTGGAATCCTTGAGGCCGGAAATGGTGGCCGTGGCCTGCCGCACAGCCACCACCGTCGAGACCTCGGGACGGCCGGAGAGCGTCGTCATCACCATATGGTCCGGATATGCTCCGAATCGGTCGACACTGAGGTCGTAGTTGGTCCCCATCAGCACCTTGTCACCCAACACGCCCTCGGCGTCGGAACGAATCCCGACCGCGAAGGCCAGGGTGGCTACGCCGATCAGGAGGGAGGTGATGGTCAGTACGCCGCGCATGGGGCGCAGGAAGGCGTCATCCACCCCAAGGCTCACAGGGCTCGGCAGTCGCAGGCGCCGGAGTGAGCGGCCGAGCAAGTCACGGCCACCGCCCGGTTGCGCCGTGCCCACCGCCAGGGCCTGGACGGCGTTGGTGGAGGCGGCCCGCAGCGACGGGATCAGCGCGGCGGCGCCCACGACCGCCAGCGTGGCCGCGAACACGCCCAGGTCGGCCGGGAGGTACACCGGGTCCCCCGGGGGCAGGCCCTTGGCCGTCGCGCCCTGCTCGAGAAGCGGCCTGCTGGCGGCGATGCCGAGGAGGACGCCGAGCGCGCTTCCGGCCAGGGCCGCCGTCACCAGCTGCCCGACATAGACCAGCAGGACCTCGCCCGGACTGTAGCCGACCGCCTTCATGACACCGATCTCTCGCCGGCTGGCGATCACCGCCGCCGCGATGGTGTTGGCCACGATCAGCGCACAGGCCACCAGCGTGAAGACCGTAAAGGCGAGCAGCGTCGAGGAGAGGAGCGTTAGGACCCAGTTCATACCCTGCATGTGCAGGAGCCACTGGGTGGGCGGCCTGGGATCCGCTCCGGGAGGCAGCGCCGCCTTGATTGCGGCGGCCGCGGCATCGAGGCCGTCCTGCGTGCGGGCGTCCCGCACCCGGTAGGCCATCTCGTAACCGAGGGCATCGTCAGCGGGGTCGATGAGCCCGGTGAGCTGGTCGCTGCGGATCCAGGCCCGGCCATCGAAATCGCCACTGTACTCGCCGACGTCGACCACCTCGCCGACGACCCTGAAGGCGGGGCGGTCGGCGCGGCTGAGTACGCGGACGGTCTCGCCCACGACGATTTTCAGTTCACCCGCTTCGGGCGCGTCGAAGCGGGTGACGACGATCTCGCCCGGGCCCTGGACCCAGCGACCCGCGACCAGCTGCAGCCTGTCCACGCGCCCTCCAGGATCGTCCCGCTCCACCAGCTCGACCCTTGTCTTCCTTTCCCCCACCTGGATGGGCACGAGAGCGATTCGATGTGGGTCACCGGCGGCAACGACGACGGGCAGGGAAGCGGTGGCTCGCAGCTGCTCTGTGCTGACCCTGGCGGCGTCGGGGTGCAGGATGAGGTGGGGCCCCGAGACGCGTTCGAATACCTGCTCGAAAGGCGCCGACGTACGGGCCAGCAAGGTCAGCGAGGTGGTCGCCGTGCAGCTGGCCACCAGCGTGGTCAGGGCTACCAGCACGGTCTGCAGCCGTCGGCGCCGGACGTCGGCGGCAACCTTCGCCAGTACTGCTCTCATCGGTCACGCCTCCCCCCGGCGATGGTCATGAGCTCGGTTGCCGCGGCCCAGGGCCGGTGGTCGAGGCGTGAGTCGTCTACCACCCTGCCGTCTCGGAGCGTGAGCACCCGCCGCGCGGAGCGGGCGGCCAGCTTGGCGTCGTGGGTGACCAGCACGATCGTCTGACCATCGGCGTTCAGGCCCCGCAGGAGCTCCATCACCTGATCGCCGCTGCGACTGTCTAGGGCCCCGGTCGGCTCATCAGCCAGCAGCACCTTCGGCGCGTTGACGAGGGCTCGGGCGATGGCGACACGCTGCCGCTCGCCCCCACTCAGCTGGGCCGGGTAGAGGGCGCGGCGGTCCGCGATGCCGAGCTGCTCGAGGAGATGGTGCGCCCGGCGAGCGGCGACGCGGCGTGGCACCCCGGCCAGTTGCGCGGGGACGAGCACGTTCTCCAGGGCTCTCAGGTTGGAGAGCAGGTTGAAGAACTGGAAGACGAACCCAAGCTGCGTGCGGCGATACCGTGCCAGGCGGCTCTCGCTCAGGCCCGCCAGCTCGAGGCCACCAACGTTGATCGTGCCCGTGGTGGGCCGGTCGAGACCCGCGATCAGGTTCAGGAGGGTCGACTTGCCGCTGCCGGATGGACCCATGACGCCGACGAACTCGCCCTCCTCGACGTTGGCTGAGACCTGGTCCAGGGCCGCCTGCCGGGCCGCTCCCCCGTAGACCTTGCTCACCCCGCGGACCTCGATCACGTTTCCCACCTCAGGACCTCCTCTGCCCGTCTTCAAACTCCAACTGCTCGGCGCAGGCGTCGATCCACTTGAGGTCCGCCTCGGTGTGCAGAATCGCGCCCGTCAACATCAGGGCAAGGTCCGTTCGCCCCTCGCGACGAGCCCTTGCCTCCAGCTCGCCGAGGTCGTGCAGCTGCTGCAAGCAGACACGCCGCTGCCCATTGAGGATGTCACCCAGGCGGCCGTTGGCCAGCCGGCCCGCGAGAAGCAGCTTCACGTAGATGTCTTCCCGCAGCTGCTGCGGGTGTTCCGCCGGCTGGCCCAGCCACAGATCGAAGGCTCGCCTCCCCTCGTTCGTGATCACGTAGGAGAGCTTGCCGCGGTCGCCACGGCCGCCTTGCGGCTGGATCAGGTGGTCGCGCTC
>DATFWQ010000322.1:0-9882 GCA_035259145.1 Candidatus Dormiibacterota bacterium | reverse complement strand
CGGAACTGGGGCCGTATGCATGACACCGGGTGGTATCAAAGCCTGGGTCTGCTTCGCCTCTATGAATCGACTCGGAGTGCCGCGTGGGCGACAGGGGTCACGTGAACACCGTCGGAAAGCCGGATGAGGTAGCACCTCATGTCCGGTTTGATGAGCGGCGGCTGGGGAGGCTCCGGCTGCACCAGTCGTCGACTCTACTCTGGCTGGGCCGAGAGGGAGTCGAACCCCCAAAGCTTTCGCGGCGGTTTTACACGTTCTTTGTCGAGCCGCCCTATTAGGGAAGTTCTTTGTGGCCTACCTTCACGAGCGCAGTGTCTCGGCGATCCGGGTAGCCGGAACTTCGGGGCGACGCTTTGTCGCGTCGATCCAGCGAAGCCAGGCCTTCCGATAAAACGTCGCGCTCACACTGGCCCGACCCGAGCCTCTTCTCAAGGACTCGCCCCCCAGCCGGGTTAGCCGTCAGCTCGACACCTCGCCTCTCGGAGGGCTCGGCCTCTTCGTTCCGAGCCAGCCGTCTAAAATAACTCAGCTCTTGCCGCGTGGAAGGTTTGAGTTCCCCCGCTAAAGGCTCGAGCGCCCCAAGGCCGACCTCCGCACCGTCACGCCTCGCTGGCGCGTGAGCTAGTTGACGCCCCCGCGAGGAGGGCCTTGGCTCGACCGGTGACCTCGGCCAACGTCCGCTTCGTGGCCGCCAGGTCCTCGGCAGGTAGTCCGCCCCACAGCACCTCGTTGACACGAGATACCTCTGATTGCAGGGGCCGGTAGACAGTCTGACCGGCCGAGGATAGTTGAAGGATCGGGGGAGCCCCGCGTATATCCCCGCTCCCGGCAGCCGTCGCCTCACTAGCCTCGACGAGGAACCCCTTCGCCAGGAGACCGTCAACGGTCGCCTCCACCTCACCCTGCCGCGCCCTGCGGCTCTCACGCTGTTGCTCGATGAGCGCGGTGCGGGTCAGCGGCTCGGGGCCGAGCATGACCAAGATGGTCCACTCCGCGTACGAGAGGCCGGGCCGTTGGAGCACGCGGGCGAGCAGCGAGCGCAGGGCTTGCTCCAGCTGGCCTATGTCGCGGGCGGTGGGTCGCTGCAATGGGCCGGGCTGGACAGCCGCGAGACTGAGTCGGGGTCCCTTGGCCGCGACGGCAAGGAGGGCAGTGGCTGCGATGGTCTGGACCGCCGCCATCAGAGCGATGGCTGAGAACGCGTCCGCGAATGCGTTGCGGGCCGCAGCCAGGAGTGCGGCGCCGGTCGCGCGAGGCAGTAGATCAGCGATCGCGACCGCGCTCCCAATCGTGCCTTGAGCGAGAGCGGCCATATCCGGTCGCAGCGTCGGCGGGATTGCCTGCGCAATAGTCGCGCGGTAGATGACGACGCCAGGGCTGCCGAGGGCGGCAATCCCCAGGGAGCCGGCCAGATCGATGCTGGATTGCGAGATCGCCGCCGCGGATCCTGCTCGCTCTGGCGGCGCAGACCCGATCGTTGCGTTGGCAGTGGTCGAGATCAGTCCGGCGCCGATGGCGACGATGATCGAACCCCCGACCAATACGGCCAAGCCGGCTCGCCGCGCCTGGGTGAGGACCACAAATCCGACCGTCGCGATCAGACCGCCTCCGACCATGAGTGCGGCCGGCTGGCCCATCGAAGCAGCCGCGGCGCCAGCTGTGAGCTCGCGACGACGGCAAGCGCTAAGGGCGTCGTCAGGAGTCCGGCAGCAAGCGGTGAAAAGCCCAAGACGAGCTGCAGCAGCTGGGCGGTGTGAAAGGACAGGCCGTGCATGACAAAGGCGTTGACGGCGAGCATCACGACCGTCGCACTGAACAGTGGAACCCGGAACAGTTTGAGATCGATGAGCGCATGGACCAAGTTCCGCTGGCGGCGCAGGAAGACGGCGCCAAGCACGACACCGGCGGCGACGAACGCGGCCGCCGTCCAGGTTGGGTGGCCTGGGCGACGATCTTCATGCCATAAACCGCGGCGAGGACCGCCGCCCCTGACAGAGCAGCGCTCGTGAGGTCCAGTCGCCCGGCTTTGGGATCGCGAAGCTCGGGTAGGAGCCTCGGACCGATTACAAGGAGCAAGGCCATCACCGGGACCGGAACGAGGAAGACGGCACCCCACCAGAATGTCTCAAGCAGCACGCCGCCGACAAATGGGCCTAGCGCAGCTCCTACCGAAAAGCTCCCAATCCAGATCCCGACGGCGACGGCTCGCTGCTGCTCGTTGAGGAACGTGTTGCGAATAAGGGGCAGCGTCGACGGCGCGAGCGTGGCGCCGGCGACCCCCATGACGGCCCGAGCGGCGATCAGCATCTCGGGGGTCGTCGAGAACGCCGCCGCAGTCGACGCGAGGGCGAACGCAGCGGCACCGATGAGCACTAGCCGTCGACGACCGATGCGGTCGCTGAGCGTACCCATCGTGATGAGCGAGCCCGCCAACAGGAAGCCGTAGATGTCCACGATCCACAGGAGCTGGGAGGGCGTCGGTGCCAGCGCCGCGGTCAGCTTCGGGACGGCAAGGTGCAGGATGGAGATATCCATCACGACGACAACCGCCGGCAGGGCGATGGCCACGAGGCCGAGCCACTCGCGCCGTCCGGCGCGCGGGGCGGATGCGTTGCCCATGCTGTCCGTCCTCAGTGACATCGTTCAGGTGGATGTCGAGGCGCCGTCTCGCGGACCGAGCGACGCTGAGACCGGAACGGACACGCTCGACGCAGAACTCACGCGATCCTGGCCAGCAGGGCATCGAGCGCGGCGTAGCTGCGATTGAGGCCGTCCGCGGCATCGGAGCCCAGCATCGCGTCCCGCTCGTCCGGACTGTGAAACTGCGACATGGTCACGAGGTTCGTGCGAGCACCGAGGTCTTCAAGGACGATCGTCTCGATGACGATCCGTCCGGGCATTCCGTCCCACTCAAATGTCTGGACGAGGCGTTCCGGAGCGGACACGACCGCCATAACCATGCACGCCGTCGGGAGCGTGCTCCACGAATCGCCAATGCCCTCCGTGGATCAGCTCAAGCCGCTCCACGACGAGCTTGTTGCCACGGCACCACCACTGCGCGACGAGGAGCGGTTCGGTCATCGCCCGCCACACGCGCTCGCGCGGGGCGTCGAAGACGCGCTCGGTGCGGATCTGACGATCCGAGGGCGTCGTGACGATCGCCGATCTCAAGGCGTTTACTGACCGCTCCGGACCGCGATGTATGGTGCCGAGTGCTGCTCGTGCGAGATCCACCACTCGCCGTCGATCCTCCGCAGCCCGACCGTTAGCCGAACCTGCCCGGTCCGAGACTCGAACGCTCCGCGGACCCGCAGAATCGCGTGACCGAAAGCGACGTCACCCGCCGCTACCTCGAGCTCGCTCAACTCGAACGTCCCGTTGTCGCCGATGTAGTCGAAGAACGGCGGCCACGAGTCGCGATAGCCCGCCAAGCCGCGAACCTGTGTGGGCGGCGGGACGTCGAAATACACGAAGTCGTCGACGTGGTAGGCGATCAGACGCTCGAGGTCGTGCGAGCGGACCGCTTCGGCCCAGTCCTCCAGCCGTCGGCGCACCATCACTGCTGCGGATTCGGTCAGGTCGACTCGCCCACGGCTCACTGGGCGCCTCCTTTGCTAAGGAACCGACCGAGCCGGTCAAGGCGTGCCTCGAGTATCGCCTGGTACGTGGCGATCCACGTGGCCTCCTCGGCGAGTCGGCGCCGTCCCAGAGCGCATTGTCGGATGGCGGCACTACCTGGGCGGCGCCCGCCTCGCAGTACGCCGCCCCGGCGCGGGCCGTCGATCTGTCCGGCCTGCCACCCGCCTATATCGCCACCGCGGAGTTCGATCCGCTCCGTGACGAAGAAATCACCTACACGTCGCGGCTGCTGCAGGCGGGCGTGTCGGTCGAGCTGCACCAGTGGCCTGGCACCTTCCACGGGTCAGAGGGGGTCCTGTCCGCCGAGGTGTCGCAGCGGCAAGTCGCCGAGTTCACCGCAACGCTGCGCCGTGCCCTGGTCAGCGAAATGGTTGCGGCCGATCAGGCCGGCCACCCCTCACGCCACAAGCCACCAGATGAAATCACCACAGGAAGGACGTCTCGGCATGACTCATGACGGTTACCCCGATCGATCTCTTCGCGTCCCCTATCCACCTCCACCAAGCGACCTGGTCCGGCTGCTGGGCTTCGGCGCGATCATCGCCGTGAACCGCATCGAAGCGTCGATCCGCACTGAGGTCGCGGTCGCATGCTGAGCTCGCTCTATCCCTGGATCGTGTTCGTGCACCTGGCGGCCGCCTTCGCCTTCGTCCTCATCCACGGCGTGGCCGTCTTCGCCGGCTTCCGCATCCGGCAGGAGCGCGACCGAGCCCGGATCGCGGCCCTGCTCGATCTCTCGACGGCGAGCCTCAGGCTGATGTACGGGGCGCTGCTGGTCCTGGTCGTGGCCGGCCTCTCGGCGGCAGGCATGGGCGGGTGGCTCGGACGCTTGTGGCCCTGGACGTCGATCGGCGTCCTGATCGTGGTGGCCGCAGCGATGGACATCATCGGCACCCGCCACTTCCTGCGCGTCCGGCAGCCGGTCGGCGCCTCCATCTCACCCGGCCGAGCCCGCCGCCTGGCACCCGCCCCGGACCCGGAGACCGCGGAGAAGGAGCTGGCCCTCCGGCTGCGCTCGGGGCGCCCGGAGCTGCTCGCCGCCATCGGCGGCGGCGGCCTGCTGATCGTGATCTGGCTGATGGTGCTTAAGCCCTTCTAAGGCGCACGCCTGCTGGGGGGCGCCGGGGACGCCTGTGGGGTGCCAAAAGTCCATCCGAACTCAGCAGTGGCCCTGCCAGACCGGCTACGATCAGCCGCCGTCCATGCTCCTCTTCGTCCCCTACGCCTGCCTCCGGCTCCTCATCGACGTCGCCCTTGCACCCCTCCAAGACCGCGCCACTGATCAGGCCGAGTTGTTGGTGCTGCGTCACCACGTCCGCGTCCTCGAACGCCAGGGGAAGGTTGTCCGCTGGCGCCAGGGCGATCGTCTCGTCCTCGCAGCCCTGGCGCGCCGGCTGCCGAGGCCCTCCTGGCCTGCGCAGCTGGTGAAGCCGGAAACGGTGCTCGGCTCGCACCGCGAGCTGGTCCGAAGGAGGTGGGCGAGCTTCGCAGGTCGTCCTCGCCGCGGTCGACCCTCAATCAGCGAAGAGTGCCGGGGGCTGATCCGCCAGCTGGCCAAGGAGAGACTGGCCTCGATTAGGGCGAGAGCCTGCGAGCGGCCCAGCTGCCGTCCTGGTTCCTCGAATGCGTGACACGGCTGTGACACGGATGAGGCACAGACCCGGGAGTGTGTCGCTGGCGAGCATGGTCCCCCGAGGCACCGACGGATCCTCAGCCTGATGGTCAACGGATGAAGGGGTCACCACGAGAAACGCAGCAATCATCTGCTCACTCGCGAGCAGAATCGACAGTCGGCACGATGAGAACGTGAAGAAGCAAGCCCTGTTCATTCAAGGCGGAGGCAAAGGAGCTCATGATGAATGGGACAACAAGCTAGTCGATAGCTTGAGGCGAGAACTTGGGCCCGACTACGATGTCCGGTACCCGCGCATGCCGAAGGAGGCGGATCCCAGCTATACCATTTGGAAGGCGGCGATCGCGGAAGAGATCGCCGGCCTCGATGATGGCGCGATACTGATAGGCCACTCGATTGGCGGAACCATTCTGATCAACGCCCTCGCGGAGACGCCGACGAAGCGGAAGCTTGCCGGCATATTTCTCATCGCGGCGCCCTTTGTTGGCCCTGGCGGCTGGCCGAGTGAAGACATCAAGCCAACGGCAAACCTCGGCGCGCGACTGCCTCCAAAGACGCCAATCTATCTATATCACGGCAGCAAGGACGACACTGCGCCGTTTGCGCATGTCGATCTTTATGAGAGAGCGATACCCGGCGCGATCGTTCATCGCCTCCGCGGCCGCAATCACCAGCTCAACGACAATTTAGCCGAGGTTGCAGCTGGTGTCCGGGTTTTGGCATGAGGCTGGCCTGCAAAGCCGAAGCCTGAGCGGCCGCAGGTTATGGCCTTGGTGCGACTGCAGGATCGTACCCCCGAACGGAACTACGGCAGCCTGGCCTAGCAGAGCGGCAGCTGCTGGACTGCCCAGCCGTTGCTGTCGTGCCGTGTCCCATGATCGGTGGCCTCGTGTTGGGCGGCCTGATTGGGGACAGGCTGAAACGGCCCAAAGCCAATGCGACGACTCCCTGGGCGTCGGTGCCCTGGATGATCTGCAAAATCAGGCCCCTGCGCCAATCTGCGCGCGCCGTGTCAACGCCGAGGCGCTGACCAGCGACAATCCGCCGAGACGCCTCATATCCAGGCTCCGAGTGGCGGTTCGGCGCCGTCGACCGACAGACACAGAGCCGGATGCGTTTTGGCATCCCACACGGCAGAGAGTGCGCGCATACGAAACCCAACGCGCACTGCAAAAATGAGCTAACATGAGCCCGGCGGGAATCATATGCCGATGCCGACACCTGTCATCCCCGGTCTGAAAATCCCTACGTAGCCACGGTCTGAGATACCCCACCCACCTCGGGTTGTGCTAGCTGGGAGGAACTCCTGATCCGTCGCCGCGGGCGTTCAATACCCGATAGTCCAGGACCAACACACCCTGAGGGAGAGTCTTGGTCTCAACGAGGTGTAGTTCCTTCGGTGTGGTCCCATCGGGGAAGAGGTGCAGCCCAGATCCGACGATCACGGGAGAAACCTGGAGGCGAAGCGAGTCCAGAAGGCCGGCGGACAACATGGTGCGTACAAGAGTTGGGCTGCCCGCGATATGCAGATCGCCACCTTTCTGGCTCTTGAGTTCCTGGATGGTCGCGACAACATTGTGGTTGATCACCGCTGTGTTATTCCAATCAGCAGACCTGAGCGTCGTTGAGACCACGTACTTGCGAATGTTGTTATTGACGTCCGCAAAGGGTACTTCGCTTGTCTGCTGAGGCCAGTAGCCGGCAAACGCCTCGTAGGTAGTGCGGCCCAAGAGCATAGCGCCGGCGGACTCCAGGTGGGCACTAAGATCCGCACCCATTTCCTGGCTGTAGCGTGAGAAATGCCATCGTTCCGGCGACTCGATCACCCCATCCAGCGACATGAACATATACGAGTAGAGCCTCCTCATCGGTGCCGCCTTGCCATCGCGCCGGCGAGGTGCGACTTAAGATCAGCGAGCGCAATGCGCATACCTTCGGTCAGCTGATCTACCTCGTCGCCCCAGGTGTCTGCGGAGCCGAAACCGCTCATAACCATACGCACGATGCAAGTGCCCCCGGACCTGGCGCGAATCACCCACTCGGTGGCGAGCTTCGCGGTTCGACCGTCAGCTGCTCGCCACTCAACGCCTCCCGTGGCAAACCGCCGTGGCGGATCCCACGCGGTCACCTTGCCCGACTCGTTCATTCCGGCGCCCATGTCGAAGGCGAACCTCCCGCCCTCGCGCTCTTCGACGTCCGTTGGCTGGAGCCAGGCCGTAATCCCCGGCCCTGTCGCAATCGTAGACCAGACCTCTTCAGGACTGCCATCAACCTCGATCTCGAGATCAATGAAGCGTGGAGTTCTTCTCTGGGCCATTCAGACCACCTCATCCTTTGGAGCCGACAACAACGGGTACGCACCTATGACGACGCGATGCCACCGGCCCCCGGAGCTCGCGGCGTCGTGATAGCGCGCCGCGAGGGACCGAACGGTGGCTGCGAGCTCGTCGGCAAAAGCAGATCGCTGATCAGCGTTCCGAAAGCGGACGGCCGTATCGATCGAAAGTGTCGCGACGTGCTTACGCCGGGAGCTCCCGTGGCGGATCAGGTCACCGACTTCTTGCACAGTCCGCGCTGCAATGGCAATCAGGTATGCGGCTGACAAGCGATCCGACGCCCTCACCGGGTCACTCCGTGCGTCGCCCATCGCGCCGGGCGCAACGATGTACGAGGCCGCGGTTGAAACGAAGAGGCGCTCGGTCAGTCCGCCCCATTGACGCTTGCCAACCGTCCGGATGAGGCCATGCTTTTCGAGCGCATTCAGGTGATAGGTCACCTTCTGGCGTGTGAGTCCGACCTTTTGGGCCAGCATCGCCGCGGACCTCGCCTCGGTCAGCGCGCCCAGGAGCCGTGAGCGAACCGGGTCCAGGGCGACGACCGCGACAGCCGGACTCTCGATGACTTCCACGTCCACCATGGGCCCAAAGTCTAGCCTTTGACAACATTTCTTGTCAAGGGCCGGTCTCCTCGCCCAAACGGAGACGTTCAATAGCTCTGAGCCTCCCACCACTGCCACATCGCCGATGGCAACACCGGGGACAGCCAGACCGGGACCAGGGTGTCGGGTGCCGAAAGTCCATCCGAACTCAAGCGGCGGCCCTACCGGGCCGGCAACGATCAGCCGCCGTCCATGCTCCTCTGCCTTCTTTTCGGCTGCCTTCCGGCTCTCATCGGCCTCGGGTTCACACCATCGAGATAGCAGGGCCGTACCGCACGTCTGCACCCCGACACTTCCGGAGTCAGCATCCACCTGGAGGCACGTCGGGCGGATTCAACCGGCCGGCGCAACACCCTCCGGATTGACGAGGTTGAGTTCGCCATCGGCGCACCTGGCAATCTGAGGACGCGCGCATAGACGCGCAGGTCCTTTTTTGATTACGGCACCGTCGCCCGGGGCGGCTGACACCTGGGCGACGCTTGCGAGGTTGAGCCGCACGGTGCCGGTGGGCTTCAGGAGCCAGGGTGGCAGCGGCGGGAGCTCGCCGGGTCTTCCCTAGCCGAATTTCCTGTAGGCGCCCGTTGCTGGGCTAGGCAGAGTGCGCATGGCTCTCGTCAGGCGCGACCAGGGTCAACAATGGCAGGTCGACGTGCTTGAGGTCGAAGCCTGTTCCCGCTTTGAGCAGTCAGATGTTTGTCGTCGACTCGTCTGGACGAAGATCGGACTATTCAAAGCCCAAACGTGTGTTTGGCGGGCAGGTGGCCATCGCCCGACCCTAGCGCGAGCACCCCGCGACCTCGCGGACTCCTCCGGACAGCTCTGTCCCCCCGAGACTCGCGCCCGAGCAAGCGCCGTGGCCGGTGCGATCCGTACCGACGGGTGCGGCCGTCGCCGCGAAGCTGCTGCTCGCCGCGGTCAGCGGAGAAAGGCCGCCAGCGTCCGCGTGAACCACGCCGGATCGTCGAGCCACGGAAGGTGCCCGGCGCCGGGCTGCACCGCCAACTCGCCATGCTCGAATAGACCGGAGTTCTTAGAAGACAGGTCCTACGCCGGTTCCGAGACTGCGCTCGAAACCGGTGGCCCTGCGGGCAGTCCGGCTGACGGTAGGCGATGACACGCTGAACTGGTGGTTGTGACAGGTCTGGCGAATACGGGCCAAGGGGGCGCAGGAGCACCCCCGGCCAAGAGAGCCTGGGTGGCAAAGACCAGGCGTTAAGGGCTAAACCCTCCGGGCGCTCTTCGAGCGGCCTGGACGCCCTCCACCTGGGTCATCGCCAGGCACCGCTCGTCTACGGTTCCCAGGTGACCGATAGCTTCAGCGAACGGTACGGCGACCTGCTGACCGGCGCTTATGACTGCGTAGATCGAATCGTCCTCAACGCCTACTTTCCGCTGGGTCACGGTCCAGGCGGGTTCCGGAGCTGGTGGCGGCAGCTACACGATGGCTCCGATGAGCTGCTCGACAACACCCATCTGATGCGGATGGCGGGCCGGTTCGTTCGCCGGCTGCGGGCGGGGGCCGAGGCGAACGGAATCCCGGTGATCGACTGCGGCCGCGGCGAGCGCAAGCACCTGATCGCCGAAGAGTACCTGGCCACACACAAGGTGGGGACCGGGGTCTTCCTGATCCTGGTCGCGAAGGCGCCGGCACCGGTGTGGAAGGTGACGCGGT
>DATFWQ010000321.1:0-4775 GCA_035259145.1 Candidatus Dormiibacterota bacterium | reverse complement strand
GGCGCTCGCGATCATGAACGCCGAGATCATTGTGGTCGGACCCGGCTCGCTCTACACCTCGATCTTGCCCAACCTGCTGGTGCCGGGCATGGTCCGGGCCATCAAGGAGTCGCCTGCGCTCAAAGTCTTCGTGTGCAACGTGGCCTCCCAGCACGGTGAAACAGACAACTACAACGTCAGCGACTACCTCCGGGTGCTGCGCGAACACACTGATGAGGATCTCTACGACTTCGCGATCGTGAATTCGAACCTGAGCCACCTGCCGACCGGCGGGCAATCACAGGTCATATTCGACTATCAGGTGATCCAGCGGCACAGTCCCGAAATCCGCTTCATAGCCGCCGACGTTGTGAACGTCCGGATCCCATCCCATCACGACCCCAGCAAGCTCGCCCGTGTCGTGATGAAGCGGGTCTGGGAGGCGTAGGCCCGCCGCCTACCGGCGCACCACCGCCGTCGCTGCAATTTCCACGGTTACGCCACGCGGCAAAGAGTTGGTGCCGACCGCCGCCCGCGTGTGCTTGCCCAGCTCACCTAGGACTTCGACCAGCAGGTCGGAAGCGCCGTTGATCACCTGCGGCTGGCCGTCGAAGTCGTCCTCGGACAGAACCCAGCCGACCAGGTGAGCCATCTCGATCACGTTGTCCAGGCCGACCGCGGCTTCGATCTGGGCGAGGATGTTGAGAGCACAGCAGCGGGCGGATTCCTGAGCCTGTTCGAGACTGACTTCCGTCGGAACGCGCCCGGTCATGAGCTTGCCGTCTTTGATCGCCACCTGGCCTGCGACGTACAGCAGCCCCCGACCATCGCCGATTGGGACCAGGCGGGTCGGCACATAGGATGCCATCGGGGCAGGTGCCGCTGGGAGCTCGTAACCGAGAGCGCGGAGACGGTCGGTAGGTCGGTTCACGAATGCGAAGTGTGCTACAGCTGGCGCCCACGTCGCAGGTAGGCGACCGCCGCCAACACGACCACCGCGAAGGCCGCGGCGCCCAGTGTCAGGTACGGCGCCTCGGGCCGCGCGATCAAGTCGGTCCACCAGGCGCGACCGGTCCCACCTGTAGATGCGCCAGGGGCTGGTGGGCCGGTCCTGGGCGATGGCGGCACGGCCACCGGACCTTGCGGCTTGCCGCCAGCGTCGTGGTAGGTCCAAAGCGACACCGCGTGGTCCGCAGGTCGGAATGTCGCCACCACCAGGGTGGGCGTGTCATCGCCGGTCACCACGAGGGCCGTCACCTCGGGGAGCGGCGGCGCCAGCGACGTGAAGTGCCCGCCAGCATCTGAGGACACCCACAACCCGCCCTGCGGAGATCCACCGCCGTCACTGGCGACGTACAGCCGATCGGCGTGTCGGGGCGCTACCGCGAGCGAGGTGACGTCCGTGGCCGGCAGCCCCCCGCCAGTCAACTGCTGCCAGTTGGCCCCCTGGTCCCGGGTCATGAAAAGACCGGTATTCGTGCCCATGAACAGCGTGCGGACGCCCTGGGCAAGCGCCGGGCCGTTGGCCAGCGCGGACACCATGCTGCTGCCGCCGACCACGCCCGCCGGCCCCGTCACAGACACCGCTGCCCAGGTCTGGCCGCCATCGGTGCTGCTGAACAGCGGCAGCGGCTCAGTGCCCTGGGTGGCGTCGCCGCCGGCGATCACCGTCCCATTCGCCCCAGAGCTGCTCGCGGGCAGGACCGCCAGCGCGCTGAGACGAACCTGCGACAGGCCTGCCATCGACCAGGGTCCGCTGTCACGACTACTCAGGATCCCCTCGTCACTGGCAGCCAGGGCGGCACCGTTCAGAAATGCAAAGGCCCTCACCGTCCTGGCCTCGCCGCCTTGCGGAGACTGCCATGTGACCCCGGCATCGACGCTCCGCCAGACTCCCGAGCCACGCGTGCCGGCGAAGAGCGTGCCTGGCCGGCCGGGGTCGAATGCAAGGGCCAGGACTGCGCGCCCAGAGGTCTTCCGTACCTGCCTCCAGGAAGTGCCGGCATCGGCGCTGAGGTAGATCGCGCCGCTGGCCGTGCCCGCCAGCATCCGCCGGCCATCGGCTGGGTCGACGGCCAGGGCGAAGACGGGGCTGTCCAGTTTTTCCAGGAGTGCTCCAGCCGGCGCCCACGTATTGTCTGGGCCGGCCGCCATGACCCTGAGGCCCGTCGTCACAAGCAGGCCGCAGACAGCAACGAAGAAGGTCGCGACAAGTCTTGTAAGGGTCAGCGACATCCGGTCGAGTGCGATTATGCATGAGACGAACTCTCACTGTTTAAGAGGTTGCGCCGGCATGGCGGCTGGGCACATGCGGTCTGGGACGGGCGCTTATGCCCAGCTGAGGGTGGCCAGACGGTGGCTAGAATCCCTATCGTGGCGGCGGGAAGGTGCTGAGGAGGCTTCGCAGTCCGCTCATGACTTTGAAGCAGGTCGGGGTCGACCCGGCCAGTGCTGAACCCACCCTTGTGGCTACCCTTGCGCTGGTGCCGTCGATCGTGGCCGGAATCGTGTTCTTCCGGCTGGTCGCGGTCGAGATGCTCGGCATTGCGGTTGTCACCGCGGTGATTGCGTATGCCGCCTTGCGGCTTCGCGACAAGCCGCCCGAAGGCGTCCCTCTACTCCCCTCGCTGGTGGGTGTAGCCCTGGTCGGGCCGGCAGCGCCGCTGGCGTGGGCGGCTGCCGTCGCACTGGTTGCGGTCGGCCTCGAGCTGGCGCGGGACAGGTACACACCCAGGGCTCGCCTGCAGACGGGGCTGGTCGCTTACGTGCTGGTTTGGCTCGTATCTCAAGGCGGGACTGCCGCATACGTCAGTCCAGGCAGCACGACGCCGGGACCAGAGCCCATCCGCTTATGGCTGCGCTACTTCGGCGGCGCCCAGGCGCCGATCGATCCGGTCCGTCTGTATGTGGGCAACGTGGCGGGACCGGTGTTCGCCACCTCCATGCTGGCCGTCCTGGTGGGCGCGGCATGGCTGTGGTACTCGCGGCGCTTGAGCTTGCTGGTCGTCCTGACGTTCCTGATCGGGGTTACGGCACTGGTCGTCATGGCGGGCTGGTCGCCCGCATACCAGCTCCTCAGTGGGCCGCTGTGGTTCACGGCAGCGCTGTTGCTGGCTGACCGGAGGGACCTGCCACGCTCCCCGATCGGCAGGCCGCTCGTAGGCCTGGTCGCGGGCGGCACGTGCATGTGGCTGCGCGCCAGGGGCCTGGCGATCGAGTCGGCGATGGCCGCGATGACCACGGTGCAGGTCGGGGTCGTCGGAGTTCAGGGCGTCGGTTGGCTTGGCCGCAATCGCCGGCAGGTGCGCGCGCGCCTGCACGAGATTCGCTCGACGGCGGAGGTCAAGCCTGCGCTTCCGGCAGGACCAAGCTGATCGACTCTCAGTTGAAGTAGGGTCGCTTCCCCCGGACGACGAACTGATCCCGGCGGGGACCGACGCCTATCATCTCGATCGGCGCCCGACAGAGCTCCTCCACCCGCTCGATGTAGACACGGCAATTGGCCGGAAGGTCCTCCCAGGCCCGGCAGTCTCCTATGGGCTCCTCCCAGCCAGGCAACCTTTCGTAGCGCGGCTCGCAGTGCTTGAGGTGCGAGATGTTGGCCATCGGATGGTCGTGGAACTCGCCTCGGAAGTCGTAGCCGACGCAGATCTGAAGGTCTGGCATCTCGTCGAGGACGTCCAGCTTGGTCAGGGCCACGGACGTGGCGCCATTGACCCTGACTGCGTAGCGCGCGACGGCGCCATCGAACCAGCCCACCCGGCGCGGCCGACCGGTGACCGTGCCGAATTCGTTGCCGCGCTCGCGTATGGCGTCGCCCACGTGGTTCAGGAGCTCGGTAGGAAAGGGGCCGTAGCCGACGCGCGTCGTATAGCCCTTACAGACAACAACCGTCTTGTTGATGCGCGTCGGAGGGATGCCAGAGCCTGTGCAGGCGCCTCCCGCGGTGCAGTTGGAGCTCGTGACGTAGGGATAGGTGCCGAAGTCCAGGTCGAGCATGGTGGACTGGGCGCCTTCGAGAAGGATGTTGGCGCCCCGGTCGAGAGCGTCGTGAATGATGGGGAATGTGTCGCGGATGTAGGGGTCCAGCGTCCGCGCGTATCCCAGGTACTCCTCGACCATGTGATCGTTGTCAAACGCCTGTTCGGTGTAGAGGCGCTGAAGTGTGGGGTTCTTGACCTTGCCGACCACGAAGTCAAGCTTCTTTCGCATGAAGACCTGCTTCTGGAGGTCGCCGATCCGAAAGCCGATTCTCCGGATCTTGTCGGCGTACGCGGGACCGATGCCGCGCCAGGTGGTGCCGAGCCGGTCATCGCCGCGAGACTCCTCTTCGAGCTTGTCCAGCAGCGGGTGATAGCTCATGACAAGGTGTGCGCGCTCGCTGATGATCAGATTGCGTGGGTCGATGCCGCGCTCTCGAAGCTGCTCGATCTCGCGGATCAGGACACGCGGGTCGGCGACCACACCGTTGCCGATGACGCAGGTGACGTGCGAACGGAGGATCCCGCTCGGTATGAGCTGAAACTTGAACTCGCCGTGCTCGGTCACAACGGTGTGGCCGGCGTTGTTGCCGCCCTGGGCTCGGATCACCATGTCGGCCTGCTGAGCGAGGAAGTCGACGAGCTTGCCCTTGCCTTCGTCCCCCCACTGTCCACCGACCACGACTATGACCACGTTGGTGACCCTCCAACGGTGGACAGTGGCGGGTCGGTGGGCCTATTGGGAGGGCCGAACCTCAGGGGAAAGGGGGCAGCGTCGCTTGCCCGGCCGCCGGCCGGGTCGGCTCTGCCGACGAC
>DATFWQ010000320.1:0-6718 GCA_035259145.1 Candidatus Dormiibacterota bacterium | reverse complement strand
ATCGTCTTCCTCGCCTCCGACAAGGCGAGCTACCTGAACGGAGCCGTCATCCCCGTCGACGGCGGGTGGGTGGCAGTGTGACCGGACGGAAGCTCGGCCGAATGACCTCCGTCGTGCTGGACGCTGCTCACTCCGGCATCGCAGCGACACGGCCTCACGAGCGGCGCCCCGCGGGGATTCTGTGTGGGCGATCAAGCCGAAACAGTCGCTGGTCGGCCATATCACGAATGACGCAGCGGGCCCGGCTACCAGAGCGCGACAATCCGCACGCTCTGAACAGTAGGGATCAAGATCTGATCGCTCAGATAAGAGCTGGTCAATGGCCAATCCAAATGACGCGGTTGTGGCCAAGTCAAAGTCCAGCGCCGGTGGCCACGTGTGACCACCCCTCGACGACCTTGTTTCGACCGTGGGGCGGCGAGCCCTTCAGTCCTCAGTTAGCGTTAGCGTTGGCCGAGCTGATCAGACCTTGTCCTGCGTCGGCGACGCACGTCGGTCGCGCGGAGGAACGCGTTTCGGGCGGTCAGGCCCGGGCGGGACGCTGGGACGAGAAAGTGCGCAGCGAGCTGGACTCGACGCTGACGTGGCTCCACGCGCCGGCGATGGGCGCGTTCATAGGCGTCGAAGGCGTCGGCGACATCGGCATGCCGCTCCAACGCCCTGGCCAGCTCCCACGCGCCGGCGATCGCCATGCTCGAACCGTCGCCGAAGATGGTGACCGAGGATGCCGCGTCTCCGAGAAGCACAATCCGACCATTCCACCAGCGCGACACTCGCACGCGACTCACGGCGTCGAAGTAGAGATCGTCGGTGCGCGCGGCGCACTCCAGGATGCTGGGCACCAGCCATCCCGCGCCAGCGAACGCGCTGGCCAGAAACGCCTTCTGATCGTGCGGATCATGCATGTCCCAGTCCTCGCGGGGTTTATCACGGAGCATCAGCGCCGCGCCCGGGTGGCCGCCGGCGGGATGCAACGACGCCATGCGGCCGGGCTCGTTGTACACGCGCACCGTCACGCCGTCGCCGGCCGCGATCGGACAGGGCAGCGTCGCGATCCACATGCCGAGTGGAGCGACCACTGAGTCTTCGGGACCGACCACCAGTTGGCGCATGGCCGAGTGCAGCCCGTCCGCCGCGATTACGACATCGGATCGAAGCCTGGCACCGCTGGCGAGTACGGCGTCGACGCCGTCGTGGTCCTGTCGCGCTTCAACGATCGAGTTACCCCACAAGATCTGCGCGCCAGCCGCCGCGCGAGCGAGACCCTGGGCGAGATCCTGCCTCGCGATCTCGAAGTCTCCGGTGCGGCTGGACGGCTCGATGGCGAAACCGCCGACCCGCCGGCCGGCCCGGTCGACGAACTCGACGTCGGTGGCGCCGGTCGAGAGCGCACGGAGCTCCTCGTAGCAGCCCATCGCACGCAGGGCGGCGACGGCGTCGCCTCGCACGTCGACCGGGCCGCTGGAGCGCAAAGCGGCGGCGCGCTCCACGATGGTCACCTCCCAGCCGGCTCGGACCAGCCAGTATGCAATCGACGCGCCGGCGATGCCATTGCCGGAGATCAGCGCCCGCCTCATGCGCATCGTTCGCCTCGCAATTTTCGCATTGAATGCCAATATACACTCAATGCCAACTGGCGTCAACTGCGCTATCATGGTGAAGTGACCACCCAGCCACGGCCTGCGGCAGGCCTGGACGGACCGCCGCTTTCTCTGCGAGAGCGCAAGCGACAGCGCACACGGGCGGCGCTGATCGCGGCCGGAATCGAGCTCTTCGAGCGGGACGGATACGAGGAGACGACAGTGGCGAAGATTGCGGCGGCCGCCGACATCGGCACCCGAACGTTCTTCGGATACTTCGCCTCGAAGGAGGAACTGCTGTTCCCCGGTGCCGACGATCGGGTGGCGGCGGGACTCGATGCGATCCGGAGCCGCCGCCCGGGGGAGCGTCCGGCCGACGTCCTGCTCCGCGGGCTTCGGACCCTGCCGCCGGACGACGACGACCTGGTCGGCCGGCTGGCGATGCTGCGGCTCAAGCTCATCCGGAAGGTGCCGGCCGTCGCCGGCCACGCGTTCGCCGCCCAATACGCCGCTCAGCGCCGTATCGCTGCGGCGCTGATGGAAGCGTACCCGGGTGAGCTGGACGACGTAGCCGCGGCGGCGCTGACGGGCGCCTTCACCGGAGCGGTCGCGGCCGCGCTCGACGTGCTCCTTTTTGGGGCCGACGCCCCGCCGCCGCCCGACGTCGTCCGTGCCGGGCTCGTCGACGCGGTGGCGCGCGCGCTGGGCGCGCACGATCGGTCAGAAGTTTGGAAGCCAGGGACGCCAGCCGGCCAATGATGAGCCTGCTTGATGTGCCCGCCCGGCTGCGCGACGCCTATCCGACCCCAATACGGGCGGCGATCAGCCTGCTCTGGCTGGGCGGTGCGCTGCTCGCGCTCGGCACGACCCTACTCACCCTCGCCCGTGAAGCGGGCCCGGCCGTCGCTGTGTACCCGCTCGTCGCTGCGGTGCTCATCGCGCTCGCCATCGCCACCTGGCTCCGCGCCTGGTGGGCGCTCGGGGTGAGCTTCGTCGCTTCGGGCGGCCAGGTGTTCGGCGTCATCGGCTCACTTGTCGAGCTCATCGCCGGCATCGATCGGCGCAAGGCGGCCGGCCTTCGTGCGATAGGCGTCGATCCGACTCTCGCCGTGACGATCAACCTCGCCTACGCAGCAGTCTCGTGCTGTCTCTTCGTGGTCGCAGTCACCCAGATGAGGCTCTCTGCGCAACGCCGAACTGATGATCCTTCATGATCATCTTCCATCCTTCCTTCCCCTTTGGGGGTAGGCCCGTTCCTGGCCCCCGCGGGTGTCGCCGCCCGCCACCGACCTAACGACGGGTCGCTGTCTACGTGTCGCGCGACGGCTCAGACCGCACGTGCTTGGAACCCGCTCGTCATCTGGCTTTCCTCAATGCTGCCGGCAGCTGGCGGGTCTTTAAAGGCTCAGAATGGCCTCAGCCGGCCTCCTCTCGGCGGCGGAAGAAGAACCATGCGGCCGCGAAGAACCCGACCGTCCAGACGGCCAGGGTGGCAACCTCGGAGCCGAACTCGTGCATGCCCTTGCCCACTTCGGTGGCGCCGTTGCCGAACACGGGCGCGATCGATCCAACCGGCGCCAGCACGTTGAAGAAGGCGTAATTGAGGAAATGAGCGGATTGGGCGCTGCCGATCAAGGTTATGATGCCGGCTACGACGCCGCTCAGTAGGCTCGCCCCGAACAGTATGGCCAGCGTGATTCCTATCGCTGCCCACCTGGTGGTCAGCACCGAAATCAGGAGGCTCATGCCCTGCACGCAAAGCACCGCCAGCATGGCCGCGCCAATGCACATGAGCAGGAACAGAAGGATGGGCATGGTCACAAGATTGTCGGGGCTCAGCGGCTTGCTGCCGTCGATCGCGATGCCAACCTGGCCGGTGACCGGGCCCAGGGACCCCATGATGAACGCCACGATCGCGTAAGCGACCAGGAACGAGACCAGGACCACCGCCAAGCTGATGAGGAAGGATGCGATCGCCTTGGCAAGAAGCACCTGCTCGCGGCTGGGCGGCCGGCTGAGCAGGATGGCGATGGTGCGATCGGAGCGCTCACCGGCAATCTGCTCGGAGGCTAGCCAGCCGAAGATCCGGACCAGCAGAAACATGACTATGCCCCCGAACCCGAACAGCGCGGCTCTGGTCATCGAATAGGCCGACAAGGGGGCGATGTCGTGCTCGATCAGATACTGATCGGCCGCGATGGCCTGCTGCAGCTGACCCTCTGCGGCATTGAGCGCGCGCCCGTTGAAAAGCGTGCGCCCACGGGTCCCTGCCTGCTGCTTAACAACCTGAAGATTGTCGAGAGTGGACTGGTTATTGGCGATGTCGCTGCGGAGTTGGGTCTGCCAGGCGACCGGTGGTGGAGGGCTCCATCGATGGTCGTGGGAGACGTAGAAGGAGTAGAGGCCTGCCGCGATTAGCAGGAAGAGACCGCCCAAGACAGCAAACACCATCCAGCGGCTGCGCCACGTCTTCTCGAGCTCATTTCGGACCAGGATTGTCAGCATCACGGCACCGCTACCTCCGTGGGCGGAGCGCTCAGAGGGCTGGCGCTGGGCACCCCGGTGAGCTCGATGTATATGTCCTCGAGGCCCCGCTGGGTCCGTACAAGCTGATCGACCTCGATTCCAGCAGTGACGAGCGCCCGGTTGATAACCCGCGCCAGGTCGGTACCGGAGAAAACGGTGATCGAATCACTTGGGGTGCCGCGCTCCGCTCGAACGCCGTCGATCGAGCGGACGATTGCCAGGGCTCCACCCACGTCCGACACGTCGATCTGGTAGACGTAGCCCTTCGAGTTCATGAGTTCAACCAGGGGACCTACGGCTCTGACCTGGCCCCGATGAAGAATGACGACACGGTCGCAGAGCTCCTCGACCTCGGAGAGGAGGTGGCTGGATAGGAAGATCGTGAGGGCCTGCTCACTCGCCAACCGCCGGAGGAGGAGGCGCAGGCCGTGGATGCCGTTGGGATCCAGCCCGTTGGTGGGCTCATCCAGGACCAGCAGGCGAGGCCTCCCCAGGAGCGCCTGGGCCAGGGCCAGTCGCTGGCGCATGCCCATCGAGTACCTCTTGACCTTGTCATCGGCGCGTTCGGTCATTCCGACCAACGCCAGCAGATCCGTGATCTGTCGCTCGTTGACCGGGCCCACGATCCGCGCGAACTGGCGGAGGTTGTCCCGGCCAGAGAGGTAGCCATAGAGGCCGGGCTGCTCCAACGTAGCTCCGAAAAGGGGGGCTGCCCTGCTGTGATCATTCCAACAGTCGTGGCCGCCAATCCTGGCGGTGCCTGCGTCGGGGCGCAAAAGGCCCAGCAGGATGCGGATGGTTGTCGTCTTCCCGGCGCCATTCGGGCCCAGAAACCCGAAGACTTCGCCTTCGGCGACTGAGAAGGAGAGGTCGTCGAGGGCACGTACCGGTCCGAAGTTCTTGGTGAGGTGGTCCACCTCCACAATGGCAGGCATCGGGTCAAGAGTAATTGCGCGAATGGGCAGATGGATTGCTACCAAGTTGGGATCAGCCGCCTGCACACGACGCGCGTTCAGGTTGGCGGCGACGGTAGGATGGCAGCGGCCGCGGGGGCGGTCTCGACAGGAACCGACCGAACAAGGTTGGTGTAGTAAGGTCGTGAGGCCCAGGCGTATGGCTGTGCTGGGATTCGTGGCCCTGGCCTGCGGCGGTTCGACCGCGCCCGTGCTTACAGCCACCCCCACCCCCACCGCCAGGGTATCGCCCGCCGTCCGGGCCGTGCCGCCACCTCGCACCTTCGCAGCGCCAGGGGCGGGCGTGGCCTGGTTCGCGGCCGCGGGCGGCACGGTCGGCATCAGCCCCGATGGCCGTGAGCTAAGCCTGCCTGGAACGCCGATCCATAACGCCAGCAATGGCAGCACCGGACTTCGCTCCGCGGATGGCGGCCAGATCTACATCGCTGCCGGTGGAAAGCTGGAGGTGGCCAGCGCCGCTGACGGCCATGTACTGCGCAGCATCGACTTGCCCTGGTCCGGCCAGCTGCAGGCAAGCATAAGCCGTGACGGTCGCTGGCTCTGGATCATGCCCGATGCCACCGGCACCCGACTGCTGCTCGTCGATGCCGAGCGCGGCGCCGTAGTCGCATCCGGGTCGGTGACCCTGCCTTCAGGAGGCAGCGGTGGGGCCTTCGGAGCCGCGCTCCTGGCGCTTCTCGACGGCCGGCTCCTGCTCATGCCGCCGGGTCGGAGCGAGATCCTGCTCCTTTCCGCGCATGGACAGGGCGTCGGCATAGACGCTCGCACCTCTGCGGCATCGGCCTCCCCCTTGAGCTGCAACAGCCCAGATCCTCAGATGTTGCACCTGGTCGCCGACGGGACGGCGGTGGCCGGCTATTGCGCCTTCGACGGGGCCGTGTGGTGGCTCGATCTGGGCCGCTTCCAGGTGACCGACCACACCCCGGCCCGGATCGGCAATCCGTTCTGGGGAGCTCCGGCATTCTCGGCCGATGGACGCATGCTTTACGTCTACGACTCGTGGGACGGTTACGCGACCGAGATAGATCTGGTGCTGCGCCGGCTCCTGAAGTCGACGCAGGCCCTCCGGCCCGCCCTCGCCCTGCGGCTGCCCTTCATCCAGGAGGTACAGGCCAAGGGACCGAACTTCTCGGCGGCGCTTTCGGCGGACGGCGAGACGCTGTTCACGACCGGGACGCGAGGGTCATCAGACGGCCTTTACGCACTGTCTACATCAAACCTGGGAGTTCGTGCCCATTGGCTCCAGGGCCGTAAGGTGCAGGCGGTGTGGGCCGGCAGCGATGGGGCCGCCCTTTTCGCGATGGAGGCGAGTGGCAAAGCCCTTGACATCGTTGACCTTGCGACCGGAAGCGTCAGGACGCTCGAGCGCGCCAGCGTGGGCGGTTTTACTGTCGCCTGACTGCCTCTATGCAGGTGAAGGAGATCTTCACGATGAACTAAGCGCGGCCGAGACCCCTTGGGTTCGATATCGCTACGCGGAGGTCCTGCAGATTTGTCGGTAACGGGTGTCGTCCATGACCGACGTCAAGGATCAGGAGTGGACGCGCCCCAGCGAGGCTGAGTTAATTGGCACCGAGTGCATCCCGGCTTGACCGACTTGGGTTGGTCATCGGACCTGATCCGTCGAGACTGTCGCCC
>DATFWQ010000319.1:0-5924 GCA_035259145.1 Candidatus Dormiibacterota bacterium | reverse complement strand
GTCGCGCTGGGCGACACGGCCCCGACGGGCGACCGATGGAACCTCGCGGCCGTGGAGGTGATCGGCGCCTGAGCCACTTTGAAGGATTGAGGCGCTAAAACCGGCCCGGCGGCCACCAGTTCCAGCGGTGGCTGCACCGGCCGCTGCTCCGTTCGTGACTGCGAGCGGGCGCGGTGGCTAACCTTCAACCTGTGCTCGACCTGCTGATCACCAACGGCCTGGTGCTGGACGGGAGCGGAAACGACGGCTTCCGAGCCGCGGTGGGGATCGAGGACAACTCGATCCGCCTGTTTCGGGGCGACGCGGCTGGGCTCGAGGCAAAGCGCGTCATCGACGCCACAGACAGGGTTGTTTGTCCCGGGTTCATCGACATGCATGCCCACTCCGGGCTCGTGATGCTGGCCGAGCCAGAACATGAGCCAAAAGTTCGTCAAGGCGTTACGACCGAAGTCATCGGTGTGGATGGCAACTCCTACGCCCCATTTCGTTCACCACAGGACCTCGACGCCTTTGTCCGCCTGAATTCCGGACTCGATGGAGACCCCACGCTCGACCTGCGCTGGTCGACCGTCGAGCGCTACCTGCTTGCGTTCGACAGGAAGGCGGCTGTGAACGTCGCCTACGTCATCGGCAACTCCCCGCTGCGCATAAACGCCGTCGGATGGGATGCCCATGCGGCCGGAGCCGACCAGGTCGAGGACATGAAAGCGATGCTGCGGGAGGGGATGGAGGAGGGGGCGTTTGGCATGTCCACGGGCCTTGACTATCCGCCCGGGAGCTATGCCAGCACGGACGAGCTTGTCGAGCTGAGCAAGCAGGCAGCCAGACTCGGAGGGATCTACCACACGCACGTTCGCTACCAGCTGGGTGACCGCTTTCTGGATCCCTTCCGCGAGGCGATAGAGATCGGGCGGCGGAGCGGCGTGGCTGTGCACGTGACGCACTTCTATCAGCGAGTCCCGGTTGCGGGTGCCGCGGAAAGGATGCTGCGCCTGCTCGAGGACGCGCGCGAAGAAGGCGTCGACGTCACGTTCGACAGCTACCCGTACACCCTCAGCAGCACCAGGTTGCTGATCGTCTTGCCGGGCTGGGTGCAGGAAGGGGGTCCGAAGCGCCTGCTCGATGCTCTGGGTGAGCCCGATGTGCGCCAGCGCCTGCGTCGTGAAGTGTCGCCGCGGGGGCCGTCATGGCAGGAGATGTGGCTCACAAACTTCCGGAAGCCAGAGAACCACGTCTTCGAAGGCCGCAGCGTGGCAGAGGTTGCGGCGATGCTGGGCAAGCCGGAGGTCGACGCGATCTGTGATCTTCTGGTGGCGGAGGCGCTTCGAGTCTGCTACGTCACGGCCGGTGTAAACGGCAATACGCTGCCCAAGTTTGTCGCTCATCCCCTCTCGATGGTCGGAAGCGATGGCGTCCTTCTTGGCGACTTTCCAAGCCCGCGCACATACGGAACCTTCCCGGTGATTCTGTCGGAGTTCGTCCGTATGGAGGGCTTTCTATCACTGCGCGAAGCGATCAGAAAGATGACTTCTTTCCCCGCTCAGAGGCTGGGCCTCGAGGATCGCGGCCTCCTGCGCGATGGCATGCGCGCAGATATCGTGGTGTTCGATCCAGACGCAGTCAGCGCACCGGCGACCCGCACGCTCCCGAAGCAGCACCCGACCGGGATCGACTTCGTGATCGTGAATGGCGAGCTGGTCGTCGAATCAGGCCGCCACACGGGCGCTCTTCCTGGCCGCGCGCTCCGGCGCGGCCGGTCACTCAGTTGACTAAAGTCCCTCCACCCTAGCCGGCGCGCAGCGGTCGTGTGCAGCCCGACGGCTGCGGCTCCGCCTGATGCCGGGCGGCGAGTCTGAGGATTTGTCAAGGTCCTCCGAGGTCGGCGGGCCTGCGAGGTGCCCGGGCGCCGGTAGCGTCGTAGAGATGACACACGCTGCGCTTGGCTCCGAGGCCTGCGTGCTGTGCGGCAGACACGCCGCGGTCATTCTGAGCCCGGCCGGCACCCAGGCGACGCTCCCCAAGGGGGCTGCGGAGATCAAGGCAGGTTTCGCCCTGTGCGCGGCAGACGACCTGATCGTGAAAGCCACAGGCCTTATGCCGCGATTCTGCCCTGCCTGCGGTGCCTGGCGGCGCCCCGGATTGACCTGCCCGGTCTGCGGCGGTCCCCTGGGTGGGGTTGACTGACCCGAAGCTCCGTCCTCGAGGGCCGGATTTCCACGCAGGATGACAAGAGCCTTGTCAATATGGCAAGGTACTTGTCGAAATGCAGCGGCTGCCCCGAACCCCTCGCGGTGCTGCGCTCATGGCGGTTATCGAGGAGGCCGCCGCGCTGCACTTGCGCGCGCAGGCGGTCGTCGAGCAGCTCCATGGCAGGCCCGAGCTGACGAACGCCTGCCGGGGAGTACTGCGTGACCTCGCACGGCTCGGCCCACGAACCGTGCCCCAGCTGGCCCGGGGGCGAGAGTGCTCGCGTCAGCACGTGCAGGTGCTGGTCAACCGGCTGGCCGCGGACGGCATGGCAGAGCTGATTCCCAACCCCGATCACCGCCGCTCGCCGCTTGTCCGCCTTACGCCCGCGGGCAGGGACACCCTGGAAGCGATGTGGCGCCGTGAGGGCGACGTGATCGATGAGCTGCCAACAGCGCTCCAAGTGGGGGAGCTCGAGGGCGCCACCCGTGTCCTGCGGGAGATGCGCCTGCTGCTTGAAGGAGCTCGTCCGCTGCAGGTGACAAAGGAGGAACAACGATGAAATCCAAGAGCTCGGCGCCAAAACCGTTCCCCGTCTCGCATGCGTGGTTGCTCGACAACCCGCTCGGTCGGGCACAGGCTGGTCGAATCCTGGGCTGGCTTCGGATGGAGCCAGGCATGCGCGTGGTGGATGTCGGCTGTGGCCCAGGCCGCCTGACGCTTCCGGTGGCGCGGATCGTGGGTGGCGACGGTGAGGTGCTTGCCGTCGACCTGCAGCCGGCGATGCTGACGATCGTCGAACGCCGCGCCACTGCCGAGGGTCTGCAGAACATACGCACCGTGCAGGCCGCGGCGGGCAGCGGGGCGCTCCCGGCCGAGCGCTTCGACCTGGCGCTGCTCAGCTTCGTGCTTGGTGAGATCCCGGCAGAGCGCCGCCAGGCGGCGATCCAGGAGGTCGCCCTGGCGCTGCGCCCTGGTGGCGCGCTGGCCGTCGTGGAAGGGATCTTCGACCCCCACCGGCAAAGCCGGGAGGCGGTTCTCGCGCTGGTCGAACCAGCCGGCCTTCGGCTGCAGCGCGAGGATCGCCGTCTGACCAGCGCCCTCTACCTGTTCCGCAAGCCATCGCCCACTTCCGTCGAGTAATCCCTCTCTCCCCCGCCCGTCGGGGGAGTACCCGGCGCAGCCGGGGGAGGGGGTGGCCGAAGAACGACCCGGCCGTCAGGGATGCTCTCCCCGATCGCGCCGGCCGCCGATCAGCCGCAGTTCCACTCTGAACGCCGCGAGCGACCGCTGTCGGAGGCAGCCGAGGAGCAGGCCCACCTGATAGGCGGCGTCGTCCATCAACCAGGCCGCCACGAATGCGGGGAGTGCGAGTCGCGGTCGCAGCCGCCGCCAGTCAACGACCGCGGGCACCAGCTCCGCGGCGGCCAGCGCCAGCAGCAGCGGCCGTCGGCGGCGACGGCCGAAGGCCAGCGCGAGCAGCGTGGCCGGCACGCCGTAGTAGCGGGCCAGCTGCCGGCAGATGTGGTAGAAGCCGTTGGCCTGTCCCCGCAGCAGCGCTGGGGCTGAGCGCCGGCCGGGCAAGCCCAGCGACCGGACCTTGCCGGCGGTTGCGGCCACCTCGAGTCCCAGCGCCACGCCGCCAGCGACCATCAGACGAGGCCGCCCGAGCAGAGCCCCGAAGGCACCGGCCAGCGCGGCGCCCATCCCAGGGCTGAAGCCCAGCCAGCGCCCATTGGCTGGGTGACGCCAGAGCAGGGCCGCTTCAGAGGCGGCGTAGCGGACGCGCGTCCTGGCGAAGGCTTCCGGGTTGCCGCGATGGCGGTGGTGGACGTGGGCTGCCGGCTGATACGTCAGCCGGTAACCGGCCGCGTGGAGCCGCCAGCTGAGGTCAACGTCCTCACCGCATCTCAAAGCGGCGTCGAAGCCCCCGACTGCCTGAAAGGCCGAGCGGCGGACGACGAGGTTGGCGGTCACCAGGTAAGGCACCCTGGCCTGCGGCTGGGCCGTGGCATTCGTCGTCCCGAGGTCGAGCGGCGAGCGTACCGCTTCATAGCGCTCGAGCCAGGTGCGCTCGCTCGCGGGCAGGATACGGCCGCCGGCGGCGGCAACGGCAGAGTCGGCAAGCTCCGGCACGAGCGCCTCCAGCCAGCCGGGGTCGGCGACGCAGTCGCTGTCCAGGAAAGCCACGAGCTCAGTGCCGCAGACAGCCGCGCCGGCGTTCCTGGCGCCGGCCGCCCCGATTGAGCGCGGCAGGTGGAGCAGCCGTACACCCGTGGGTACCGCGGCCGGACGCAGCGAGGCGTCATCGACCACGACGACCTCGAGATGTCCCTCGTAGCGCACCCGCCCTAGCGATCCCAGACAGGCGGCGAGCTCTTCAGGCCGGTCGCGGACCGGCACCACCACGGCGACGGTCGGCCACCTTGTCGCGACCGGCCGCAGCTCCAGCAGGCCCGCGCTGGCGAGCTGCCGAAGGAAGCGGAGCTCTGCCGCGGTCGGGAAGTCGAGCGTCACCTCCTCGCCGGGCGGCAGCCTGGCGAGGAGGCGGAGCGCACGGGGCCGCACTTCAAGGACTGTCAGCGGGCGCTCGCTCAACACGAACGTGCGCCTCCCTGAGCGGCGCACTGTGACGCCCCCGGCCAGCAGGCAGCGCCAGGTCGGGTGTGTCAGGGGGCCGTGCGGGCGACTCCTGGCGTCGTCAGCCGGTTCGATCTTTCCCACTGCGGGGGCGCGGCCTCGGGTTCCTCCAGGATGTCGCTTGTGCGCGCCTGGCTGATCCAGTACTGGACCATGGTCAGCGACGGCGCGCCTGCCATGCCCACGGCGTCAACCACCTTGGCGTGAAGGTCGGCCGGGTCGGCCACCTTGAGGATCTTCAGACTGGTGATGCCCAGCCGCCTGATGATGGGCAGGAACCGCTCCATGCCCGAGATCTCGAGTAGAGCGCACTGCCTCCCGAATTCGAGCAGGCGGTCGGCGCTGATGCCCGTACGCGACGACAGCGTCTGACGGTCGATGTCGAGGGTGGTCGCGTGCAAGAGCTGGTTGGTATGCCGGATGCCGCGCGCGCGCAGCTTGCGGCAGTCCTCGGCTGAGACTCCGCGCAGGTATTCGAGGGTTTTCATCGCCATGGTGCCGCTCACAGGATAGGTGGCACGCCGCCGGGAGGCGTCCTGAGGTTCGGCCGAAAAGCCCACATCCGTCTCTCGGCCGAGCTTCGGCCGTACCCCAGACCCGACGCAGACAGATAGGATGCACGACATGCCGCTTTCCGAGGACGCCATTGCAGCCGTGCGTGCCGCCGCGGTCCACAGCCCAGCCCGAGCCCAGCTGTTGCTGGACATCCTGCGCACCGCGCCGCAGGCGGTCAAGCGCAAGCCCGATCGATACGGGCCACTCGGGTTCCTGTTGCTGGGCAAGGCGCCGCTCCCAATCGACCAGAGGCGCCTGTGCGAGCGCTTCGCCGACGAGTGGCTGCGCGGCGAGTTTGGTGTAGCAGAGCTGGCCGATGCGCTTGAGGCGGCCATCGGCGAGCTCAACAAGCGGCCGCAGGATGCTCGACGGCACCGGGCGGGATGGCGAACGCTGGCCGGGCGGCCGCACGCTTCGGACGCGCTGATCCGCCCCTCGGATCGGTACTGACGGATCGGTACTGACACTGTAGAGTACGGGTTGCGGGCTTTCCATGAGCACCCATCGCGAACGCGGGTGGCGCGCCACCGTCTGTAGACAGA
>DATFWQ010000318.1:0-5780 GCA_035259145.1 Candidatus Dormiibacterota bacterium | reverse complement strand
CTAGATCCGATGATCTACCTCCTCGCCGTGCGGGACGCAAAGGCGGAGAATCGGGGGGCCATGGCACCCAAGCCGAGACGCAACCGACGCGGCCGGGGGCGGGGCCGGCCTGCGCCGCCGCGGCTTGAGTACGATCTGAGGCGTCATCAGCTGGCTCGAGAGGTCATCCCGCAGCTGGTCGAGCTTATAGAGAGATTTCTCGACTTCTTTCCCCGGATCGCACACCGCCGGGTCGCGGATCGCATCTTCTTCCTCAGCGACCTGGCGAGCGACATCCTCGCCTGGACCGCCCTCGGCGCTCCTCGCGACGAGAGTCAGCTTCATGTCCGCTGCTTCGCGGCCAGCTGCCTGCTGGACGACGACCCTCACCGGATCAGCTGGGAGACGCTGGCGGCGAGCGGGATTGGGGCAGAGGTGACGACCTACGTGCGCGGGCTCGCCTCCAAGACGGGCGAGCTCCCGAGCACAAAACCCGACCCCGAGTTGGGGCGCGAAGAGCCGGACTTCGTTGTCGACGAGCTCCGAGCTTTCACCGAGAGGCTCCGGGCGCATCAGGTGTCGAGTGGCGACGGCCTGCGGGTAAGCAGGCAGCTGCTCAGCACTGCGATTGTGCTCGATGCCGTCCTTGCGGGCGACGGAGCAGCCGGCAATCTGACCGCTATCGGCGCGTTTGGACTTCTGGAGCGGACGCTGTCTACCGACGATCTCGGGGACAGGCTTCAGCTGTCGGCCATCCTGGAGGACCTGGCGAGGGTGATCCCCTCCCTGGTCGAGCACGCGGCGTCTCACCTCGAGGATGACGACGAAGACGAGCTCGAAGACGACGACGCGATGGCCGCGTTGGACGACGCGGAGCTGGAAGAAGACAACGGAGATGATGCGTTCAGCCTCGACGACGTCCTCGCGCCCCTCGACGCGCGCCTGAGGTTTACGGAGGAGGCGAGCGAGGGGGCAGATGTGGCCTTCCTGGTTGCGGGCGCCCTGCTGATTCAGGGCGTGCGCGTGCTCGGCCAGCTCCCGTCCACGTTCGCGGCGAGGGTCCGTGCGATCGCCGCGGCCAATGCGCTGTTGTCAACTTCCGGACGAGAGCGTTCGACCGGCCCGGTCGAGGTTGCCGAAGACGGCGCCGCCATCAAGACGGCTTACTCGCAGGCAGCCTCGCTCCTTGAGGCAGACGTATCGGAGCAGCCGCCGGCCTGGGAGCCGGCCGAACTGGTGTTGTCTCGGCTCGACAGGCTGGTCGCCGCGATGCGGGACGTGGCCGACGAACAGCTCATCGACGAGATGGCAGGTGCGCTGGCGCTGATCGGGGGAGCGGCCGAGACGCTGCGCGCGGGCGTCATCCTCGGCCACCAGGAGCCCGATAAGCAGCGGCGGATGGCAGCGGCGCTAGGCGCGCTCGATCCGCTCGCCCTGGCGGACCTTCCGGAGGTCAGGGCGGCGGGGGCACGGACCCTCCGCGAGCTGGCTCGATCGTAAGTGGGCCCCGCGCCTGTTTCGTGATGCGCGGCCGCCCATCGGCCAGGTCGCCTTCGAGAAGCTGGCGCCCCGCCGGCCGGCCCCTCCCTATGCCACCGCTTCCCCGGTCGGCTCAACCGGGAACTTTGCCTTCCAGGCATCGAGGCCGCCCGTGAGGGCTGCGCCGTCCCAGCCCAGGGCCTGGAGCTCGCGCGCCGCACGGGCGCTGGTTGCCTCGTTGGGTCAAGTGCAGTAGAGGACTACCGGTCTGCGCTCTGGCTGCGCGGCGGCCCAGTCTCTCACCTGGTCTGGCAGGACGCGGATGCTGCCGGGGATTCGCACCCTATCTCGGGCGTACTGGGACCTTGTCCGCACGTCCAGAACCAGAGGTGGCTCCTCCCGCCTCAGAAGTTCCACCAACGCCTCTGGCGTGATGCGCGCCACGTCGTCCGGACCACTGTCCAGAAGCCCACCGAACCTGCTCTGTCGTTCTTCTTTTTGCGTCTGCCTGGCGATCGCTGATGCGTACCAGTGGGACAGCGGCGTAGCCGACACGCCGTGGAGCACAACCGACGTGATGACAACGACACCTGTCACCGCGAGCAGCTCGACACCCTGTGGCAGACCCGAGGTGATGACCAGCAGGGCATACAGGAGTGACGTCAGACCGCGAGGGCCGAACCAGGCGATGAAGGCTCGACCCCTCCAGCTCAGGTTCGGCGCGCGGGCCAGCAGCAGACCGACCGCAGCCGGCCTGGCCAGGAAGATGACGATGCCGGCGAGCGCCAGCGCCGAGGCCAGGGCAGCGGCGGACGACCGGCCAAAGGTTGCGGACAGCAGAGCCCCGAACAGGACGAAGGACAGCAGCATCGTCATCAGGCTCGTCGCCTCGCCGTACTCCAGAAAGCAGTCGCAGAGCGCCTGGTTCAGCACGGTGACCGACAGGCCAGCCGCGAACGCGGGCAGGAAGCCGTCGACGCCGACAGTCGCGCCGGTGGCATAGGCTGCCATTACGATGCCGATGCCGTAGAGGGACTGGAATTCGCGCCGGATGCCAAACCTCGCATCGGCCTGGGACATCAGCCAGGCGCCCAGCCCGCCGATCACGAAGCCGCAAAACGGGCCCACGAGCAGGAGCTTGAACAGAAACATGGCCCAGTCGGCGGGGCCGCCCAGGTGATGTCCGACGACCGCGACCATGACCAGGACAATGGGCAGGACCACGGCGTCATTGGCACCCGCCTCGATCCTCAGCGCCCGGCGCACGACGCTCGGCAGACGGACGTTCTGCGTCACATCTCGGAGAACCACGGGGTCAGCGGGTGCCAGGATTGCGGCCAGCAGCAGGGCCAGCGCCGCGGGCATGTGCAGGAGAAGGATCGACGCAGCCGTCGTCACGCCGATTACGAGCACGGTTCCCGGCCCCAGGGTCAGCAGCGGCACCAGCAGGTCGCGCCTCTCCTGTGCCCGCTCGAGGCTCACCGCGTCAAGGAACAGGACCAGGCTCAAGGTCAGAACGGCCACCACCTGCAGGACCCGGTTGTCGGGGGTGAGCCTGATAAGCCCGATGCCCAGCGGCCCGAGGAGGAAGCCGAGGGCGATGAAGATCATCGGGAAGGAGACCGGCACCCGCTCCACGATCCCGGACGCAAGCGCCGACGCCATCAGCACCAGCGCCAGGACCCCAAGGCCGAGTGTCAGCTCCATCGGAGACCTCCTCCCGAGGCTACCAACGCCAGGGGAGGCAAGGGCGGCGCAGGATACGCTGCCCTGAGGACGTCGCGGGTACCGTGATGGTCGGTCCCGACGCAGGGCCGGAGTCGCCAGTCCGTCACCCGGAGCAGAGAACTCCGCCCCACTCCTCGCCCACACAATCGGTTGTGCAGGCGTTGCTCAACACGTCGCAAGATCTGGGTCATTTGTCCCATCCGGTTGGCGGTCATTGCTCGTTGCTCTTGGGCGCAATCTGGAGCAAAATGCTGTAACTTCGCAGAGCGTCTCTGCTGACGGGGGAGTGACGTGGACCGGCTCGAAATCAGGTGACTTTCGACCAGACCGCCACTGGCAAGCAGTTGCGGTCGGTACGCCGACGATTGACACGACCTGGCAGAGGGCCACCGGGCTCGCCATCAAATTTCAGCCGAGACAAGCCTTCACGAGTGTGGCGGCTGCGTTGGACACCCCAATCTGTGGGCACGAATGCGACCAGCCGCTTTCAAAGGAGAAAGGGAAGGGACCTATGACCGTGTTCAACTCAAGCTTTCAGACTCCGTTGACCGATACGGCAGCTCCCAACGCTCTGGCTGGCGCAGTCACTGCCATGAGGGTGATCGACCCGACGGAGGGCGAAGAAACAGCGCTGCTGGAGGTCGATGATCCGACTAACGTCCAGCTCGACTGGCAGCTGACTGGCGTTGCCACACCCGTTGTGGGTGGCACATGGCTCGTGGAGCTGTTCATCGACGATGTCGACGGTGTCGGGGCGACGTCAGGCTCGCTCGGAGCATCTGGCCCTATCGGGATTACCGGAGGGGTCTCGCCATTGACTTTCACGCACACATTCAACATCCCCGCGAACAGAGTCGGCGTCGGCCTCTACCAGCTCAGCGCGACGATCAATCACTCACCAGTAGGCAACCCCAACCAGCTGAGCGAGATGATCGGGTTTGCCCAGTCGCTTCCGATCAAGTTCACGACTACCGTGGTCGAGACCAACTAGGCTCGCGGACCCATTGTGCAGGCCGCCGCGATTCCACGCCGGATGGCGACGTCGCGGCGCCTGCCGGCGCACGAGCAGCGGAGGGAGAAGGCAATGCGACGCGCGTCCTCGGGAGAACCTCATCGCGACGAATTTCACACCGACTTCCGGCACTGGCCGGGCCGTGCGCAAAGTAGTCGCCCTCGTAATACCTCAATCGGTTTAGGCGGGTACGCCTCTGCCGTCCTGGGGTAGTGAGGCTCGGAGCTTTATGTGGGCCGGTCTTCGAGAGGCCTCCCGGCAATTCGGGCTTACCGCAGGCCACGTTGCAGCAATTGGCGCGTGCATTGTGGGTGCAGCTGCAGATTCCTACTGGCTCGGAGGGCCTTCAGAGATACTTGCGACCCCCCACGACCCAATACACGCCATCGCGCAACTCTCCGGCATTGGCTTCGTGGTCGCTGGCGGAATCATCACCCTCGAGTTTGTCATCGTCACCGGAATCTATTCCGTAGCGGGGATTCGCACAGCCCTTATCGAGACATTTGGCGAGAGGTCAACGACCGATGCGACCAGCGTGCCCAGTCTGCAGACATCGATGCAATTTTTGAATGAACGGCCTCACGATGAACGTTAAGGCGCGGGGGACGGCCTTCGCCATGCCCGCAGGCACAGGGTGGGCTTTGTGATGAATGCCGGTAAAGGCATTCGCCTTAGAGTCGTTGGCGTCTGGGACACCGCCCTGTTGGCCCTAACGGGCGCACTCATGTACGACGTGGCTCATGAGTACGTTGGCGCGCTCCCGGCTGGCATCTTCACCGGGACTCTCGTTACTGTCCTGGCCCTTGTACGCGGTGCAACCTCGGCGCCCTCGCAGCACAGTGCCAGTTCGACACGGCCGAGGCGCAGTCAGTCCCGGGTAACGAAGCTGCCATTCGTTGCAGGCGTGGGCGTGACCGCAGTCGGTCTTTTGCTACTCGGTTTTGGAATCGTAGTGGTCGACCTCATGCGCCAGGAGGGCGCGGGCGACGTGGCGTTGGTCGTCGGGGGCGCTGCTGTTGCTGTCTTTGGCCTCCTCTGGACGAACTGGACTCCGCGAGAGCGTGGAGCGGGAGAAGGCCAGGACGACCATCCGCCGCTTGGCCCAACGTCAGCCGGGACGGAGCCGCGATCATCGGCTCAGGTTGACGTACGACCGCGGTACCGGCGGCCATGGTCCCTTGCCGGATCGAGATTGGGGATAGAGCGAGACCGGAAGATCATTCACGCGAATGACACCTTCACCGTCTTGCTGACGATAGATCTCGCGAACGCGGCTGCGCCATCCGGATTGCGGTATGATGCAACCATTCTGGCCCGTCCACTACTGGGCAGTGGTCAGTCGATGGCGATCGCTACAGAGCGTGGACTGCTGGCCGCTGAACGCCCGAGCCTTCGGCTTGGCAGCGCCGGCCTCGCCGCTGGCGTGTACCAGCTGGAAGCAGTCGTCGAGCTGTTCGATTCAGGTTCCGATCGCCCTTGCCAGCTGCTGACAGGGCGGGAGAGAGGCGTCTTAATGGTCGCCGGCTGAGGGCTCCACACGGCGCTCAAGGACGGCGCTCCGTTCTAATAACCGTGGTGGAGC
>DATFWQ010000317.1:0-18567 GCA_035259145.1 Candidatus Dormiibacterota bacterium | reverse complement strand
CGCCGTCACCCGCGATGCACAGGTGGACGTGACAGTCGATCAGGCCCGGGAGGACCGTGAGACCCTCGGCGTCGACATGGAGGGCGTCGGCCGGGACGTGCACCTGATCACGGGGGCCCGCCGCCACCACACGGCCTTCGTCGATCAGAACAACCGCCGGGTGGGTGGCACCGGCGGTAGCTGGATCGTAGAGCGCATCAGCAAAGACAGCGGTTGACATGGGCGGGGCTATGGTAGCTCGCGACCCGTCAGCTTCGGGTGGCGGCTGGCGGGTCCGCAAATGGTCCAATCGCCCGCGCCCCCCTCCCCCGGCTTCGCCGGGTACTCCCCCGACATCCCACCCCACGAAGCAGGCTTCGTGGGGACCCCGGGTCGCGCCCCCCTCCCCCGGCTTCGCCGGGTACTCTGCCGACTTCGCGGGGGAGAGTCTCGTCGTCGAGCCGCTTCAGGCTCGGGCCGCGGCCTTCTCGATGGCCTGCTCGACGACCACGCGCACCATCCGCTTGCGCCAGAAGTGCGCCAGATCGGCATTGTCGAGCGGCTTGGCCGGCCTGGCCGCCACCTCTGCCGCCTCCGCGGTCACCTCCTCCGTCAGCCCCTTGCCGGCCAGGAACTCGTCCGCGGCTTTCGCCTCAACCGGGTGGGAGCCCACGCCGGACAGGACGATCCGTGCCCACCGCACGATTCCGTCCTCGAGCCGGAGTGCCACGCCCGCGCCGGCGATCGGGAAGTCGATCGAGCCGCGCCGGCGCAGCTTCACGTACGCGCTGCGAACGCCATCAGAGGGCGGCAGTCTCAGGGCCGTCAGCACCTCAAAAGGCTCCTTGGCCAGGTACTCGATGCCGTCGTCCCGGTAAAGCGCCGCCACCGGCAGCTCACGCTGGCCGTCCGGCCCGGTCAGGAGGGCGGTCGCGCCCAGCGCGATGGCGACCGGCGCGGTGTCCGACGACGACACGGCCCAGCAGCGTGGACTGCTGGGGGCGACCAGGCAGATGTCACCGTCCTTCTTCATGCAGAAGCCGATCGATTTCCTCCACTCGTAGGTCATGTCGTAGTAGTTGCAGCGGGTGTCGACGCAGAGGTTGCCGCCTATCGTGCCCACGTTTCGCAGCGGCGGTGATGAGACGAGCCCTGCAGCCTCGGCGTAGCCCGGATGAGCCGCACGCAGCGCCTCGTGCGCCGCCGCGTCGCTAAGAGTGATCAGTGCGCCGACCTCGAACCCGCCACAAGCGTCGCCGCGCACCACTCGGAGCTCCCCCAGGTGACTGAGGCCGACCAGGGTGTCGGGGTCGAACTGCCGCCGCTTGAGCTTGGGATAGAGATCCGTGCCGCCCGCTACCAGCATCGCGCGTCCCCCCAGGTCCGCGGCTGCGGTCGAGGCTTCGCGAGGAGAGGCCGGCCGCAGATAGCGCAGCCGGGGCAATCTCAGCAAGACGGGGGACTCCTAAGCACGGAATGCCTCTTCGAGCTCCGGCCCCACCCGCATGTCGTGCGGGTCCGGTGGCTCCACCCGAATCGGCTGGCCGAAGTCGAAGGCCGGAAACGCCTTCGGCCCGTATCGAGCCTGCTGGCCTTTCTGTCGAGCCTCGAGGGCGCGCAGGATCTTCTCCGGTGTGATCGGGATCTCGTCCACCCAGATACCGAGCGCGTCGTACACCGCAGCCGCGACGGCCGGGACAACCGGCAGCAGCGGTCCCTGGCCGGCCTCCTTGGCGCCGTATGGCCCCTCAGGGTCGACGGTCTCGATGATGAAGGTCTCGATTTCGGGCGTGTCCAGGAAAGTCGGCGACTTGTACTCCAGCATGCTCGGCCACTTGTGCCGGCCCTTTCGGTAGCTCTGCTCCTCCATCAGCGCCTCACCGAGGCCCATGTAAACGCTGCCCTCGACCTGTCCGACCACGAGCAGTGGATTTATCGCCCTGCCAACGTCGTGGGCGATCCAGACACGGTTGACGGTGAGAAGGCCGCTCCGGGCGTCTGCGTCGACATCCACGACGCACGCGCTGTAGCTGTAGGCCGGGCTCGGCCCGACGCCTGAGCCCTTGAACGGGCCCCCGATGCGTGGTGGTCGGTAAGAGCCGGTGGTCGAGAGGGCGCCGAATCTGGCGGTGGCCAGCACGCAAGCCTCCTCGAAGCTGAAGTCGCCGATCCGGCCGTCCCGTACCTCGATCGTGTCCCGAAGGTCCGCCGGCAGGTCGCCGCCCAGGCCCCTCTTCTCGGCGACCGCTTCGACCAGCAGGTTCCGCATCTTGCGTGCTGCCTCCAGGGCGGCGTTGCCGGCCATGAACGTGACGCGCGAGGAATAGCTGCCCAGGTCGACCGGGGTGGTGTCTGTGTCTGCGGTTACGAGGCGGACGTCCGCCGGTGTCAATCCCAGCTCCTCGGCCACTACGAACGCCAGCACCGAGTCGGAGCCCTGGCCGATGTCCATTGCGCCGCAGTAAGCGGTCACTCCGGTGCGATCCACCTTCAGCTGCACCTCCGAGTGCGCCATGTCGTTCCAGTAGATGGCCGTTCCTGCCCCCGACATGTAGGAGGAGATGGCGAAGCCCATGCCGTGTCCCTCTCTCCGCTCGCGACCGAGGTAGCCCGCGGCGTCGAGAACCTTCTGGGTGCACTCCTCGAGGCCGCAGGAGGTGACCCTCAGCCAGTTCACGGCCCGTGTGAATGGCTTGACGAAGTTCTTCTGCTTCAGCTCGACCGGGTCCATGCCAAGGTCGTGGGCGATCTTCTCCAGGTGCAGCTCGACGCCGAACCGACCCTGGGGTGTGCCATGGCCGCGTTTGGGGCCGCACGGCGCCTTGTTGGTGAAGACCCGCACGCTGTCGAACCTGTATGCGGGGATGTCATAGGTCGTCGTCTGCAGAGTCCCCGTATAGAACGCGCTGGCTGCGCCATAGGAGCCGTAAGCGCCGCCGTCCAGTGCGCTCCGGTAGTGCATGGCAGTGATCCGTCCCTCGCTTGTCACCCCTGTCTTGATCCACATCAGCACAGGGTGCCGGCCGCGATGGGCGTAGAAGACCTCCTCCCGGGTCAGTGTGCACTTCACCGGGCGGCCGCTCACCATGGCCATCTTGGACACGATGATCTCGTGGGCGAACGGGTCGGTCTTGCCGCCGAAACCGCCGCCGTGGGCTGCGCCGATGACCCGGATGCGGTTCAGGGGCAGCTCGAGCACCTTGGCCAGCGCCCGGTGGACGTAGTGCACGACCTGGGTCGAAGTCCAGAGCGTCAAGCGGCCGTCGATGTAGGTCGCGACCGCGCTGTGCTGCTCCATGGGCAGGTGTGTGTTGCCCTGGTAGAAGAACACGTCCTCGCGGACGTGGTCGGCCCTTGCGAACCCGGCCTCGACGTCACCGAAGTCGTAAGAGAGCTGGCGGTGGACGTTGAACGGCCGGCGGGTGTAGGCCCGATCGTGGATCGGCTCGTGGGCCGGCTCGCGCAGCGCCTCCTCGATGGACATGACCGGCTCGAGGACCTCGTACTCGACCCGGATGGCGTCCAGCGCCGCGGCCGCGATCTCCTCGTCCACTGCGGCCACGGCGGCGACGGGATCGCCGACGTAGCGGACCTTCTCGGCTTCCAGAGCGCGCTCGTCCTGCGACACGGGAAGGATGCCGAATCGGATCGGCAGATCGTGGCCCGTAAGCACCGCCTTCACGCCCGGGATGCGGCGCGCGGCGCTGGCGTCGACGCTCAGGATGCGCGCGTGCGGGTGCGGGCTGCGGAGGATCCTGCAGTGCAGCATCCTCGGCAGATTGAGGTCGTCCGCGTAGACGGCGACCCCGGTGACCCTCGCGGCGGCATCCACCTTCTGCAGTGGCTGCCCGATGACCCTCAGCTCGCCGCGTCTCGCACTCATCGAAGAGACCTTTGAGCCGCGAGCTCGACTGCCTCGACGATCTTTGCGTAGCCGGTGCAGCGGCAGAGGTTGCCGGCCAGTGCCTCTCGGATCTGATCACGAGAAGGGAGCGGGTTTCTTTCCAGCAGCGCCCTCGCAGCCAGCAGCATGCCCGGCGTGCAGTAGCCGCACTGGGCAGCGCCGAGCTCGGCGAACGCCTGCTGGAGCGGGTGCAGCTCCGCGGTGCTGCCCATCCCTTCCACAGTCGTGATCTCGCAGTCGTCGAGCTGGATCGGGAGGAGGAGGCAGCTCAGCTGTGGCTGGCCGTCGACCAGGACGGTACAGGTGCCGCACTCGCCCAGCTCGCAACCGTGCTTGGTGCCGGTCAGGCGGAGGTCTTCACGCAGAACCTCGAGCAGCGTCTTGTGGACAGGCACCAGGATCTGGTGTTCCTCCCCGTTCACGCGCAAGTTGAGAGGCTCGCGCTGAATCTGACGGTCAAGCTCGTTCAGCATGACGAACGAAAACCAGCATAAATCGACCATCGAGCGCGGTCAAACTCGTTCATAATTCTGAACGACGTGGTGCCGGCGGTCGAACGCTCGTTTCGGATCCTGGACCTGCTCAGCCGTAGCTCCTCGCCACTGGGCACGTCTGAGGTGGCCAGGCGCCTGCGCCTGGCCAAGAGCACCGCCCACGGGTTGCTACGCAGCCTGGAGGCCGTCGGAGCAGTCCAGGAGGTGCACCGCCGCTACCGGCTGGGACCGACCGTCGAACGGCTCGCAACGATCGGCGAGCTGCGGCGGCGCTGGCGCCCGGTCCTGCAGCGTCTGGCAGATGAGACGGGAGAGACCGCATTCCTCGGTCAACCGCGGGGCAGTCGGGTGGCCATCGTCGACGAAGTGCTGGGTGCCGGCGCCCCGGTCATATCGGGTCCAGCCGGGAGCTTCGTGCCGGCCAGTGCGGGCGCGATTCGCAAGGTGCTCGCGGGGCAGCCGACCGCAGTCGACCTGGGTGAGTACCTTCAGGGCGTGAACGCCGCCGCCACCGCTGTACCGGGCGGCGTGGTCTGGGTGGCCGGTTTTGCCGCCCGTCTGACGCCGGAGCGACTCGAGAGCGTCGCTGAGCTACTTGGACGGCTATGCGCGTAGAGAGGCTCCAGAGCCTGGTGGCGCGGCTGCATGCTCTGCCGCGAAGGCGGCTGACCCTGATGGTCGGGGTGGACGGTCGGGCGGCGGCCGGGAAGACGACGTTTACCCGGGCGCTTGGGGCTCTAGACCCCGGGCTCGACGTGATCGAGATGCTGGACTTCGCGCTGCCAGCGGCCGAACGGCTGGGAGAGGGCGTCGAGCCGGCGGGACGGGCGGCCGCCGGCGTCGACTGGCGGCGGCTGCGTAGCAGCGTCCTGCTGCCGCTCAGCCGTGACCAGATCGCCCGATACCAGCGGTATGACGCGGCGACGGATGCCATGGCCGAGTGGCGGATCGTCCCGGTGGGCGGGATCGTAATCGTCGAGGGGCGTTACTCGTGTGTGAAGGCCCTGGCCACGTTCTACGACTTCCGCGTCTGGGTCGAATGTCCGTTCGAGATCCGGCGCAGCCGCCTGGTCAGCGAGAAGGGCTCCGGGTCGCTCATGGACTGCGACTGGTTGTCCGCTGAGGAGGCGTACATCAAGGCCCAGAACCCAGCCGCGTCGGCCCACCTGGTGGTGGACGGGTCAGGCGCAACAGCGCACGACACGGCTGCGGAATACGTCCGGGTCAGATAGCCTCCTCCGCGCGTCTTAAGAACCGCGAGTGCTTTCAGCGTCACCATCCTGCTTGCGAGCAGCCGGGCAGCGGCCGGATCGTCTCCGCCTGTGTGACGCACCCGATCTATGATCTCCAACACTGTGCTGCGCTGGCTCACCGCCGGGGAGTCGCATGGCCCCCAGCTCACCGTCGTCGTCGAAGGGCTTCCAGCGGGACTGGAGCTCACGGCCGACGACCTGCGCCGCGACCTCCGCCGCCGCCAGGGCGGCCACGGCCGGGGTGGCAGACAGCAGATCGAGGTGGACGAAGCCCGCATCCTGGGCGGCGTCCGCGGTGGCCTGACGATCGGCAGCCCCGTCGCGCTCGTGCTCGAGAATCGCGACCACGCCAACTGGACCGAGCAGATGACGCCCGGCACCGAGGGCTACGCGCCAAAGCCGGTCACCCGTCTGCGACCCGGCCACGCCGACCTGGCGGGGGTGCTCAAGTACGGCCACGACGACGTCCGCAATGTGCTCGAGCGCTCCAGCGCGCGGGAAACGGCGGCGCGGGTGGCGGCCGGCGGCGTCGCTCGCAAACTCCTCTCGACGTTCGGCCTGCGCGTCTTCAGCTTCACGCAGTCGATCGGCCCGGTCGACATCGGCTACGACGCCATCGACCCGGAGGCCCTCACCGACGAAGAGATAGAGGACTCACCCGTCCGCTGCCCGCTGGTTGCGGCCAGCGCGACGATGGTCGCCGAGATCGACGCAGCGGGCGCTCGCGGCGACACGCTGGGCGGTACCTTCCGTGTGCTGGCTACGGGCGTTCCGCCTGGTCTGGGCAGCTACGTCCACTGGGATCGCAAGCTGGACGCCCGGCTGGCGATGGCGGTCATGAGCGTCAATGCCGTGAAGGGCGTCGAGTTCGGCGCCGGCTTCGAGGGCGCCGCCCGCCCCGGCGCTGACTTTCACGACGAGATCGACTTTCGCGAGGGGCGATTTCGCCACCTCAGTAATCGAGCCGGAGGCCTTACGGGCGGTGTCACCAACGGTGAGCCAATCGACCTGCGGGCGGCGCTGAAGCCGATCTCCACGATGAAGAAGCCGATGCGCTCAGTCGACCTCGCCACAAGGGAGCGAGCAGACGCCCACTACGAGCGGAGCGACGTCTGCGTCGTTCCAGCCGCGGGAGTAATCGGAGAGGCCATGGTCGCCCTGACGCTGGCGGATGCGCTGCTGGAGAAGTTCGGCGGCGACTCGGTGGTCGAGATCGAGCGCAACGTTCGGGGGTATCTGGCGTCGATCGGTCGCTGAAGGCTCCCATAGTCCTGGCGCTGGTACTGGCCGCCGCGGCCTGCTCGGCGGCGACGCGGGCGGCATCAGTCGTGCCACCTCCGCCGTCAGATGAAGTCCCTTGCCGGCCCGCGGACCTGCGGGGGATCTTCCGGGGGTTCCAGGGCGCCGGCGGTGCCCTTGCCGGGGCGGTCGTGGTCGCCAACGTCGGCACCAGTCCTTGCTGGCTGGACGGCAGCCCACGAAGCGTCAGCCTGCTCGACGACGCGGGCGGCGCGGTGGCAGTGAAGGAGCACGCGGTCGACCTGCCCCTCCACGGACGGACCGTCAAGCTGACGCCGGGTGCGCCGCTGCCGGCCTTCGGGTCACCGCCGGCCTCGGGTTCAGCGTGGTTCACGCTCAGCTGGAGCAACTGGTGCTCCGACGCCAGCCCGACCGTCCAGGCGCTGCTCGTCGTGCTTCCGGCAGGCGGGTCGATCACCGCTCCGATCGACATCGGCATCCCCAGCTGGGCGGTGGGCCCAGGGACACCCGGGTGTTCAGACTCGCACCTGGGCTCGACCCTGACATTCGGGCGCTTTCAACCTCCGACGGCGGACCAGTGAGCAAGCTGGTCACGATGGCAGAGGCGGTCGCCCGTCATGTTCCTGACGGCGCAAGTGTGGCGATTGGCACGGCGCTCGAGCCGGCCATCCCGTTCGCGGCCGGCCACGAGATCATCCGCCAGCGGCGGCGCGATCTCACTCTGATCGGCCCGATCTCGGACTCGCTGTTCGACCAGCTGATCGGAGCCGGCTGCGTCGCCACCGTGTGCGCCGCCTGGGTCGGAAATGTCTCCGAAGGGCTCGGTCACTGCTACCGGCGAGCGACCGAGCAAGGCCAGCCGCGGCCGATAGAGGTACGCGACCACTCAAACTTCTCGATCTCGCTGGCGCTGTGGGCGGCGGCATGGGGTTCCCCGTACATTCCGACCAGGACGCTGGTGGGCAGCGACATCTCGCGCACCAACCCGGATCTGGACCGGGCCGACGGCTCTGTTCAGGTCCGGCCGGTTCGGCCTGACGTCGCCATCCTCCATGTGCAGCGTGCTGATCCCGAGGGACGCGCCCACCTCTGGGGGCCGCTCGGCATCAGCGAGGAGGCAGGGCTGGCCGCCAGCCAGGCGATCGTCTGCTGCGAAGAGCTGGTCGCCTCCGAGGTCATCCTGTCCGACCCGAACCGTGTGCTGCTCCCGGAGACCAAGGTCGTCGCGGTGGTGCACGAGCCGGGCGGAGCGCACCCGGCGCCGCTGCAGGGCTTCTGGCGGCGCGACCACGGCCATTACCACGAGTACGCAGATCGCTCGCGGACGGCGCCTGGGTTCCAGGAGTGGCTGGAGGAGTGGGTGCTTGCGCTTTCCGACCGCGGTGAATACCTGGCGAAGGTGGACACGGCGGGCCTCCGCGTCCGCCGCCATCTCCACTCGGCGCCGGTCGACTATGGCGACGAGTGAGTACACGGCTCAGGAGCTCATGGTCGCCGTCGCGGCGCGAGAGATCCGCGACGGCGAGCTCGTCTTTGTCGGAATGCGCCTGCCCATCCTGGCCTTCGGAGTGGCCCGCGGCACCCACGCGCCCCACGCGCGCGCGCTGTACGAGCTGGGCCTGATGCGAGACCGGCCAGCGGCCGGCTTCCTCGGCACGATGGGAGACCCGCCCAACGTGACGGGCGCGATCTGGGCGACGCGAATGTCAAATGTGATGGCGCTGCTGGCGCAGGGCGAGGTGGACCTTGGCTTCATCGGCGGCGCCGAGGTCGACCGGTTCGGCAACCTGAACACGAGCTACATCGGTGATCCCGAGCGCCCGGCCACGAAGCTGCCGGGGAGCGGGGGAGGCGCGGACATCGCGATCATGGCGAAGCGGTGGGTGACACTCATGAGTCACGAGCGGCGCCGGCTGGTTGAGCGTGTCGCGTACGTGACGTCGCCAGGTCACGGCGACGGCGCCGGCTGGCGGGTGCGGAACGGGCTGGCCGGTGGGGGGCCGGTCGCCATCGTCACAACCCTGGCGGTGCTTCGCTTTCCCGAGGGCGGCGGTGAGGCCTATCTGGCCTCGGTCCATCCCGGGGTGGCGGTCGAGGAAGTGCTGCAGCGGACTGGCTGGGAGCTGCGGGTCGCGGACAGGGTGTCCGTCACGCCGCAGCCAACGCCTGAGGAGCTGGCACAGATGCGGCGGCTCGACCCCGATGGGTTCTGGACGCGCCGCCGGTGAGCACGGTCCGACGGCTCGGGGCGATCGGTGGGGACCGACGGCCGGCGGAACGCCCTCATCGAGGCGGGCGATAGGGCGGTCTTCCGGCACTTCGTTGAGTTACGCCACCCCCGCTTCTGATGAAACGTTAACCGGCCGCTGAGGAAGATGGCGCGGCCGGTGCCGATCCTTGGGGATTGTCACATCACTCCTCAAGGAGGCACCGACCACCATGAATCTACGTCATCTCCCACTCGCGGCAGCCGGCCTCGGAGCCGCTGCGATCGCTGCCTGCGGCAGCGCCACCACGCTCGACGTCACACCTGCGGCCGCGGTCAAGGCCGCACCGGCCAGGCAGGCGTCCGAGGCCTGCGACGCGGGCCGCTGGACCGGGGCTGTCAACCCCGAGGGGAGGCCCGACGGTTTCGATGCAGGCGACGCCGGTGCGGTCTACGTCTGGCACGACGGCGACGGCTGGCACATCCGCTCGACCGACAAGCGGCCGACCGATCACCACTACACGGGCAGCATTCATCTCTCCAAGGGCGGCAGCTTCACCGACCTGCACCCGGTACGCGACGAGAAGGACGACACGGTCAGCGTGGACGGCGACAACACCCTCCACTACGACTTCCACACCTTCGCGTCGATCGACGGCGTCGACTTCCGGGTCACCTGTCCGCCTCAGCGCGGGGTTGACGTCGAACGCCAGCGCCTGACCTTCCACACGATGTTCGACGGCCGGCCGATTGCAGACCGCGTTCGAATTGGCGACGCCAAACAGAGTCCGAAAGCAGCCACTTTCGCCTTCACTCGAGCTTCGTAGCGCCACCTCAGCTAGGCTGGGCCCGGAGGATGGATTCCACCGGGCCCAGGCCGTTTTCCGTCCAGTCGTCGTACACGAGCACGCCCGAGGGCGAGGCGCTGTCGGCCGAGGTCAGCATCACACGCTCTCCTCGCGGTCCGGAGATGCTGCTCGACCTCGCCGCCGGCCACGCCGCCGGACCGATCGAGAGCATCCTGGACGTCGGGTGCGGCAAGGGACGGTGGAGCATCGCCCTGGCTCAGCGGTTCACCGCTCGCGTGCTGGCCGTCGACCTGACCCAGGAGCGCGTCGCCGCCACCGCGCATGCTGTCCGCGGGGCAGGCCTGGAAGGCCGCGTCGCCGCCTGCCGCGGTTCCATACACCACCTGCCCATGACCACCGCTTCCGTCGATCTCGTCTGGTGCCGCGACATGCTGAACCACGTCTCGCCACTTGAGCCGGCCATCACCGAGTGCGCTCGAGTGCTGCGTCCAGGCGGCGCGATGATCGTCTTCCAGACCTTTGCAGGAGACCTTCTCGAGCCTCTCGAGGCCGCGCGGCTCTGTTCGGCCCTGGTGATCGACCCCGACAACATGTCGGTGGATCACGCCGAGAACGTGTTTTTATCCGCGGGCTTTGCGATCGCGCGTAAAGACGTCATCCGAAGCGAGTGGCGAGAACATGAGATCGAAGCCGGTGACACCGACCAGATCCTCCGGGACCTGCTCACGGTTGCACGGCTTGAGCGCGAGAGGGACGACCTGGTCGACAGGTACGGCGCTGCCCTGTACGAGCTTCTGCGCGCGGGCGCGATCTGGCGCCCGTATCAGATGCTGGGCAAACTGCTGCCGATCGCCTACCTGCTCGTGGCGCCTGCTATCGACCCTTGAACGCTGGCTGGCGCTTCTCGCCGAAGGCGGTGATCCCTTCCTGGGCATCCTCCGAGACGAAGACCCTCGCGATCGCCTCGCGCTCAAGCGCCAGTCCCAGGTCGAGCGGCGCCGCATATCCGAGCGACGCCACCACTTTTGCCCGGCCGATGGCCTCGGAAGGGCCAGCGGCCAACTTTGCGCAGTACTCGACCGCGGCGGCCCGGCAGGCGGCCGCGTCGTCGAAGAGCCGGTCCACGAGGCCCAGCTCTCGCGCATCCTCGGGGGAGAGGGTGCGGGCGGTCACGATCAGGTCGATGCCCTTCGAAAGCCCGACGAGCCTTGGCAGGCGCTGGGTGCCGCCTGAGGCGGGGAACAACCCGAGGTTCACCTCGGCCAGCCCGATCCGGTACGAGCCGCGCGCCGCAAAGCGCAGGTCGCACGCCAGCGCCAGCTCCAGGCCACCGCCAATGGCGTGTCCCGCGATCGCGGCCACGAAGATCATCGGCGTGTTCTCGAACTTCCGGAAGACCTCGTGAGCAAGAAGGGGAATCATGGCACGCTGGTTGGCCGAACCGGCCTGGAAGGCGGTGACGTCGGCGCCGGCCGAGAAGAATCTCTCGGACGCGCTGGCCACAACCACGGCTCTCAGCTCATCGTCGTATCTCGCGTCGTCGACGGCGGAGCCGAGCTCCCTGAGGAAGCCGTAGTCATAACTGTTCGCGGGTGGTCGGTCGAGGACGATGATCCCGACCGCGCCGTCCCTTTCGAGCCTTACGGCCATTGTCGGTGCCTCCGGAGAAGGTGGTTGACGGTGAGCGCGAATAATTATTCGAGGTTAGGTCCTTGGAAGTTGGCAGATTCACCTCAGGGAGGTTGCTCCATTGGCGACGATGATCATCGAGGGCGAGCGCGTCGGCGCTAGCTCCGGCGAAACGTACCAGGTCATGAACCCGGCCACCGGAGAAGTGGTCGACCACGTCCCCAAGGGCGGCGCGGACGACGTCGACAGGGCCGCGAGGGCGGCGTCAAAGGCCCAGCAGCCCTGGGCCAGGCTGGCCCCTGCCGAGCGCGCGCGCATCCTGCACAAGGCCGCGGACCACATGCTGAGCCAGGTCGAGGAGATCGCCCCGGTCCTGACCGCCGAGCAGGGCAAGACCATCCTGGAGTCTCGCATCGAGGCCCGGCGCTTCGGCGAGAACATCGCCTGGTTTGCCGACCTTGCCGACAAGATCCACGGCGATTACGTCTCACTGCCGGATACGACCACCTATGGGCTGGTACTGCGCAAACCCATCGGCGTCACCGGGGCCATCGTGCCCTGGAACTTCCCGCTGACGCTGGCCGCCAACAAGGTGGCGCCTGCCATCGCGGCGGGTAACGCCGTGGTCCTGAAGCCCTCTAGCACGACCCCGCTGGCCACCCTTCGCTGTATCGAAGCGCTGATCGAGGGCGGGCTCCCTGAGGGCGTCGTCAACGTGGTGCTGGGTCCTGACACAGGCGAGTCGATCGTCACCCACCCGCTGATCCGGAAGGTTGCGCTGACCGGATCGACGCCCACCGGCAAGAAGGTAATGGCCGCCGCTGCGTCCCACCTGAAGAAGGTCGTGCTCGAGCTTGGTGGCTCCGACCCCTGCATCGTGCTCGACGACGCGAACGTCGAAGAAGCGGCCAAGGCCATCTCGGTCGGCCGCTTCTTCAACTGCGGCCAGGCCTGCCTGGCGATCAAGCGGCTTTACGTGCAGGACCGCGTTTACGACGCCCTGCTGGAGAAGCTCATCGAGCGGGCCAGGAGGCTCAAGCCCGGCGACGGCATGAAACGGGATAGCCGCATGGGCCCTATGCACACGGCAGGGCAGCGCGCGGAGGTCGAGGCGCAGGTGCAGGACGCCCTCGACCGGGGAGCGAAGGTCGTCTTCGGTGGCGGCCGGCCACAAGGCGCCGAATACGACAGCGGCAACTTCATCAACCCAACCATCCTGGTCGACGTCCCGGACGACTCACGCATGGTGACCGAGGAGGTCTTCGGCCCGGCGCTGCCGGTGATGCGCATCAAGGATCTAGATGAAGCCCTCGGCCGCGCCAACAACTCCCCGTTCGGCCTCGGATCCTCGATCTGGACCTCCAGCATGAAAGCGGCACACCGAGCGGTGCAAGAGCTGGAGGCGGGGTACACGTGGGTGAATGCGCTGCAGATCGCCCACGACGAGCTCCCATTCGGCGGCACCAAAGAGTCAGGCTTCGGCAAGGAGCACGGCCTGGAGGCCTTCCATCAATACACGGAGCAGAAGTCGGTCGTCTACGGTCTCGTGTAGCAGGGGGGAGGCGGGCCTCCCACTTCCTGCTGGCGCGGACCGTCCCTCGCAAACAAATACACAGGGGGGCCGTTCAGGCCCCCCTGAGGTACGTCCTCCCCTTGACCCAGCACCCTGGGCAGATCTCTTCAAGGAAGCGGCGCCATGGTGGGCGCGCCCGCGGACCCTAGGCCGACCTCCGGTTCAGGCGGTCCCAGCGGCTCTGACAGTTGACGCAGCGCGTCGCTTCAGGCCGAAACCGCAGCCGCTCGGTCGGTATGCGGGCACCACAGTCCTCGCACTCGCCGTACTTGCCTTCAGCAAGACGGCCCAGTGCTCGCTCGACCTGCTCGCGGTTCTCCGAGAGGAGTTGGACGAGCCGGTCATTGACCTCCCGGTCGCTCATAGCCTGAGCGAAGTCGGTGTCTTCATAGTCGCGCGTGAGAAAGCCGCCGACGCTGTCCGCGATGGAGCGGTTGAGTCCGGCCTCTTCCTGGAACTGACTCGCCAACCGCACCAGGGCCGCTCGGTTGGCTTCGAGACGAACGATTCTCTCCTGGTCCTTTTCTGTCATCGAGGGCGCACCTCCTGCCGGTGGACGACAAGCGGGGGGGACCTCAGACTATCACATTTCCGCCACGCGTCAAGCCGATTTTGGTAGCCCCCTGGGAATCAACACTCCCGACCGCGTGGAGATTCCACAAGAGCAGCGCGACCCTGTGAGATGGGTCCCTGAACCGGACGCGACAGGCCGCCGACGGCCACCAGCCTGCAGGAAAAACCACCGAGTGCCAGCGCGCCAGGGCAACCTTTCGAACGGATCCAGCTGCTCGCTCAGGGCCTCCGGAACATCGACTGCATGCGAATGGCCAGGCCCATGTCGCCTTTGACCTTCAACTTGCCGCTCATGAAGGCGGCCGTGGGGTCGAGCTGGTTCGTGAAGATCTTCACGAAGTCCCCGGAGTCCGCAATCAGCGTCAGGTTGGGGGTCTCAACCTCACCCTTGCCTGAACTGGCCTGGCCGTCGGCGATCTTGATGTACCACTTGCCGGCGTTGTCCCCAGTCAGGTCGAACTGAATCCCGGCACTGGTGTTACCAGCCTTCTCGGGAATGAAGTAGTTGGGCATCTCCCCAACGACCTGGTCGGGGGTGATGTCGGCGGGAGTCTGGTCGGTCATGAGATCCTCCACTTACTGTCGCCTCGCGGCAACGTCGGAGCTTGATCTTATACAGGTAGCAGGACATGGGATTGGCACTGGACAGGAACCTCTCAGAAGCCTCGCCGGGCGTCTTCGAGCTGCGGTTGCCGATCGCATGGGAGGACAGCCACGTCAACTGCTTCCTCCTGCCGGACGGCGAGCACGTCGACATGATCGACTGCGGGATGAGCGCTGAGGAGTCCTTTGCCCTGATCCGTGCGGCCGTGCGCGAACTTGCCGGCTCCGAAGGCCGTGTGCGCCGTCTTCTGGTCACCCACATTCACCCTGACCACTACGGGGCGGCGGGCGAGCTGACCCAGCACGACGGTGCGGAGCTCTACTTACATCGCCTCGAAGTGCCCATGGTCAATCCTCGCTACCTGGAGGTGGATCAGCTCGTCGAGGAGGTGGGCCGATACCTCGAGATCCACGGCGTCCCGGACGCGGAAGCCGAGTTCCTGAAGAACGCATCTCGCGGCTTCCGCCAGTGGGTCAAGACGGCGCCCGCTGCCCTTCAGCTGGACGGCACGGAGGTGCTGGAAGTGGGCCGGCGCCGGCTGCGCGTGGAGTGGACTCCGGGTCACTCACCCGGGCACGTTTGCCTCTACGACAGGGAATCCGGCGTGCTCTTCGCGGGCGATCACCTTTTGCCCAATCAGAGCCCGAATATCGGTCTGCACCCGCAGAGCACGCCCAACCCGCTGGACGACTACCTCGCCGGGCTGGAGCACCTTGTCGAGCTGCGGCCATCGCTCGTCCTGCCGTCACATGGGCGGCCGTTTGCGGACGCCGCCGCTCGGGCCGATGAGCTCCTGGTGCACCACCAGCGCCGGAAGGAGCAGATGATCGAGTTGATCGGTGACGGCGAGCTCAATGCCTGGCAGGTGGCAACCGCCGTCTGGGGCGTCCGCCAGAACCTGCACGAGATGAGAATGGCGCTACAGGAGGGGCTCGCTCACCTTCAGTCTCTCAGCCTCGAGGGCCGCGTCGAGAAGCTGGCCACCCCGACCTCCGTCACGTGGCGGCGAGCGAGCTGAGGCGCTTCAGGCCGAGCGGGAACAGTTTGGCCGGATAGCAGCCGACTCCAACGGTGCCGGGGCCGGCATGGGCACCGACCACGGGGCCCAGCGGGGCAACGATCAGCGACTCGGTCCTCGGCTCCAGCGCTCTGGCGATGCGGTCTGCCGCGTCCGCCGCCGCCGCGTGGCCGACCAGGGCGCACATAGGCCCCTGGCCGCTGCCTGCCAGCTCGATGACCCTCGACAGCGCCTTCTCCTGGGTTCTGACCCGCTCCAGAGGTGTGACCTGGCCCTCCTGCAGGGTCAGCACCGGCTTGACCCGCAGCATGGAGCCGACGAGTGCGCCGGCCCGGCCGATGCGGCCGCCCCGCCGAAGGTACTCGAGTGTGGCGACCATGAAGTACACCCGCATGGTCTCCTGGATCGGCCGGATGCCCTGGATCACGGCCCGCGCGCTCTCGCCCCTGGCAGCCATGGCGCTCGCAGCAAGCACCAGCAGCGCGAGTGGCATCGAGACCATCTCGGTGTCCACCACGTGAATGCGATCCCCGGAGACCATGTCGGCGCCCTGGGTGGCTGCTTCGTGGGTGCCGCTCAGTTTGCTCGAGATGTGGAGCGACACGATCTCCTCGTGGTCAGCCAGAAGACCCTCGTACACCTGCGCGAACGTACCCGGGGCGGGCTGGGAAGTCGTGGCGATCTGGGCCGAGGCCATCAGCTTCGCGTAGAACTCGTCTGGCCGGATCTCCACCCCATCCAGGTAGCTGTGCCCTTGGAGCATGACGGTCAGGGGCACGACCGTGATGCCGGACTGTTCGACAAGGTCTGGCGCCAGGTCAGCGGTGGAGTCGGTGACGATCGCGACTTTTGGCATCGGCGTGCCTGCGGCAACCATAGCGCACGCCCCAGCAGCAACGTGGGCGGACTTTAAACGTCCTCTTCCTCTGCGGTGACCAGGCGACGAAGGATCCGGCCACGCAGCATCCGCATCGTGATCAGCCCCACGAGGACGAGGGCAGTCGTACCCGCGGCCAGGACATAAACGCCGAATCCTGCCGCCATGCCGATGGCGGCTACCACCCAGATGGTCGCAGCTGTGGTGAGGCCCCGTACACCACCACCTTCGCGCAGAATGGCGCCGGCGCCCAGAAACCCGATGCCGGTGACCACCTGGGCCGCAATCCGGGTCGGGTCGGTGCCACTGCCGAAGAGCGCGGCGCCCAGCAGGGTGAACAGGCACGAGCCGCTGGACACCATCGCCATGGTGCGGAAGCCCGCGCCGTGGCCCCGCCTCTCCCGCTCCAGACCTATGACCGCCCCGAGGACGAGGGCGACGACGACCCTGAGCAGGAGCTCCGCCTGCTTTTCGGGGCTCAGCTCTTCGAGGGGCCGCGCCCCTTGCCGCCCGGCTCGTCAGGCAGGTCCGGGAGGTTCAAGCTGTTGACCAGGTCCCGAAAGACAGCGAGGCGGTCCTCGTCGAGCTTCTCGGGCACCTGCTCCTCTTCATCTTTCTCGGGGATCACTCCGGCCCGTTCCAGCACCTCTGTGCTCACAAAGATCGGGCAGCCGAAGCGCACCGCCAGGGCGATGGCGTCGCTGGGGCGGGAGTCGACATCGAACTCCCGGCTGTCCTGTCTGAAGTGGAGGCGGGCGAAGAAGACTTCTTCAGTGAGGGACGTGACCACTATCCGGCTGACGGAGATCCCCAGCTCGCCGAACGTGGACATCATCAGGTCGTGGGTGATCGGGCGCTCGGGCGCCATCCCCTGGATCTTCATCGCGATGGCGTTGGCCTCGAACGGACCTATCCAGATCGGGAGATAGCGATCGGCCTGCTTCTCCTTGAGGATCACGACGTGCTGGCCGGTCTGCAGATGCACCCGAATGCTGTCGACGTTGACTTCGATCAGATCTTCCGTTTCAGCTGGCTCCTTGGCCCTAGTCTAACGGCGGGCGGCCGGCCCCACGCTGGTGGAAGCCGGGACGGCGGAAATGCCGCACCGCCCTGACGGACAATGTCCGGGTGGCAAAGGGCTACCGGCGCGGCCGCCTGATCCTGATCGACGCCCACAGCCTGATCTACCGGGCGTTCTTTGCCCTGCCGCCCATGAGCACGTCCGGGGGCGTGGTGACCAACGCCGCGTACGGGTTCACATCGATGCTGGCCATCGTGCTGGCCAACCGGCCGGAGTACGCGATCGCGGCCTTTGACGTTGCCAAGCCCACGTTCAGGAGCCGGGAGTATGCCGAATACAAGGTGGGGCGGCGGCCGATGCCAGATGACCTTCGGCCGCAGCTGGATCTGGTTCGGAAGCTGCTGGACTCGCTCTCGATCCCCATGCACGGTGTGGAGGGCTACGAAGCCGATGACGTGATCGGAACGCTCGCCTTGAAGGCCAACGAGCTCGGGGTGGCTGTCACGATCGTCAGTGGCGACCTGGACTGCCTGCAGCTTGTGAGCGACGGGATCGAAGCCCTTGTCCCGCGCCGCGGCATCACGGACACCATGCTCTACGGGCCAGACCAGGTCCGGCAGCGCTACGGGTTCGAGCCGCTGCAGCTGATCGAGTACAAGGCGCTGCGGGGCGACACGTCGGACAACATTCCGGGCGTTCCAGGAGTGGGGGACAAGACGGCGGCCCAGCTGGTGCAGCAGTTCGGCTCGATCGAAAACCTGCTGGACAATCTCGACCGGCTGAAGGAAGGCCGGGTCAGGACCGCCCTGGCAGCCAACGCCGAACAGATCCGGCTGGGCAAGCGCATGGTCACCATCCAGACCGATGTCCCAGTGGCTCTGGACCTGGATCGGGCCCGCTGGCTGCGCTACGACGCAAACCGAGCCAGGGCCGTGTTCGACGAGCTTGAGTTCCGCCAGCTGCTGGCCAGGCTCCCGGCGCCCGACGCCGTGCCCATCCAGCCCACCCTGGCGCTGGAGCCGGTCGAGAGCGCGGGCGCGGTAACGCTGGTTGCTGAAGAGCACCTGGCCGAGGCCCAGGCGGCGATCGAGTCTGCCGAAGCGGTGGCCATCTTCGGCCTATGGGACGGCCAGCCTCGCACTGGGCGTCAGGTCGGATTCGGGCTGGGCACCGGCGAAAGGGGATGGTACGTGCCTGCCGAGCTGGCGGCCCCGCTCGCTGAAGCGCTGGCCGCCAGGCCGCTGCTCGCCCACGACGTCAAGGAGATGGAGCTGGCGCTGGCTCGCCTCGGCCCCGTCGAGCACCGGTGGGTGTTCAGCACCCACCTCGCCGCCTACCTGCTCGGTGCCGGATCCCGCGATCCCCGC
>DATFWQ010000316.1:0-3026 GCA_035259145.1 Candidatus Dormiibacterota bacterium | reverse complement strand
AGACCGGTCCCGGGCAGCCCGGCCGTGTCGCGAGTCACGATCCGGCCGAACCTTGTGAAGAGGCGGTCGCGGTCCTCTGCCGCGATGCCCACGCCCTGATCGGTGACCGCGACTCTGGCCAGCCCATCCTCAACGTCGCAGGTGACGCACACCTCTCCGCCCTGCGGTGAGTACTTGATGGCGTTGTGCACGAGGTTGGTCACGACCATTCGCAGACGAGAGGCGTCTCCGACGACTGCCACGGGTTGGTCCGCGATGGAGGTCACCAGCCTGTGACCTTCCCCTGTAAGCGGTTCGAGTGCGTGCAGGGCAGCCCAGACAACGTCTCGAAGGTCGAGCCGGTTGAACTGGAGCTCGAGTGCGCTGTCCTCCAACCTCGCGGTCTCGACGATCTCGTTGATCAGCTGGTTCATCTCGTCCAGCTTCGCCCGAAGAAGCGGCAGCACCGGCGTCACGCTCTGGCCGACCGGACCGAGGGTGCCGTCCTCCATCATCGAGATGTAACCGCGGACGACGCCGAGGGGCCCGCGCAGCTCGTGGGAGGCCAGCTTGAGGAAGTCGGTCTTGAGGTGTTCGAGCTCGATCGACTGCTCGATCTGCTGGCGCAGGCCGGTCGTCTCGCGGTCACGGATCTCGGCGAGCGCCTCATCTGCCTGACGATGCTCCCAGACCAGGGCTGCCGCCGTGGCCGCGGCCTGCAGAGCTCGCACGTCTTCGTCTGTGAACCCGGACGCGCGCGTGGACTCGTAGGCGCCGAGGGCGCCAAGGCGGTGGTCTCCGGCTTTCCATGGGACGACGATGTCGGACCCTTTCACGACGATCAATTCGTCGAAGACCACGCGCTCGAGTGGATCAGTCCCGCCTGGCCGGCACGGTAGACGGCTCGCGAGCTCGAGCTCATCGACGCTGAAGCCGAAGTGCCCGAGCCGCGCCGATATCGTCTCTTCGTCAGCGTCGTAGAGCCAGAATGCCACCCTCTCGGCAGAGACGAGCTCGGCGATTGTCGCGCTGAGCTCGTTGAAGAAGCTCGGCGCCTGGCCGGCCGAGGTCAGGTGCCTGGCAATCATCGCCAGCGTACTCAGCGCCCGTTGCTGCGTCTCCTGGAGGCGCACCTGCCCGAGCGCCTGGTTGGTCACGTCTATGGTCATGCTCAGAACGTGGGTCACCTGGCCGTGCGGCCCACGCAGCGGGTAGTGACTGGCGCTCCAGTAACCGGCTGCCTCCTGGTCCTGGGGGCGCAGGCGATAGGGCACAGATCGGCGGTGAATCGGGACACCAGCCTGGATGACCGACCTGTAGGTGCTCCGCACGGCGCTGCGGTCGGCCCAGACGAACAGCTCGAGCAGGGAGCGTCCCAGGATCGGGCGGTCACCAATGGGTGCCCAGCGCTGGAAGCTTTCGTTGCAGTACACGACCGGCAGGTCGGGGTCGGCCTCAACCAGAACGACGCCGGCCGGGTTGGAGTTCAGCAGCTCGACGAGCAGGTCAGGATCACCGAGAGAGAAGAGGGCCGGCGAGAGTGCGCTAGCGATCCGAAGCGGGTCGTACAGGTGAGAGGGAAGGGACATTGAGGCCTCTAGTGACATGTGCTAGGCACAGTCTGATTATAGTATCGCTCACACAAAAGTCACTACCTTCGTGGCCTTGCGGCACCGGGCCCTGGGGCCGCAACTACACTCCGCAGATGCCCGAGCCATCGACGTTCCTCGTGTTCATCGCAGCAGCCGTCGCGCTGCTCGTCGTTCCCGGCCCCGCGGTGGTCTTCATCGTCACCCGGAGCGTCGCTCACGGACGCACAGGGGGGCTGGTCTCGGTGCTTGGCGTCCACACGGGGTCGGTCGTGCACGTGGCCGCGGCGGCTCTTGGCGTCAGCGCACTGCTGGCGACCTCGGCGACCGCCTTCAGCGCCGTCAAATACCTGGGTGCGGCGTATCTGATCTTTCTCGGCGTCCAGCGGCTCATCCGGCGTGCCGACTACCAGGAGCCGGCGGGCGTCTCGTCCCTGGCACACGCGCGCCTGTACCGTCAGGGAATAGTCGTCAACGTCCTCAACCCGAAGACCGCGATCTTCTTCCTCGCTTTTCTGCCCCAGTTTGTCAACCCTGCGCGGGGTCCGGTCGCTCTCCAGATCGCGCTGCTCGGGACCTGCTTCATCATCCTCGGAATCGCCAGCGATTCGACGTACGCGATGCTGGCCGGCACCCTGGCCGGCCGCCTGCGTCGCGATGCCGGCATACGCAGACGGCTCGACCGGGTCAGCGGCGTGATCTACCTGGGGCTCGGTGCCACCGCAGCACTGGCAGGCGAAGGCGGGCGCAGGATCTGACTGGGCCAAGTGCCGGGAATTGGCCCTATAAGGCGCCCCGGAAAGGGCCTCATGCTGGCATTTGGCCCAATCAGTCAGCTAACGCTAACGGGCGAGGCGATCGAGAAGTGCGGATGACGCAAGCACGCCTGCGACCAGCGTCGCCGCGAGCACGGCGACGTCGAGGAGAAGATTGCCCGGGATGCCCAGGATCAAGCTGCGAAGCGCATCCACCTCGTAGCTGAGCGGGTTGCACACGCTGAGCGCCTGCAGCCAGCCCGGCATGAGGTGGACCGGGTAGAGGGCGTTTGACGCGAAGAACAGCGGCATCGTGATCGCCTGGCCGATGCCCATGAGTCGTTCGCGGCTGAGAACGACGCCGGCGATGGTCATGGAGAGGGTCGAGAAGAAGGCGGAGCCGACCATCACGACCAGCACGGCCGCCAGCAGGTGTGGCGGACTCCAGTGCACGCCCACCCGAAGGATCGCGCTGAGCGCAAACACGATCACAGCCTGTACCGCGGCCCGGATGCCCGCGGCGAACGCCTTGCCTGCGACCAGCGCCACGCGCGGCGTCGGCGTCGCCAGCAGCTTGCTGAGGATGCCGGCATCCCGCTCCCAGATCAGCATGATGCCGTAGAAGATCGCGATGAAGAGACCGGACTGGGCGATGATCCCGGGCGCCATGTAGTCGAGGTAGGGCAGGCTGCCGGTCGGGATG
>DATFWQ010000315.1:0-4643 GCA_035259145.1 Candidatus Dormiibacterota bacterium | reverse complement strand
ATCGAAGCCGTTGATGATGCAGACACCGCGACGTTTGGGAAAGTGGGCGGCCACCAACCGCCTAGTTCGCCCCTCGGCCGGTGTGTCCATGAGGATGGAAGTGCGACAAGGTGCGGGAGAGAGGTGACGCTAGAGTGGAGCTGGTGACAGCCGACCTGATCTCAAGGGCGCGGGCCGGGGACGGCGACGCGTTCCGAGAGCTGATCGAGCCGCACCGCCGAGAACTACAGGTGCACTGCTACCGGATGCTCGGATCCCTCCAGGATTCCGAGGACGCCCTCCAGGACACGCTGCTAGCCGCCTGGCAAGGCCTCAGAGGCTTCGAGGGACGCGCCTCGCTGCGCACCTGGCTCTACCGGATCGCCACCAATCGGTGCCTCAACGCGCGCCGCTCGGCTAGCCGGCGAGCCGCCATGGAGTGGAACATCCACGGGGTTGAACCGCCCGAGCCGACGCGCCTCGGTGAGGTCGTATGGCTCGAGCCATTTCCTGATGCCCTCCTTGAGGGTGCGATCGACGTTCCCCTCGGCCCGGAGGCCCGCTACGAGCAGACCGAATCCATCTCCCTGGCGTTCGTGACCGCCCTTCAGCTCCTGCCTCCTCGCCAGCTCGCCGTCCTCATCTTGCGTGACGTCCTCGGGTTCCACGCAAAAGAGGTGGCCGACATGCTGGACTCGACCGTCGAATCGGTGAACAGTGCCCTCAAACGAGCGCGCGCCAGCCTGCAGCGCCGACGGCCAGCGGCCGCCGACCGCGAACCGCCTCCCGCCTCCGACTCACCCTCCGAGGATGCGATCGTGGCCAAGTTCGTCAGCCCGTGGGAGTCCGCCGATCTCCGGTCGCTCGTGGCCATTCTGACGGACGACGTCTTCGTCTCGATGCCACCGATGCCCTTCGAATACGAGGGCCGAGACCTCGTTGCGCGCTTCTGCGCCAGCATCGTCCGCTCGGGCCGGAGGTTCGACCTCGTGCCGACACGAGCGAACGGTCAGCCGGCGTTCGGAGCCTACCTGCGCACCCTCAACGGCATCAGCCGCGGGATGGGCCTCTTCGTCCTCACCCTCACCGGCGACCGAATATGCGCCATGAGCCGCTTCGACGACAGCGTGCTCCCATGGTTCGGGCTGCCGCGATCGCTCCCGAGCCGTTAGCCAGCTTCCGGTCACCTCCTCGCCGGCTGCAGTTGCTTCGAGGCCAGCCAGGCGCCCTCGGCCATCGTCTGGAACTTGGCCCACGCGATCTTGCGGTCCACCAGGGACATCCCAGCCCCCGTCTGGAAGCCGCAGTCGGACCCAGCCATGACATTTTCCCGGCCCACCAGTCTCGCGTACCGCGTCAGGCGCTGCGCCACCAGCTCCGGGTGCTCGATGTAGTTGTTCGTGGAGTCGATCACGCCGGGGATCAGCAGCTTGCCGTCCGGCAGCTTCATGTCCTCGAAGAGCTGCCACTCGTGCTCGTGGCGGGGATTGCAGGCCTCGACCGAGATCCCGTTGGGCCGGGCCTGAAAGACGACGTCGATGATGTCCTTCAGGGCCACGTCCTTGTGGTGGGGCCCCTCATAGTTGCCCCAGCAGAGGTGTATCCGCATCTGGTCGGGGTCGATGCCGGCGGTCGCGTGGTTCATCGCCTCCACGTTGACCCGCGCGATCCGGCGGAACTCCTCCAGGCTCGCGTCCGGGAACTGGATGTGGCGGCCCATGGCCAGGTCCGGGCAGTCGAGCTGGAGCACGAAGCCGGACCGAGCGATGGCCTCGTACTCCTCCTTCATGGCGTCGGCAAGAGCGCCCACGTAGGCTTCGTGGCTCGGATAGTACTGGTTGCGGAAGAAGAGCGCGATCACCCCCGGCGAAGCCGCCGACATGAAGACGTCCTCCGCCTTGATACCCTCGGTGGCCGCCTTCAGGTTGTCGATGTCGGCCCGCATCAGGCTGCGGTCCTTGACCCGGACTTCTCCAGTACAGGCGGGCATCACATACGCTTCGGGATCGGCGCCCATATCCCGGAACATCTTCTGCCCGTACTCGGGAAAGTCGACCAAATCCCCCATGGCCATCATCGGCGCCCGGCCACCGAAACCTGTGAGCCGGTCCTTCACGTAGGTCGAGTAGACGAATTTGCTCGTCTCACCGTCGTTAAGGACGTCCACACCCGCATCGGCCTGCTTGCACACGACCTCGGCCACCGCCTCACGCACGCGCCTGGCCAGCGCGGCCTCATCCGCCTTGCCGGCCTCGCGCGCGATCAGCATCTCCACGACGTCGGGCGGCCGGGGCAGACTGCCGGTGTGGGTGGTCAGGATCCTGTCCACGCTCCGTTTGATCTCGTCTCTCCCCTTCGGAGCCGCCGGGCGGCCACTACCACCAGTCGGGCCGCCGCTGCTCCCCAACGCGCACGCCAGCCAACCGGTTGGCAAAATCCGGTGATGCAGACTAGCACGCGTGGACGGGTTCGGCCGACCGGGTCGTGTGGCGTCAGGCCTTGAACCGGCCGACGTCATGCGTGGCTTGCTCGCGAGACTCTGCGCCCAGGCCGATGCTCTCGGCGGCACTGCCCCAGGCGATCCCGCTCGTGGACTCCTCAGTCGATGCCGTCTCCACTCGTAGCGAGATTTACGATCGCTGCGGGCCATGTTGGAACTCGATCTCAAGCTCACTGCCGGCCAAGTCCTGGAAGAGTGCCGCCGGCGCGGCCTCATCGTTCGAAGTGAACGCGAGCTCGCCGGGCGCGCAGGTAGCCATCACTGGCACCTTCGGATCCCCGGCCGTCGAGGCACCTTGGAGTTGAATGCATGGCGGAATCGAGTCTGGGTGAAAGTGCATCCGCTGCGTGACGGGGGCTGGGCGGTTGCCCTTGCACACGAGCTCGCCGCGCGGCGGGCTGAATAACGCTCAATGCGCTCGGGACGACGACCCTGTGGCGCTCCCTCGACGTGATCGAGCATCAGGCCCTCACTCGTTTGCGAAACGTGATCTCGCGCTGCCAGGGCCGAAAGCCCGCAGCCGTGTAGGCGGCTTGGCAGGCGGGCCCGGAGGTTCCAGCCCGCGCCACCGTCGCCCCCGCCTCGCGGAGGACTCGCAACGCGTCGCCCACCACCAGCGGCGCGAGGCCGCGGTTCTGGTGCGCGGGGTGAGTCGAGACGGGCTCCAGAAGACCTGCGCGGTTGGTCCGCCGCTGCGCGCGGGGCCAGCGTGTCATCGACCCCGGCCTCGCAGCGGTGGCCCGGCGCGGTAGCCCCACCTGCTGGTCCATCCCGTAGTCTCTCGTGGCGGTGGCTCCTCAGGAACTCGACCCGCGCACCATCGCCTTCTTCCGGCTGCAGCGTCACGGACTCGCTGCTCGCCTCGCGGGCGGGGCTGTTGAAGCGGCTACGGCTGCCTGCGGGCTCCAGGCCCAGGTCATGAGTTGCGCCCAGCTCCAGGCCTGGGCGCGCTGTTCCAGGCCGACCCCTGGAGATCTCCAGCGCGCGCTTGTCGAAGAGAAGTCTCTTTTGCGCACGTGGACAATGCGGGGCACGCTGCATGTACTGTCACCCGCCCAGTACGCCCTCTTTGTGGAGGGATTCGGTCGCCACTGGGAACCTGGCGGGGCCTGGTTCAGGGCGTTCGAGATCACGCCCGCCGAGTACAGTGGCCTGCTCGAAGGGATCGAGCAGGTCCTCGATGGCGAGGTGCTGAGCCGTGCGGAGCTGACGGCTGCGCTCAGCCGGCGGCTGGGCGCCCACCTGACCGAGCGGCTGGGCTCCGGCTTCGGCGAGCTGTTGAAGCCGGCCGCGCGCATGGGGTTGCTGATAAATGGCCCCACCCGAGGTCAGGAGGTGACATTCACGTCGCCCGGGCCGCTGCCGGCGGTCGATCCGACAACGGCGCCCGCAGAGCTGCTCCGGAGCTACCTCCACCGATTCGGGCCGGCTACCAAGGAGGATTACGCGCGCTGGCTCGGCCAGAGGCTGATGCGACCGGTGAACGATGCCTTCGTCGCGCTGGCGCGAGATCTCACCGAGGTGGAGGTGAGGGGCAGGCGCATGTGGGCGCTCTCGTCCGACCTGCGCGAGCTCCCGCGGCCGGCCGGCGACCTCCCGATCGTTCTCCTCCCCGGCTTTGATCCTTACTTACTTGGTCACGCCGATCGCCATCACATCGCTCCTGCCGACCTCCGCCAGCGCATTTACCGCGAGGCAGGGTGGGTCTCACCTACCGTGCTGGCGGATGGCGTAGCCGCCGGGACGTGGGAGCATCGGGTCGAAGGCCAGGTCCTGAGTGCGACTGTCAAACCCTTCGGCCGCCTGAGCCCCGGGCAACGCGACGGCATCGAGGAAGAAGCCCAGCGCCTGGCCGCGTACTTCCATCGTCGGATGGCGCTCACCTGGGAGTAGCCGCGGGGTTCCGACACGCCACCGCAGCGCCGGCGAACGCCGATCAACCGAAAGGTCTTATCGAGATCCCGCCGTGCTGCCGGCGGTGATGTGGACTCCTGGCCCCTCCTCAGCAAGCTGAAGAGTGGGGTGCAAGCGGGCAAGCCCTCGGGCAATTAGTACCGCTCAGCTCAAGCATTCACATGCCTTACACCTGCGGCCTATCAACCTCGTTGTCTACGAGGGCCCTTACCTGGTTAACCCAGTGGGAGACCTCATCTTGGAGCCGGCT
>DATFWQ010000314.1:0-3375 GCA_035259145.1 Candidatus Dormiibacterota bacterium | reverse complement strand
TCGCAACCCGCTGTCGGTCCTGCCGCTCCGAGGCTGGGTAACCAACGACATCCCCCTGGGCGTCGGCCTCGGCAGCAGCGCCGCCGCCCGGGTGGCCGCGGCGGCCCTCTGCAGCTCCGAGGACCCGATCGGCGACGCGGGACGCGAGGAGGGCCACTACGACAACGTGGCCGCTGCCGTGATGGGTGGAGTCGTCGCCGTCGTCGGCGAGGAGGTCCACGGCCTGCCTGTGCCGGACCTGGAGGTGGCGCTCTTCGTCGCGCCCGAGCCCCTGCTGACCGACCAGGCGCGCGCGGTCCTGCCCGCTCAGGTCGACCGGGCGGACGCCGTGTTCAACGCCGCGCGGCTGGCCTCTCTGGTGCAGATCCTGCACACGCGGCAGTGGCCGATGCTGGACCTGGCGATGGAAGATCGGCTGCACCAGCGATATCGCATCCCTCTTTATCCGTGGGCCCAGGAAGTCATCGAAGCGGCCCGCGAGGCCGGTGCCTACGGGGCAGCGATCGCCGGCGCCGGCCCCAGCGTCTTCGCCTTCTGCGAACGACGCCTGGGCGAGGACGTGGCGGCCGCGATGGAGGAAGCCGGTCCAGAAGGGGGTTACGGGCTGGTCACCAGGGCCACCCGCCACGGCCTGGACGTGCATTCATGATCGTCCAGAAATACGGGGGCACGTCCGTCGCCAACGCCATCCGCATCAAGCGCGTTTGCAGGCGCATCGCTGAGACCGCTCGGGCCGGCCACCAGGTGGTCGCTGTGGTGTCCGCCATGGGCCAGACGACCGACCGTCTTATCGAGCTCGCCGGGCGGGTCAGCGGCGATCCGCCGCCACGAGAGCTGGACATGCTCGTCGCCAACGGCGAGACGATCACCGCGCCCCTGGTGGCGATGTGCCTCCAGGACCAGGGCCTGCCCGCGATCTCGCTCACCGGACCCCAGGCAGGCGTCCGCACGAGCAACCATCATTCGAAGGCGCGGATCAAAGAGATCCGTCCGACCCGGGTTCTCGAGGCCCTCGAGCGCGGCCTTGTGCCGGTGGTGGCAGGCTTTCAGGGCGCCACGGAGGACTTCGAGATCACGACCCTGGGCCGCGGCGGCTCCGACACGACTGCCGTGGCGCTGGCAGCAGCCCTCGGCGCCGAGGTCTGTGAGATCTACACCGACGTGGACGGCATCCTGACCGCAGACCCGCGAGTGGTGCCGTCGGCCCGCCTGCTGCACCACATCGCCTACGAGGAGATCCTGGAGCTGGCCGCGGTGGGCGCGCGTGTGATGCATCCGCGTGCGGTCGAGATCGGCGAGCTCTACGGCGTGCGCATCCACGTCCGGTCGAGCTTCCACAAGAGGCCGGGTACCATGATCGTCTCCGAAGTACCTATGGAAGATCGCAACCGCGTCCGTGGGGTGGCGGCCGAGCTCGGCGTCGCCAAGCTGACCGTCCTAGGCGTGCCTGACCGTCCTGGCGTGGCTGCCGCGATCTTCGAGCCGCTCAGCGATGCGGGCATCTCAGTGGACGTCATCGTCCAGAACGTGTCGACCCATGGGCACACCGACCTCACGTTTACCGTCTCCGACGCGGCGGCGTCTCAGTCGCTGAAGCTGGTGGAGCCGGTGGCCATCGAGGTGGGTGCCGGTGGTGTCAGCCATGCCAGCGGCCTGGCCAAGGTGTCGCTGGTCGGCACGGGCATGCTGGGCACACCTGGCATCGCCGCCCGCATGTTCCGGACGCTGGCGGAGGCGGGGATCAACATCGAGATGATCAGCACTTCCGAGATCCGCATCACCTGCATCGTCAGGCGCGACCACGCGGAACCGGCGGCGCGTGCGCTGCATTCGGCCTTCCAGCTGGACCTGGTCCCGGCGAGCGCGCCGGCGTAGCCGATGCCGGTCAGTGTTGCGATCGTCGGCCCGCCGGGGTCAGGCAAGACCACGCTTTTTCATGCGCTGGTCGGCGGTCGGGGCTCGGACGGGGTTGGCATGGTGGACGTTCCGGACGAGCGGCTGGGCCGTCTGGCGGCGGCCGTCCGGCCCAAGCGCGTGGTGCCGGCGCAGGTACGGCTGGCCGACGCGCCGCCCGGGTCGCGGGCCCAGCGCATCGCCGCCGCCCGCGAGTCGGACGTGGTCATCAAGGTGGTGCGTGGCTTCGGGCCCGACCCCGACCCCGCCGGCGACCTGCAAGGCATCGAGCTCGACCTGGCGCTGACCGACCTGGCCACGGTCGAGAAGAAGCTTGAGGCGGTCCGCCGCGAGGTGCGGGCCGGCAAGAAGCAAGGGGCCACCGAGCTGGCCGTGCTCGAGCGCGCCAAGGAGCACCTGGACGAGGGGCACGCTCTGGCCACTCTGGAGCTCGACAGAGAGTCCATGCCGCTCCTCCAGCCGCTCTTCCCCGTATCCGCCAAGCCCTCGGTGGTGATCGCCAACGTCGCTGAGGACCGGCTGCCTGACGGCGGCGACCTTGCGGCGCGGGTCCAGGGCCTTGCCGCCGAGCGGGGATGGAAGGCGCTCGTCGTGGACGCCCAGCTCGAGGCCGAGCTGGCCGAGCTGGAGCCGGAGGACGCCGCCGCCATGCGGAGCACGTACGGGCTTACCAGCTCGAGCCTGGATGCGGTGGCACGCGCGATCTGGGAGGCGGGCGGCCTGATCACCTTCTTCACGGCTGGGGAGCCGGAGGTGCGGGCCTGGCCCTGCGACCAGGAGACGCCGGCCCCGATCGCAGCCGGGGTGATCCACTCAGACTTCGAGAAGAACTTCATCCGCGCCGAGGTGACGTCCGTCGACGACCTGGTGGAGGCGGGGTCGATGGAGGCGCTGCGGGCGGCCGGCAGGCTGCGGGTGGAGGGCCGCGACTACCGGGTGCGGGACGGGGACGTGGTCTTCTTCCGCGTAGGCCGCTAGCGTGCGGGGAAGACTCTCCCCCGCGGAGTCGGTCCGCGGAGTCGGGGGAGTACCCGGCGAAGCCGGGGGAGGGGGGCTGAGGGAGGGGTGTAAGGCGGCGGTCATCTGAGCTTGGGGACCTCGGTAGTCTGAGCCCGAAGGAAAGACCGGCGCATGAATGACCGTCGGCGGCGTCGATCTCGAGGAGAGGATCCGTGGCACAACCTACCTGCTCGCATCTGGACCAACTGAAGACGACCAGGCCGAACACTCCTGAGGGATGTGAAGAGTGCCTGGCCTCCGGCGATGCGTGGGTTCACCTCCGGCTGTGCGTGACCTGTGGACACGTTGGATGCTGTGACGGCTCCAAGAACCACCACGCCACCCGGCACCACCAGGGCACGGGACATCCGCTCATTGCGTCGTATCAGCCCGGCGAGAACTGGATGTGGTGCTATCCGGACGAGCTCTTCATGGAAACGGAGAAGAGCATTCGGTGAGGAG
>DATFWQ010000313.1:0-14031 GCA_035259145.1 Candidatus Dormiibacterota bacterium | reverse complement strand
CCCCGATAGGAACCGCGCTGATGAGCGGCCACCGCGCCGTTCAAGTGGGCGCCCAGATACGCGAGGAGATCATGCAGATCATCCATCGTGACCTGAAGGACCCCCGGATCGGCTTCGTCAGCATTACGGAGGTGCGGATGTCACCCGACCTGCGGTCGGCCAAGATACGGGTCAGCGTCCTGGGTGGCGAGGCGGAGGAGCGAGCTTCAATCGAGGGCCTGCGCAGCGCCTCGGGCTTGATCAGGCACGAGTTGGGGCGCCGGCTCGAGAACCTCAAGTTCACGCCCGAACTGCGGTTCGAGATCGATCCCTCGATCGAGTACTCGGTACGGATCTCGAAGCGGCTGCGTGAGATTCTCCCTCAAGAAGGTGAGGGCCAGGAGTCCGAGCCTTGAGCATCGCGTCCCTCCACAGCGCGATCGACCAGCTCCTCGAGCTTAGCCTGAGTCACAGGCAGATCATGATCCTGGGCCACAAGGACCCGGATGGCGACACACTCGGCTGCAGCCTGGCTTTTGCCGAAGCCCTTCAGGCCAGGGGCAAAGAGGTGTTCGTCGTCTTCCCGCATCCACTGCCGAAGAAATATTCGTGGATGCCTGGCTTCGCGCAGATCGTGGAGAGCCCACCCGAAGGCTCCGACGTCCACCTCGTCCTGTTCTTCGACGCCGGCAACATGGAGCGATCAGGCAGCGCGGTCGACCACATCACAGAGAACGCAATCATCGTGAATGTCGACCATCACACGTCCAACTCGCTCTTCGGGACGGTCAACATCATCGACCCGGACGCCTCGGCGGTAGGCCAGATGTGCCTGGACATGCTCGAGCACTTCGGCTGGGAGATAACGCCATCGATGGCGACGAACCTCTACACGGCGCTCATCACCGACACCGGCGGCTTTCGTCATCAGAACACGACCTCGCGAGCGCTGTGCGACGCATCCAGGCTCGCGGCGCTGGGGGCTGATCCGAGCTATGTGGCCTTCATGGTCTACAAGTCCAGGCCTCTGTCCACGGTCAAGCTGAGTGGTCTCGCGATTGCCGGCATGCAGGTCGAGCTGAGCGGCCGGCTCGCCTGGACCAAGGTGACCCGCCGCATGTTGCGTGAGGCCGGCGCCGTCATGGCAGAGTCCGAGGACATCATCGACACACTGAACAGCCTCGCTGGGCTTGAGGTGGCGATCATCTTCAAGGAGGTCAGCACCCGGCTCACCAAGATCAGCGTGCGCAGCCAGGGTGCCGTCGACGCAGCCGAGCTATGCGGCCGGTTCGGCGGTGGTGGCCATCGGCGTGCAGCCGGGGCTGAGGTCCCACAGCCACTCGACCGTGCCATCCCACTGGTGCTGGAGGTAGCCAGAGAAGCGATCGAGACCGCAACCAGAGGCTGACGTCAGATGCAGGCGGGAGTTCTCAACGTCTACAAGCCGGCCGGCGTTACATCGTTCTCTGTGGTCGCGCAGCTGCGGGCAGTGACGCGCGCCAGACGCGTCGGCCACGCCGGGACGCTCGATCCCCTGGCGACAGGCGTTCTTCCGATCCTCTTCGAATCGGCGACCCGTCTGTCGGAGTTCGCTCTTCGACTGCCCAAGACCTACGAGGCAGACGTCCACCTCGGCTTCACGACGGCGACCGACGACGCCGAGGGCGAGCCGGTGGCGGTTGCTCCCGCCCAACACATCGAGGCGGACCAGGTGAGCGCTGCACTTAGCCGCTTTGTCGGCCGCATCAAGCAGGAGCCGCCGGCATTCTCTGCGGTCAAAGTCGAAGGGCGGCGTGCATACAAGCGCGCGCGCCACGGGGATTTGACGCGCCCACCGGCTCGTCTGGTTGAGGTCTACGCCGCCGACCTGTTGGGCTATCGTTCGGGAGAGCGGCCAGTGGCTCGAATTCGAGTGACCTGCGGCAGCGGCACCTACCTGCGGTCGCTGGCTCGGGACCTGGGAGAGGCGCTCAGGGTCGGCGGCTATCTGGGTCAGCTCACGCGGACCGCGTACGGCCGGCTGCGCGTCGAGGATGCAGTGCCGCCCGGTGATGTGCCCGAGCTCCGCGCTGTGGAGGAGCACCTGTTGCCGCCTGAGGCTCTGCTCCCTGAGATGGAGCCGGTTCTGCTGACTGCCGAGCAGGAGACGTTGGTACGGCAGGGCCGTTCCGTCCGCGTACTACCAGAGCCCAAGCCTGGGCCGCTCCGGGCGCACGACGAGCGGGGGCGCCTGATCGCCCTCGGCCACGTGGATCCGCTGCGGCGCACGTTCGTTCCCGACAAGGTCCTCCCGCTCGGGATTGGCTAGACACGGTGCACAGGCATTTCGGGCTGCCCGACCCGCCGCTCGGCCCGACCGCGCTTGCCATCGGGAGCTTCGACGGCGTGCACCTGGGCCATAGATGTGTCCTTGAGCGCTTGGTCGGGGCGGCGCGGCGGCACCGCCTGACGCCGGCTTGCATCACGTTCGACCCCCACCCACGGTGTGTGCTCGATCCCGTCAACTGTCCACAGCAGATCACGACGCTCGACGAGCGCCTCTCACTGATGGCCAGTGCAGGGACCGAACACGTGGTGGTCCTAGCATTCACGAGGGAGCTGGCCGGCCTGGCTCCGGCGGAGTTCGTGGCAAACCTGCTGAAGTCCATGGAGCTGCGCCGGCTTGTCGTCGGGTACGACTTCGCGCTGGGCCGAGGGCGTGCTGGAGATGTTGGATGGCTGCGTGAGCACGGCCGCCAGCACGGCTACATGGTCGAGGTGGTAGAGCAGTTCCGGCTGGGTGGCGAGGAGGTGCACAGCTCCGAGGTTCGGCGCCTCCTGACTCTCGGGGAAATGGAGGCGGCCAACCGGCTGCTGGGCCGGCAGTTTGCGATGAGCGGACTGGTTGAGCCAGGGGACCGTATCGGCACGGAGATCGGATGGCCGACCGTGAACATGGCGGTGCCGCCGGGGAAGCTTGTGCCGGGTCACGGCATCTACGCCGGTTGGGCGATGACCCCATGGGGGACGTTTCAGGCGGCGATCAGCGTCGGCTACCGCCCGACCTTCGACAAGACGGACTTGAGGGTTGAGGCATACCTGCTTGACTTCGCAGGCGACCTCTACCAGCGCCGGCTCGAGCTGCGCTTTGTGGCCCGGCTGCGAGACCAGGTGAAGTTCCCAGACGCCGTCTCGCTGAGCGACCAGATCGCTCGCGACGTCGAGGCCACGCGCGGGCTCCTGCGGGAAGCCAACCGCAGCCGAATCGGTTGAGTCGTAGCTGTGACGCATCGGAGAGCGAGATGCGCCCTGGCGGCAGACCGACGCCGGATGCGATGGTGACCGGCTGCACGGCCGGCCACTGGGCGGGGCCATGAGCGCCTCTACAGCCCGCAGGATGGTTCACGATCTGTGGCCCCTGGGTCTGATGCGAACAAGGGGCGGCGCTCGAGTGCCTTCGGTTGATGTGGCCAGGCCGAACGACTTCGACGGCGTGAGCGCCTTGCTCCGTTCAGGCCGCCGCGTTGTGCCCATGGGCGGCAGGAGCGGCGTGTGCGGCGCCCTGGCGCCTGCAGAGGGCGACCTCGTACTCGACCTGAGCGCGCTGGACCACGTCGACATCGACGCGGACAACCTGATCGTCCGTGCGGGCGCGGGTGTCAACGGCCTGACCCTGGAACGGCGCTTGAACGCTGCGGGTCTCACGCTGGGTCACTACCCGAGCTCACTGGCAGTGGCCACCGTGGGGGGGCTGGTCTCGACGCGCTCATCAGGCCAGGAGTCAAGCCGCCACGGGGGTATCGAGGAAATGGCGCTTGGCCTCACGGTGGCACTGGCCGACGGCACGATCGTGGAGGCCCGCACCCAGCCGCGCTCCGCAGTGGGCCCGGCGCTCCACCAGGCGTTCATCGGGGCTGAGGGTGCGCTGGGCGTGGTGCTGGAGGCGGTTTTACGCGTCCACCGGCTGCCAGAGGCGGTGATCGGGCGAGGTTGGCGCATGCCAGCGGTCCGCCCTGGTCTGGAAGCTCTTCGCGAGGTCATGCAGCACGACCTCCGTCCGCTGGTGCTGCGACTGTATGACCCGGAGGACTCGGCGTTCCAGGGATTCGCCAATGGCTGCCTCCTGGTCGCGGCGTCGGCCGGCCCGCGCAAGCTCGCGGAGGCCGAGGCGAGCCTGCTTGCGGATCTTCTGGAGTCGAAGGGCGGCGAGGCCCTGGGCGAAGAGCCGTGGACCCACTGGCTGGCGCACCGCTTCGACCTGTCGGCCGAACGTCTGACGGACTTCCTGGAGCCAACCGGCTCTTACCTGGACACGATCGAGCTCGCCGCCACGTGGACGGCGCTGCCGGCGCTGTACGAGGAGGTCAAAGCCCACCTCGCAGCCACCGCCGGCGTTGCCCTCTGCCACTTCAGCCATGGCTACGCGCAGGGCTGCTGCGCCTACTTCACCTTCGCCGGCTCTACGCCCGACGAGGCCGAGGCAGAAGCGGTCTACCTGGAGGCGTGGCGCGGCGCGATGGAGATCTCACTCCGCCTTGGCGCTACGATCAGCCATCATCACGGCGTCGGCCAGGCCAGGGCCGCCTGGGTCAGGACGGAGCTCGGCGCCTGGTGGGAAGTCTGGCGTCGGGTTCGGCGGGCCCTGGATCCGCATGAAAAGCTGAACCCGAACGCGATGGGAGGATGGGACCCGGGGTGAAGGACACACTGATCATCGTCAACCCGGCCTCCGGGGCAGGTCGGACAGGCCGCGGCTGGCCCGCCGCCGCCGGCCGTCTCAACGACGCGGGCCTGGACTTCGACTTCGTGATGACCTCGTGCCCCGGAGAAGCTATAGAGCTGTCGCGGGTCGCCGTCGGCGAGGGCAGGCCGCTGATCGTGGCCGCTGGGGGAGACGGCACCATCAACGAGGTCGTCAATGGCTTCTTCGAGGCGGGCGAGCGGCTGGCGAGCGATTCACGGTTTGGCGTCCTGCCGACCGGGACCGGCGGCGACTTCCGCCGGACGATGGGCTTCCCCCAGGATCCCGCTGAAGCAGCCGCCATTTTCCGGTCCGGCCGCACCCGGCTTATAGACGCGGGCAGGGTCACGTGCACCGCAGCCGGCGGTGGACCCGTGGTCCGGTACTTCGTGAACATCGCCGACGCGGGCATCGGCGGCGACGTGGTCGCCCGCGTCAACAACGGCCGCCGCCTGATCAACGGCGAGCTCACCTTCACGCTGGCGGCGTTGCTCACCCTGTTGCGGTGGCGTAACAAGCCGATGACGGTCGCGATCGACGGCGTGAAGCGCGAGCTGGTCGCTCAGCAGGTGGTGGTCGCCAACTGCCAGTATTTCGGCGGCGGAATGCGGGTGGCCCCGCGTGCCATTCCGGACGACGGGCTGCTCGATATCGTGATCGCGGGCGACATGGGCACGTGGGAAAACCTGCGTGGTCTGTCTGAGATCCGCAAGGGTGCCCACCTCGACTCCGGAAACCCCAAGATCAGCCATTCGCTGGCGAAGCGGGTAGAGGTAAGCTCGCCAGAGTTCGTGCGGGTGGACACAGACGGCGAGCAGCCCGGTCTGCTGCCGGCGGTGTTCGAGGTCATGCCCGCCGCCCTGGAGGTGGTGTGCCCCTGACCCACGGCATCATCGCCTCTCCTCATCGCCTGGCCTCTGAGGCCGGTGCCGACGTTCTGCGTCAGGGTGGCAACGCCGTCGACGCCGCTGTCGCCGCCGACGCCGTCCTGTGCGTGGTGTATCCGCACATGACGTCGGTCGGCGGGGACCTGTTCGCAATGATCTGGCCGGCCGACTACGACGCGCCCGTGGGCCTGGCGGGGGCGGGCAGCTCGGGCGCGCTCGCGACGATCGCGGCCGTGCACGCCGCGGGCCATCAGACCATGCCGCAGCGTGGAGCCCTGACGGTCACCGTGCCGGGTACGGTCGAGGCCTGGGGACGGCTCGTGGAACGCTTTGGCAGCTTCGGCATGAAGCCTCTGATGGCGGCCGCGGCGCGACACGCCCGCGATGGATACCTGGTTACCGAGCGCCTGGCCGCCTTCCTGGCCGACCACGCGGACTGGCTGCTGCGCGAGCCGGAGGCGCGCCGGCTCTTCCCGCCCGTCAAGGGCGGGATGCTGTTGCGCAACCCGGACCTGGCCGACGTTCTGGACGAGATCGGAGGCAACGGCTTCATCGGCTTCTACCGTGGAGACGTCGGCGCCGCGATCGTGGCAACCCTCGAGCGCCAGGGCGGCCTTTTCACGGCAGAGGACCTCGCCGGCCACCACTCGGCCTGGGTCGAGCCGGTGGCATTTCCCTACGGCAACGACCTCACCGTGTACGAGATGCCGCCACCGACACAGGGACTCTGCGCTGCTGCGATGCTGCGACGCTTCGAACGGCTCGATCACTTTGATCCGGGCCCGGGATTTGCCCGTGAGCTGGTCCGGCTGCGCGACGAGGTCTACCCGCTTCGCGATCGATTGATCAGTGACCCCGACTTCACCAGTGTGCCGTGGGAGCCGTTTCTGGATCCCGACCAGGTGGCCGCCGGCGCTGCGGCCGCGCTGCCTGAGGGCGACACCGTGTACCTGTGCGCCGCCGACGAGCACGGCAATGTGATCTCGCTCATTCAGAGCGTCTCAGGCTCCTTTGGCTCGGGCCTTATCGCCGAGCGCACCGGCGTTCTGCTCCAGAACCGCGGCGCGTACTTCAGCCTCGATCCGGCCCACGTCAACCGGCTGGAACCGCGCAAGCGCACGATGCACACGCTGATTCCGGCGATGGTCGGCCGTGCGAAGCGCTGCTGGGCCGCCTTCGGTGCCATGGGCGCGGACGGGCAGCCGCAGATCCAGGCGCAGGTCTTCCTGAATATGGTGGAGCGCGGCCTGAGTCCGGCTGAGGCTGTGTCCGAGCCGCGTCTGCGAGTGCCGCCGGGGGGCGCCGGCCTGTGGGTTGAGGCCGACTACTCCAATGCCGGTGAAGTCGCTCGAGGGGTCGCCGGCGGCCGGCTGCTGCCTGCACTAAGCTGGCAGATGGGTCATGCGGCTGCACTCGTGGTCGACGGCCCTGGACGCTGGCGAGCCGGCGCCGACCCGCGCTCGGATGGCGCGGTGATCGAGGTCTGAGTCGACGGTTTCGCTCACCGACGAGCTGGCGGCTCTGCAGGCGGAGTGGGGCGTACACTTCCGGCCGGTGTTTGCCTTGCTCCAGGTCCTGGAGTCTGGGCCACACCCAGTCGACCGCCTGGTGAGCGTGACGGGCCTTTCGCACCGTTCGGTCATGGCTGTTCTCCGGCGGCTGGAGCCCTGGCTAACGCTCCATGAGCACGGGTACCGGTTGCAGGCTGCCATGCCTGAATCTGAAGAGGCCGGACAATCTGAGGAGGCCGCTCTTCGCGTCATCTCGGGCCTGGTCGAAGGCGCGCCTGCACGGCGGCGCCGGCTCGACCAGGTGGCCGCGACACCCGACACGTGCCTGCGCCGAGCGGGGTTCCTGGCCAGCCGCTACTGGCTGAAGGGCGCGCATGTGGTCTTCCTCGGCGACCATGACCTGACCTCGCTTGCACTCGGGCTCCTGCGGCCGAGCGCGCGACTCTCGGTCGTGGACGTCGATGACGACCTTCTGGAGTACGTCGTCAACGCCGGCTCGAAGCTCGGCGTCGATGTCGACTGCTGGTTCGCGGACCTGCGACTGGGCCTTCCGCGGGCGCTTCGAGAATCCGCCGACCTGGTCTTCAGCGATCCCCCCTACACGCCCGAGGGCATGCGGCTGTTCGCGGAGCGGGGCTGCCAGGCCCTCAAGCGAGACGACCGCTCTCGACTGCTGCTGTGCTACGGCTTTGGTGAGCGGCAGGCCTCGCTGGGACTCAAGGTCCAGGCGGTTCTCCACCACTTGCGGCTCGTGCTGGTGGAGGTCCAGCCGCAGTTCAACCGCTACATCGGGGCGCACGCCATCGGTGGCGCCAGCTCGCTGTACGTAACCCGTCCTGTCCGGGTCACCTGGGAGGTCGTCGACCGCGGGACGGCCGCAGCCGCCCGAATCTATTCACAGGGGCTGGCCTCGATCGAGTCGCGGGACAGCCGCCTGCCGGATGAGCTTCGGGGATGCATCGACCAGCCGGTGCCGGTCGCCGAGCTGTGGCGGCTGTGCGAGCGACACGCCACCGCGAGGCCAGAGTGGCGACCTACCCTGCCGGACGTAGCGGCTGTGGACCTGACCGCGGCGCCGGAGCTCGCGCCGCGCCTGCTTATGGCCAACCGGATCCGCTGTCTGCAGCTTGTGCTGCCCGACCGCGAGGCGAAAGCCCTTCTAGACGCAGCCGCGTGGCTGGGTCGCTTCTTCGGCAGCGCCTACGACCTGAGACACCTTGCCCGCAACGCCGGCGTGGTGGCTGTCGAGGCCGAGGGTCACGAGCGCCCACTTGCCGGGGCGGCCGCTCTCGCTCGCCATTTGATCCGGCACCCGGCGACGGCGCTGGGCAGCTCACTCCGGGAGGCACTGACCCGGGGCGGCAAAGGTGTGACTCAGAACCAGGCGCGAGAGCTCGTGAGCCAGTATCCCCCGATCGAGACGTACCGCGACGCCCGAGCCCTCGACCTACCCATGCACGCCCTGCGCCAGGTGGTGGAGCTCCTGCCCGAGCTGGCAGCCGCCGCCGGTTGAACGGCGGGGCTGACGTTTGGTGGGTATAATCCCTGCCAGTTTGGCAGTCGAAAACGAAGTCAAGGCACAGCTGGCGGGGCAGTATGGCCTCCACAAAACGGACACGGGCTCACCCGAGGTCCAGGTGGCGATCTTCACAGAGCGAATCACGCAGCTCACGGAGCACCTGAAGACCCACAAGAAGGACCATCACTCGCGTCGCGGTCTGCTGCTGCTTGTCGGCAAGCGTCGCAGACTGCTGAACTACCTGAGCCGCAGCGACGTCGGGCGTTATCGCGCCCTGATTTCGAAGCTCGGCATCAGGAGGTAGAGGCGAGCGTACCTCGCCTGGCGGGAGATTCCGCCTGAATTAGTTTCGGGGGGCCCGGCCCCTAAAACCTGGCCTTGAGGCTCGGCGCTTCAAGCTCAGCTTTTAGGTCCCAGGCCTCCCGGCTGGAGGTGTATTCGTACGTGGCTGAAGTCACGAAGACCTTTGAGGTTGCCGGTCGAGAGATGCGGATCACGACCGGAATTGTCGCTGAGCAAGCGAGTGGCGCGGTCCTGATCGGGACTGGCGAGACGGTGGTGCTCTGCACCGCCATGATGTCGAGGGAGCCCCGCGAAGGCATCGACTTCTTACCGCTGACGGTCGACTACGAGGAGAAGCTGTATGCCGCCGGCAAGATCCCCGGCGCCTTCCTCCGTCGTGAGGGCCGGCCCAGCGAGCAGGCGATACTGACGTCACGGTTGACCGACAGGCCGATCCGCCCGCTGTTCCCCGACGGCTTCCACAACGACGTCCAGGTGGTCTCAACGGTCCTTTCCGTCGACCAGGAGGCCGATCCGGCCATCCTGTCGATCAACGGGGCGTCGGCAGCCCTGACGATCTCGGACATCCCGTTCCAGGGCCCGATCGGCGCGGTCCGCATGGGCTACATCGATGGCCAGCTCGTCGTCAATCCAAAGCTGTCCGACATGGAGGGCTCCGATCTGGACCTGGTGGTGGCTGGTACGAGCGACGCCATTCTGATGGTCGAGGCGGGCGCCAGGGGCGTCAGCGAACAGGTGGTGATCGACGCCCTGGAGCTGGCCCACACGCAAATCGCGGCCATCTGCAACGCGCTGCTCGAGCTGCGCCAGACGGCCGGCAAGCCGAAGGCGGAGTTCGCTCCCCCCGAGTACGACCCCGACATGGTGGCGGCCGTTGCGGAGGTCCTTGGCTCTCGGCTGGACGAGGTCGCCTACGACCCCGACAAGACCGAGCGGGAGAACAGGCTCTCCGCTCTCAAGAAGGAGATGAAGGAGGCGCTGCTGCCGCGCTGGCCCGAGTCAGGAGATGTGCTCGGGACACTGTTCGAGAAGAAGCTGAAGGACCGTGTTCGACAGCGCGTCATTGACGATGGCGTTCGCGTCGACGGCCGCGGCGTGACTGACATCCGTCAGATCGACGTCCAGGTTGGAGTTCTACCCCGCACCCACGGCTCGGGCATGTTCAAGCGCGGCCAGACCCAGGCGCTGACCATCCTCACTCTCGGTACCGTCGGAGACGCTCAACGCCTGGACGGACTCGGCCTGGAGGAATTCAAGCGGTACATGCACCACTACAACATGCCGCCTTTCTCCACCGGCGAGGCGAAGCCGCTGCGCAGCCCGGGCCGGCGTGAGATCGGCCATGGTGCGCTGGCCGAGCGTGCACTGCTGCCGGTGATCCCAGGTATGGAGGAATGGCCCTACACGATGCGGCTGGTCTCCGAGATTCTGTCTTCCAACGGGTCGACATCGATGGCGTCCGTGTGCGGATCGACGCTCGCGCTGATGGACGCCGGTGTTCCGATCAAGGCGCCAGTTGCTGGCATCGCGATGGGCCTCGTCACGCGAGAGGGCCGCTACGCCATCCTGACGGACATTCAGGGCGTCGAGGACGCGCTGGGCGACATGGACTTCAAGGTTGCCGGCACCGCTGATGGCATCACGGCCCTGCAGATGGACATCAAGATCAAGGGCCTTTCTCGTGACATGATGGCGCAGGCGTTGGAGCAGGCCCGAGAGGCACGGCTGGTCGTGCTCCGCAAGATGCTGGAGGTCATCCCCGAGCCGCGCAAGGAGATGAGCCCGTTCTCGCCGCGGATCACGACGATCCAGATCAACCCCGACAAGATCCGAGACGTGATCGGCCCGGGCGGCAAGGTCATCCGCAAGATCGTCGAGGAGACCGGCGCACAGATCGACGTGGAAGACGATGGCAAGATCTTCATCGCCTCGTCTGATCAGGGCAGCGCCCGCAAGGCAATCGACTGGATCAAGAGCCTCACCGACGAGGTCGAGGTTGGGCGGATATATCGGGGCAGGGTCGTTCGGATAATGCCGTTCGGCGCCTTCGTCGAGGTGCTGCCCAACCAGGACGGCCTGGTCCACATCTCGAGGCTGACCGACCATCGCGTCGAGCGCGTCGAGGAGGTTGTGAACCTGGGCGATGAGATCATGGTCAAGGCGATCGAGATCGACGGCCAGGGGCGGCTCAACCTGAGCAGGCAGGACGCCATCGAGGAGCTGTCTTCGCGCGGCGAGCCGATCGAAGAGCGGATCGACATGGACGCCGTGGCCGCGGCTCTGGCAATGCCGCCGCCGGTGCGCGAGCCGCGCGACCGCAACGGCGGAGGGTTCCGCGGCGGCCGGGGTGGTGGTCGCGGCGGCGGTGGCTACCGGGGCGACAGGGACCGCCCCAGGCGCGACGGCTGATCCAGGCTCTCGCCGGCCGGGAACGCCGCGGTTGTACAAATGCGCGGTTCCCGCCGACCGGGAACGCCGCGGTTGTACAAATGCGCGGTTGCTGTAGGTAGAGGTCCGTTAGTGACGGTACAGGCCGGTCGGATCCAGTTCTTCCCGGAGAAGCCGAAGTTCGTGCTCACTCGGGGAGCGGGTTTCCGCAACCTGCTTCGTAGCACGCAGCGCCCAGCCAACTTCGGCGTGCACCTGGTCGGCTGTCACGCCTGGATGGAGGGACGCCAGCTGCATCTCCCGATCCGTGTTGTCGAAGTCGAAAAGCGCCATATCCGTGACCACCACCTCTGGTCCACCGCCTTTCGGGCTCAGCCCGCCGCCTGATCGGGGGACGTGACCGGGACTGGTCACAAAGTCCAGGCGCTCCACGAAGGAGCGCCGGCTCAACCGCAGGAGGTGAAAGACACGCCGGGCGTTGATCGCGATTTCGGCTGCGCCGCCGCTGCCCGGCAGCCGCACCCTGGGATGCGTGTAATCCCCGATCACTGTCGTGTTGAGATTGCCGAAGCGATCGACCTGGGCCCCGCCCAGGAAGGCGACGTCGATGTGCCCACCCTGCAGATAGAGGCCGAACAGGTCCGCCATCGACACCACCGAGGTGGCGCCGGTCACGAGCGTGGGGTCGCCGATGGAGAGCGGCAGCCGGGCTGGTCGAGCCCCGTACACCCCCGACTCGTATACGAGCTCCAGCTCCGGGGCAACGGTGAGGCGGGCCAGGTTGCAAGCTACGTTGGGCATACCGACCCCTACGAAGACCGTACGAACTCCCGCCAGAGCCCGCGCCGCCGCGATGATCATCATCTCGGTGGGCGTGTAGCCGCGGTCGGTCACCTGTAGGCTCCGTAGTCGATGGGGGCCGCGACCGCCGGATCAGGCCGCAGGCGGTCCCACGTGCGGTCACCGAGCTTCGCGACGTATGCCGCCCGGTCCGGGAGGCCGAGGACCCACTCTTCGAGCCAGCCTGTTGTGGTGGCTTCATCACGTGAAATCCGGTCCCACTCCAGATAGAAGGCGTTGTCGCGGTCGTAGTAACCCTGGACGTACGAGGGATGCGCGCCGAAGGGCTCGATCACTACCGCGTCCACGACCAGGCCCGGGATCAGCGTCCGGTTGGGATCGGACCGGATGACCTCGCCGGTCACGAGCTCTTCGACCACGACCACAACCTTCGCGGCCGCGAACGCCACTTCCTTCTGGGCGCCCAGCAGTCCCCAGAGGTGCGTGTTGCCCTCAATGTCAGCGCGCTGGCCGTGAACGATTGCCACGTCCGGGCGAAGGGGCGGCACGACTGCCACCCGCCCGCCGCCATAAGGGTCGTCGACGAACCTGATCCCGGGAGTCGCTCTGGGCAGGTCGGTGCCTTCGTAGCTGCGAAGTGGATAGAAGGGGAGCCCGGTGGCGGCAGCCAGGTAGCGCCCCACCATGCCGTAGTGGGAGTATTCCTCGAGCTCGAGTGGTCGAGGGACGCCGTGCTCGACCGCCCGCCGGATGCAGTGGAGCGGGCCTACGCCGGGATTTCCGAGGTAGCTGAAGATCAGCTTCCGGGCCGCCCCGGCTGCAATCATCTGATCGTAGAGAGCGTCCGGAGTCATACGGATCAGCGTCAGGTCGCGCCGACCCTGCCGGATGATCTCGTGCCCCGCCGCGAAGCAGATGAACGCTGTGAAGCCTTCGATGGCCACGGAGTCGCCATCTTTCACATAGTCCGCGACGGCCTCTCGCATCGAGGCACGCTTATCCATCGTTTCGCTCGCCTCAGCTCTCGGACCGCGACCGCCGCCGGCACGGGGGCGGGCTGCCGCTCCGCCGCCACGATTTTCGGCAAGCGAAGGGTACGGCATCCCTCCAAGCGGACATAATGCTTCGCCATGAACGGACCTCGCCGCGCGGCGGCCGCGGTGTCCTGCCCCGCCGTGCTCCTGCGTGGGGGCCGGTAGCGACACGATGCAAATCCGAGTGGCCCTCGCCGGACATCGTGGCAAGACGGGCAGCGCCATCATTCCCAGCCTCAAGTCGGCGGTAGACATCGAGTACGTCGGCGGCATCGGCCGCGGCGACGACCTTCAGGCATTCCTTGAGACCCACCGGCCAGATGCGCTGGTCGACTTCACGCACCCGGCCGCTGCGCTGCACAATTCGCTGGCCGCGGCGGCTGCCAAAGCAACACCCATCGTCGGGACCAGCGGCCTCTCCACCGACGCCGTGGACCGCCTCGAGGCCGCCTGCCGGCAGGCGGCTGTGGGGGGCATCGTCGCACCCAACTTTGCGATCGGCGCCGTGCTGATGATGCATCTGGCCGACCAGGCCGCCCCCTTCTGTGACGCGGTCGAAGTGATCGAGATGCACCACGCAGCCAAAGCCGACGCGCCTTCCGGCACCGCGCTCGCGACCGCTCGCCGCCTGGCCGCGAAGAAGGGCTACACCTACAACCGTCCGGATAAGGTCACCTTGCCCAACACACGAGGTGGGGAGGAGGGGGCGGTCGGCGTTCATTCCGTCCGGCTTCCCGGCCTGGTGGCTGACCAGGAAGTCATCTTCGGCCTGCCCGGCCAGACTCTCACGATCACGCACCGCACCACCAGCCGCGAGTGCTATGTGCCCGGCGTCCTGCTGGCGATCCGGCGCATCGCAGCGGAGCCGCGCTTCTACCGCGGCCTGGAC
>DATFWQ010000312.1:0-5302 GCA_035259145.1 Candidatus Dormiibacterota bacterium | reverse complement strand
GCGTCAGGTCTGCATGTCCAGTCTGCGCAGCGCCTCCAGCGTCCCGCGGCCGTGGTAGTGGACCAGGATCACACCGCCGCGGCCATAGATGCGATCGAGGATGTCCTGCGTGCTGGCCCCGGCCCAGTCGAAGGTGTCAACGTCCCACATGAAGATGTGGTAGCCCTGGGACGCGGCGATTCGCTCCACCCGGCCGCCCGGCCCGTCCCAGTCTCCGTAGGGCGGTCGGAGCAGGTCGCAGCCCGCGTGCACCCCGCCGCGGATCTCATTGGCGATCTGGGCGTCGCTGAGCTGCGTCAGGCGGGGGTGTGAGTATGTGTGATTGCAGACTTTGTGCCCCGCGGCCAGCATGGCCGGCACGAACCAGGGAAACTTTCGCTGGCACACGCCGGTCGGAAACATGATCGCGGTGAGGTGGCGCTGTGCCAGGACGTTGAGGATGTTCTGAAGCTCACCCCCCGTCGAGGCGCAGTCATCGATCGTGATGGTGATCGGCTTGATCGTCGTGAACTGCCACGACCAGACCGAGTGACCGACGACCGAGACCTGCACCGTATAGACGGTGTCGAATGCCAGCCGGTCAGGCTGGAATCGCAGGGTCTGGGAGTCGAGCCACTCCAGCCTGCCATCGACCTGCGGGTCGATGCTGAAGTGGCGCAGCACCATCAGGTTGAGCGCGCCATCGAAGTGGATCCGAATGTCGGTGCGCAGCGTCGCGTAAGGCGTGCTCGGCGACTGGAGTGCGGCCGTGAGCGGGATGGGCGGCGGCGCCGGCGCTTCTTCCGAGGACACGAGCACCCCTTCCCGCGGAGCAACGCTTGGCGCGATCAGCCGGTGCCCGCTTGTCCACCTCGCCGGGAACTGCACTGCAGTCGCACCACCGAACACCTGTCGAGCGCCGCCCGTGCCGACCTCCTCCGCACAGGAGCCCAACGCCAGGACGGCCACGACCGCCAGACCCAACCCCCGCAGCAGCGTCAACCGCTGCTGTCCGATCAAGCGCTCCTCCCAGCTCCTTCGCAGCGTGGTCCCGCCTCAGCGAATCAAAAGCTAGTGCTGGCGCTTACCATAGCTGGTCCCGGCTACGTGCGTCGATTTTCCGCACGCGTCGGTAACCGTCTCTTAGGATGCGCGTGGTGAACACTCAAACCCATCCCAGCGTCGACGTCGGCGAGGGCACAGTCCTGGAGCCTGGCGTCGTTGTGGGCGTCCCTCCCCGCGGGAAAGCATCGGGCGACCTCGTCACCAGGATCGGACCGGGCGGTTGGGTCCGCTCTGGCACGGTGGTCTACGCAGGCGCTGTGCTCGGCGCGCGGCTGAACACCGGCCATGGCGCTGTGATTCGCGAGGACAACGTCGTCGGCGACGACTGCAGCATCGGCACCCACGCCGTCCTCGAGCCAGGCAACCGGGTCGGCGACGGCAGCCGCATCCACTCCCGGTGCTTCCTTGAGAACGTCACTCTCGGCCGGCGGGTCTTCGTTGGCCCTGGGGTTGTCTTCACCGACGACCCGCACCCAGCCTGCCCCCGGTTCCGCGAGTGCGTCCTGGGCGCGACGGTAGAGGACGACGTCAGCATCGGCGGCAACGCCACCATTCTTCCCGGTGTGCGGATCGGCGCCGGTGCGCTGGTCGGGGCCGGCAGCGTGGTGACTCGGGACGTCCCGGCCGGCGCCGTGGTGGCGGGCAACCCGGCCCGGGTGGTGAAGCAGGTTGCTGAGCTGGTCTGTTTCAAGGGCTTCTTCGAGCGCCCCTACATCTGGCGCGAAGAGGCACGCACGTGAGCGACCTGCGGTTCGGCTTGGTGGGGCTGGGCCACTGGGGGCCGAACTACGTGCGCCTCCTGAGCGGGATCGTGCCCGGCGCCCGGCTTGTGGCCTGCGCAGAGCTGCGTGAGGAGCGCCGGCATCCGATGGCCAGGCTCCATCCAGGAGTTCGGTTTCATTCCGATCACTGCGGTCTTCTGGCGGCGGGCGGGTTGGATGCGGTGATCGTGGCCACCTCAGCCGTCAGTCACCTGCCGGTGGTCGAAGACTGCGTGAATGCGGGTCTGCCAGTGCTGGTCGAGAAGCCGCTGGCCCACACGGTCGACGCAGCCGAAGCGATGGTCAGGGCTGCGGAGGAGGCTCGCTGCACGCTGATGGTCGGCCACACCTTCCTCTTCAATCCGGCAGTCGACCGCATCAAGCTCGCGATCGACCAGGGAGAGCTGGGCCGCCCTCTGTACTTCGCATTCCGGCGCACTGGCCTCGGTCCCATCCGCCAGGACGTCAACGCGCTGTGGGACCTCGCCCCTCACGATCTCTCCATGCTCCGGCACTGGCTGGGCACGGACCCGGTGGAGGTCACAGCAAGGGGACAGTCCTACCTGCGGGACGACGTTGAGGACGTGGTCTTCCTGACCCTCCGCTACCCGGGCGGCGTCCTGGCCGGCATCCAGGTCAGCTGGCTCGACCCCGTCAAAGACCGCCGGGTAACCATCGTCGGTGACCGGCGGATGGTCGTATATGACGACGTTCACCCGACTGAGAAGCTGCGCGTGTACGACAAAGGCGCGAGCTACCAGCCTCGCGGGGGCGAGTTCTCGGAGTTCCTGGCGGCGGTCAGGGACGGCGACATCCTGATCCCGAAGCTGGAGAACAGCGAGCCGCTGCGTGAGGAGCTGGCGCACTTCGTGGAGTGCGTTCGCACCGGTGCTCGCCCCCGCTCTGACGGGCGTGACGGCCTTGCGATCGTCCGCATCCTTGAACGTGCCCAGGCGGATCTGGCCAGGCCATCCACGTCAGCAGCGGCGGCCGCCGTGTGAGCGCGTGCGACATCCCGCTGATCGACCTCCGGGCCCAGCATGCCACGATTGCGGCCGAAGTCGAACAGGCCGTGCACGAGGTAATGGAGCGCTGCGACTTCATCCTCGGACGTGACGTGGGTGCTTTCGAAGCCGAGTTCGCCGAGTACTGCGGGGTCGGCAGCGCGGTCGGAGTCGACTCCGGCTTGTCAGCGCTGGAGCTGGGCCTGCGGGCGCTGGGCGTCGGTCCAGGAGACGAGGTGATCACCCCGGCCAACTCTTTCATCGCGAGCTCGAGTGCGATCTCCTTCGCCGGCGCCACCCCGGTCTGGGTGGACTGCGACCTGGAGACGTACTGCATCGATGTGGATGCCGCCCGCCGCGCGATCACCGAACGGACCCGGGCGATCATGGCCGTCCATCTGTACGGGCACCCGGCCGACATGGACGGCGCGCAGGCTCTGGCTGCGGACCACGGGCTGAAGCTTGTCGAAGACGCCTGCCAGGCCCATGGGGCGCGCCTGAACGGCCGCCGTGCCGGGTCGCTCGGCGACTTCGCGGCCTTCAGCTTCTACCCGGCGAAGAACCTCGGCGCCTATGGCGACGCGGGCATGCTCACGACCAACGACGCTGAGCTGGCAGAGCGGGTTCGAATGATGCGCAACTACGGGCAGCGGCGCAAGTACGAGCACGTCACGATGGCCTGGAATCGGCGCCTGGACACGATCCAGGCGGCGGTGCTTCGGGTCAAGCTCCGCCATCTGGACACGTGGAACGAGGCACGCCGCCGGCACGCGGCGCTCTACAGCCGGCTGCTCGAGGGATGCGGCCTGTCGTTGCCGCAGACCAGGCCGGGGGTAGAGCACGTCTTCCATCAATACGTGGTGCAGGCGCCGGCGCGTGAGAAGCTGGTTGCCGAGCTGGCCGAGCGCGGCGTCGCCACGGGCCTGCACTACCCGGTGCCGATTCACCTCCAGGAGGCTTACCGTGGGCGGGGTATGCGCCGCGGCTCGTTCCCCGTGACCGAGCAGGCGGCCACCCGGCTCGTCTCCCTGCCGATGTACCCGGAGCTCCGCCCCGACCAGGTGGAGCGGGTGGCCGAGGAGATCAGATCCCTGGTCGCGCGATGAGTTTCTAGCGCACAGCCCGACGGAGGACCGGGCCCCCGAAGGCATTGAGCAGGGCCGAGATGATCGACAGGACCAGCCCCCCAAGGATCGCGGACAAGAAGTTATCGATCGACAGGCCCGAGAACAGCTTCGAAGCGATCACCAACAGCACCGCGTTGATGACCAGGGCAAAAAGGCCGAGCGTGAGGATTCGAAGCGGCAGGGCGGCGATCCGCATGATAGGGCCAAGGATCGCGTTGACGAGCCCAAATACGAGCGCCGCCAGCACGTAGGCGGGGACGCCGCCTTTGACCTGTATCCCAGGAACGACCTTGGTCGTGAGAAAGAACGCAATCGCGAGAAGTCCCCAGCTGACGAGCAAGCCCCACATTCAACTACCTCCCCTTTGGCCCGGAAGCCTAGCAGCTCAGCCGTGGCGCGTGTACCGCACCCGGCGCTTGGTCCGGTGGATGACGGCGTCCTTGCCGACGATACTGATCGTCCCGTCCGCCTCCAGCACACCCATGCTTACCTCGGATACGTTCGACAGACCGTGCTCGCGGATCGCCATGGCGGTCTCGTCCGCGTCGACGCCCTCGCGGCGCATCCGGTCGGACAGATAATGGCCGTCCTTGATGATCAGGGTCGGCTCGGGGCGAAAGAGCCTGTGGAATATGCGGAAGCGATCGAGCCGGCCGATCGCGAAGTTGAGCAGGATGAGCGTCGCGATGATCACGAGGCCGCCGGCGAGGGAGCTGTCGGGGCCCGTCATCGCAGGCTGCACGGCGTTTGCGACCAGCAGCACCAGCACCAGGTCGTAGAGCGTGAACTGCCCGACCTCCCGCTTACCGAAAAGGCGAAGGGCCCCCAGCAGCGCGGCGTAGATGACCACGGCACGGATAACGAGTTCCCAGGGAGGAACGCCAAAGTTGAGCATTGCACTCCTCGCTTTTCGAGCAGCGCTCATTCCTCGTCCACTGCGACGGTGTCGGCGCGCGCTCGCTGATTGGCGGTGGCGTCACCAAGTATCACACTCGTTTGATGGTTGACATTCGACGGCCGCTTGCGGCACCGCTCGGTCAGTCGTAGCCTGACGCCGTGGAGGTCGGCGAGGAGCGCAGCCGGCGGGCGCTGGGCTGGATCGCCGTGGCAGCGCTGGGCACACTGGTCTCCGGAGTCGTGTATCTGAGGCCGAGCCTGGCGCCGCCCGCCGCGGCCACTCCCGCCGCCTCTGCCCGGGTGGCCCAGCCCGGGAGCACCTGGAGATTGGCGTCGGCTTCGTTCGGGGACGCCGACCACGGTACGGTGGTGTTCCACAGTTCTGGACCGGCGCCCACGACGAGCTTTCTCACATCGGACGGCGGCAAGACGTGGGAGCTGGCGGTCCGGGCACCTAGAAACGGATACG
>DATFWQ010000311.1:0-6952 GCA_035259145.1 Candidatus Dormiibacterota bacterium | reverse complement strand
GCCGCGCCCTCGTGCGCCTTCGGGCTTCCCGCCTCCATCGCCTTCTCGAGGTCCATCACCGCGGGCAGTGGCTCCCAGTCGACGCTGACCAGCTCTGCCCCGTCGGCGGCCTGGTACTTCGAGTCGGCGACGACGACGGCGACCGGCTCACCCTGGAAGGACACCTCGCGCTCGGCGATCGGAAAGCGATCAGGTGCCTGCTTCTTTTCAGCCACGAAGGCGGGCGCTACCGGCATGTTGCCGGAGAGGACTTTCTTGAAATCGGCGGCCGTCAGGACGGCCACCACACCGGGTGCCTTCAGCGCCTCGGTCACATCGATCGAGCGCACGCGGGCGTGCGCGTGTGGACTCCTGACCACCGCCAGATGCGCGGCGTGGGTTCGGAGGAAGTCGTCTGCATAGCGGCCGTGGCCGCTCACCAGGCGCGGGTCCTCGCGCCGGTGGATACGGGCTCCGACCATGGTGGTGATCGCCATCGCCCTACTCCCCAGCCACTGGCGCCGGCGCCGCGGCCGGCGCCGCAGCGGCGGCGCTCATCGTCTTGGCCGCGGTCTGGACGGCCTTGATGATGTTCACATAACCGGTGCAGCGGCAGAGGTTGCCCTCGAGGCCCCTGCGGATCTCGTCCTCTGTCGGGTTCGGGTTCTGTTCGAGCAGATAGGCAGCCGCCATGATGAAGCCCGGCGTGCAGTAGCCACACTGCAGGCCGTGCTCGTCCCAGAACGCCTGCTGGATCGGGTGCAGGGTGCCGTCGGCTGCGGCCATGCCTTCGATCGTCTTGATCTGGTGGCCGTCCGCCTGAACCGCGAACAACGTGCAGGACTTGACCGCCTTGCCCTCCATGTCCACAGTGCAGGCCCCGCACTGGCTGGTGTCGCACCCGATGTGCGTGCCGGTCAGGCCGGCTACGTCACGGATGTAGTGGACCAGTAAGAGCCTGGCCTCGACTTCGTCCTCCCGCTGCTTGCCGTTGATGGTGACGGAGACCTTGTGCTTCATGCAGCTCCTCCAGATTCATTACCGCTGGCACACAACAGGCAGAGAACGCCACGTTTGGTGTGGCGGAGCACGCTGTCCGGTATGTCCATCCCCAACCTCGCGCGCATGAGCGCCAGGTCAGTATATTCATGCTCGCGCGATGCGGATAGAGAACGTCTTCGAGGTCGCCGCGCCCCCTGACACGGTTTACGCATTCCTGCTGGACGTGAACCGGGTTGCCGCCTGCCTACCAGGCGCCGAGCTGTCCGAGGTAGTCGATCCGACCACCTTCAGAGGCAAGGTGAAAATAAAGGTCGGCCCGATCACAGTGGCCTACAACGGCACCGCGAGAATCGCCGAGCGCGACGAGGCCGGCCGTGTAGCCACCCTCGAGGCCGAGGGTCGCGAGACGACGGGACCCGGCTCGGCGCGGGCCACAGCCAGGATGACCGTGCTGGACGCGGGCGGAACCTCCCAGGTACGGCTGGAGACCGACTTCACGGTTGCCGGCCGTATCGCCAACTTCGGCCGCGGCGTGATGGAGGACGTGTCCAAGCGGCTGGTCGCGCAGATGGCGGACTGCATCAAGGCCAACCTGGAGGTGGTCGAGCCGGCGGCGGCGCCCACGGCGGCAGGGCCATCCGAGGCAGCGGCTCCTGAGGCGCATGTGGCGGCCGGACAGGCAGCGCCCCCCGTGCAGGCCGCGGCGCCGCCGCCGGCCAAGCCGGTCAACGCGCTGAGCCTGTTGTTTGGCGTGATCTGGGACCGGATTCGGCGCCTCTTCCGCCGCAGCTGACTCCGGCATTCGATAGGGCTGGCCGAAGCCGCTTGAGCACGCTGGGGCGCCAATCGGTACCGCGGCGTGCACCGGCCAGTCCACGCGAGTCAAGATTGCGGGTGAGGGAGCCGCCCAACGCTCCGCCAGCGCCTCAGGGTTGACCGATGACTCCAAGCGAAGCGAGAGAACGCATCCGCGCACACGCCGACCTGAACGCCTTCATCTCGCTCACCGACGAGGAGGGCGATGGCCCTGTCGTGGCCGTGAAGGATCTGGTGGACGTTCGCGGCACGGTCACCACCGCCGGCGCGAGCTTCCTGCCCAACTCCCCGGCTGAGCGGGACGCGCCGCTTGTCAGGCGGATGCGCGAGTTCGGCTGCGTCGTCATCGGTAAGGCGAACCTTCACGAGTGGGCCTTCGGAGTCAGCAGCCAGAACCCCCACTTCGGCGGTGTCCGCAACCCATGCGCCCCCGACCGCGTGCCGGGCGGTTCCTCGGGCGGCTCAGCGGCCGCAGTGGCTGCGGGCCTCTGCGACTGGGCCGTTGGCAGCGACACCGGCGGCTCGATCCGAATCCCCGCCTCTTTCTGCGGCGTCGTCGGCTTCAAGCCGACCATTGGCACCGTCGACACCGAGGGTGTCGTGCCACTGAGCCGCACCCTGGACACGATCGGTCCGCTGGCGCCCGACGTCCGATCGGTGGCGCAGGCCCTGGAGATGATGTCCGACCTGACAGGGCTTGTCCCCGAGCGCACCCGGTCGCTAGCTGAGCTGCGTATCGCCGTGCCGAGTGGTTGGGAAGCGGGTCTGCAGCCGGAGATCGGCGAGGCATGGTCTGCGGTCAGTGCGGGCGTCCCCGAGATCCGCCTTCCCGACCGCAAGCGCATGGCGGCCCCGGGCCTGACCATCCTGCTGGCAGAGGCGGCAGCCTTCCACCGCGACAGGCTGCAGCGCCACCCAGATCGGTTCGGGGACGACGTACGCCGGCTTCTCGAGCAGGGGCTCGGCGTCAGCCGTCATGACTACTCGATGGCGCTGCTCGAGCAGTCGCGCATCCGGTCCGAGACGGAGGCCGCGATGGAGGGGTGGGACGCGATTCTGACCCCGACGACCCGGGTTCTGCCACCTCGCCTCGACGAGGCATATGACCGGGGCGACGTAACCGGCTACACCCGCCCGTTCAACACCACCGGGCAGCCCGTGATCACGTTGCCAGCCCCCGTCGAGGGGATCCCCGTCGGCATCCAGGTGGTCGGCCACTTCGGTCAGGAGCGAGCACTGGTGGAGGTGGCGCTGGCGCTCGAAGGCGCATGGCGGTAACCCTCGGGCCGACCTTCCGCGGCTGGGCTCGGTCAGACGGCTACCTCGTCGCGGCACCGTGATCTGCCACTGACCCGGGCGGTCGCTCGCCGCGTACGCTGCCGGTATGCCTCTACAAAGAGCGCCGTCCGCCAGAGCGTCGATCACCATGCGGAGCTGACAGACCCGGCCAGGCGGACATGAAGGCGAAAGACGTGGTGCCCGGCGTATTCAGCCGTCACGCGGCGGCCTACCGTGACCGGCTCGTGGACGCCGCTGCGCGCGGCGAGACCCGCAGCCGGGTGCGGGCTCTCGAGCTTCTCGCGGTGAGGCCCGGTGAGCGAGTGCTCGACCTGGGCTGCGGGCCCGGCACGCTGACCTTTCAGCTGGTCGAGGCAGCCGGTGGCTCCGGGCTGGTGGTGGGCGTCGACCTGGCGCCCGGAATGCTGGCGCTGGCCCGCGCCGGTGCAGTGCCCCCGCCGCTGCTTGCGCAGATGGACCTGGAGCGGCTGGCCCTGGGCGATGGAGCGTTCGATGCGGTGGCCAGCGGCCACTCGCTGCATTTCTGCCCCGACCTGCCGGCCGCGCTGGCTGAGGCGCGTCGCGTCCTTCGCCAGGGAGGGCGGTTTGCCGCCAGCGTCCCTCTGAGCGTGCCTCGCCAGTCGCGCCTGCTCGACGACTTGATGAATGAGCTCGCTCCGCCCACCCCCGAGCTTGCCGACCTGAAGGCGACTCAGGAGCTGCTGGCCGACGGGCAGCGGCTTCGAGCCGCGCTGATGACGGCGGGCTTCAGGACTGCCTCGGTCGAGCATGTCGGAGAGGTGGCCTCATACAGCAGCCCTGAAGAGCTGGTATCGAAGACGATGAGCTGGTGGGCCTTCGCCTGGCGACTGGAGTCTCTGTCCGAGGGGGACCAGGAGCGCGTCCAGTCGCAGGCGCTGAGACGGTTGAAGGAGCGAGTCGGCGGCGGACCACTTGAGATGGCCGGCACCAGCATTGTCCTGTTCGCGCTAGCTTGATGGTGGCCCACCTGGGCCAGCAGAACTTTCAAGGGCAAGGAAGGTCATCAGCCGATGAGGGCACCCACCTGCGTCAATTCGGGCCGCCGCGCACAGCAAGTTGGGCAGGCTCGGACTGCGCTGCTTGCTGCAGCCGTCGGGCCGCTCATCATGGCGACGGCCTGCAGCGTCAGCTGGCGCGCCTCCAGCGATCCGACCCCTTCTTCGAAGCTCGGTCCGCCCTCATACCACGCCCTCTGGGTGGATGCCTTTCACGATGGCATCCACTCGCAGGACGAGATCGACCAGCTTGTGAGCACGGCTCACAGAGCCAACATCAACGCCCTCTTCGTCCAGGTCCGAAAGAACGCCGACGCCTACTACCTGGACTCACTTGAGCCGCTGGCGCCTGATATCTACGGGCCCCCGAATTTCGACCCTCTTCGCTACCTGCTCACGCGCGCACACGCAGCAAGCCCGCGCATCGAGGTCCACGCCTGGGTGAATACGTTCTACGTGGGCAAGAGGAGCCCGGTCTACCTCTTCTTTGGTGCGGGCTGGGGAAACCGAACCAGTGCCGGCGAGACCGGGGGCTATCTCGACCCCGGCAACAAGAGCGTCCGTAACTACACCCACGTGGTGTTGTTGCACCTGGCTCAGCGATACGACCTGGACGGCTTGCACCTTGACTTCGTGCGCTACCCGGAGGGCGGTAACTGGGGCTATTCCGAGGCCGCCGTCGAGGCCTTCAACGCCGCGGCCGCCCGCTCGGGCAGCCCAGACCCCGACGATCCAGCCTGGGAGCAGTGGCGACGGGACCAGGTGACCTCCTTCGTGCGTGACCTTTATGCGAACCTCAGCAGCAAGAAGCGCAAGCTCAAGTTGAGCGCCGCCCTCATCCCCTGGGGTGCTGGGCCGATCGCCGAGACCGACTGGCAGAACACGTCCGCGTACAGCGAGGTCTACCAGGACTGGCACGACTGGCTGCGCGAGGGCATCCTGGACCTGGGGGTGCCGCTGAATTACGACACGGCCTGGAACTCACGGGCATCGGGCTGGTTCGAGCAGTGGATCGAGTGGGAGAAGAACAATCAGTTCCAGCGCAGGATCGTCATCGGCGTGGGTGCCTACTTCAACTACCCGGAGGACACGCTGACCCAGATCCGGCGCGCGCTGGCGCGATCGGCCAGGGGCATCAACGCCGCCGGCGTGGCGATCTACTCCTATGCATCCACCAGCCCGTACGGGACCTCGGACTACTACGACGACCCTGAGGCAGCGTCGAGGCTGCCGCGGCAGCCCTACGCCGCGGGACTGGGCCCGTCTGGGCTGAAGCGCCGGGCCGAGCAGTACAACCGTTCGTTCTGGCGCCTGCTGACGGCCCCGAGCTCGTACAACGACCCGGTCGTGGGTGCGATCACAACCAGGCCGGTGTTCACCGAACAGACGGCGATCCCGGTTCTTCCGTGGAAGCGCTGAACGGGAGAACGAGAGTTGCCTGGGGGGACGGGATGAGTGACCAGACACCCGCCGCCTGGGCGGCGGCCATCCGCCAGCGAGAGGCGACTGTGCGCGCCTTCACCTGGCTCGACCTTGAGCGGGCACAGCGATCTACGGCCGCGGTGCCTCCTGGACCGCTGCGCGGTTGGTGGGTCGGGATCAAGGACGTGATCGACACCGCCGGCATCCCGACTGAGCGCGGCTCCGCGCTCTTCCGCGGCCGGGTCCCCGACCGCTCGGCGACCGCTGTGGTCAGGATCGAGGCGGCCGGAGGGGTGGTCGCGGGCAAGACGGTGACCGCTGAGCTCGCCTCCGCCACTCCCGGCCCCACAACCAACCCATGGGACCCCTCACGGACGCCCGGCGGCTCCTCGATGGGGTCGGCTGCGGCGGTCGCGGCGGGGATGCTGCCGCTCGCGACAGGGACCCAGACCGCGGGTTCGATCATCCGCCCTGCGGCCTTCTGTGGCGTCGTCGGCTTCAAGCCGAGCGCCGGGACGATCCCGCGCCATGGAGTCCTGACACTGAGCCAGACGCTCGATCAACTCGGCGGCTTCGCCACGACCGTGGCTGCCGCGGCCGAGCTGTGCTCGGTCATGGCGGACTCGGACCTGCGACCGCGCTCACTGGACCGCCCACCGCACTTCGGCGTCTACCGCAGCCCCGAGTGGCCCGACCTCCAGCCGGCCGCCAGGGACAACTTCGATCAGACGATCGAGCGGCTGCGCTCCGCGGGCGCGACCATCGAGGAGGCCGCCGCTCCTACCGGCTTCGACTCTGCGCACCAGGTGCAGCGTCACCTCATGATCTTCGAGGCTGCCCGCAACCTCGGGCCGGACGTCGCGAGGGCGCCGGAGCTGGTCAGCGACGCCTTCCGGAGGACGGTCGCGAACGGCGAGCGCCTCCCAGAGCCCGACTATCGGGCCGCGCTGGCGGAGCGAGAGCGGCTGATCGAGGCGGTCGCTGGATGGGCCGGCCAGTACGATTGCATCCTCTCCCCGCCGACCCTCGGAGAGGCGCCGGGTCTCGCGACCACCGGCGATCCGCGGCCCTGCTTTCGGTGGACGCTGGTTGGTGCGCCCGCGGTCACGCTCCCGTCGGGAACCGGCCCGGCCGGGCTCCCGCTGGGCCTGCAGATCTGCGCGGCCCCTGGCTCGGATCGGGCACTCGTGGACGCAGCCGCCTGGGTGGAGGCGGCGCTTGGCGCCGCGTAGTGCCGGCGATGTCAGCTGTCCTGAGCACGTGAGAGGTCGTCTCGCCGGCGGTAGTACGCATCGCCGGCCTCGTAAGTTCCGGCGAGGCGTGCCTCACCCTGCTAGAGCTCGCGAAGGTCGATGACGCGCCTGGCTTTTCCTTCCGAGCGTGGCAGCGCTCCCGGGGCCAGCACCGTTACGGCCACA
>DATFWQ010000310.1:0-2137 GCA_035259145.1 Candidatus Dormiibacterota bacterium | reverse complement strand
GTTTCGGCTCAGGGCGACCATGGGTGTCGAGCAGAAGAGGCCTATCTTGACGCCGGGCGTGGCGAACCGGGCCCCCTCGGCAGCGATTGCGAGATCGCAGCTGGCGACGAGCTGGCATCCTGCCGCGCTGGCAATGCCCTGCACAGCCGCGATTACCGGCTGAGGGATGCGCTGGACCTTCTCCATCATCCGGGTGCAGACTTCGAAGACCTCCTGTTCCTCTTCCAGCGTGCGGTCAACGAGCTCCTTGAGGTCGTGGCCGGCGGAGAAGGCGGGGCCGTTGGCACGCAGGATCACGACCCGGACCTCGGGCCGCGCGCTCTGTCGCTCCAGCTCATCGGTCAGCTCTTGCATGAGCGGCGTCGACAGGGCGTTGCGCTGCTCTGGCCGGTTGAGCGTGATGAGCACCGCCGGAAGCGCATCCTCGACCTGCAGATTTCTCAGCTCTACTCGCATGGCTACCTTATACCGCGTGCTGGTGACCTACGACGGTCGCTGTTTCGGCTGCGGCCAGGACAACGAACAAGGCCTCAAGATGCGTTTCGAGCCGACCGCCGATGGCTCCGTATGTGAGTTCGAGATGCCCGAGCGCTACCAGAGCTGGCAGGGCATGATCCACGGCGGGATGATCGCGCTGATGCTGGACGAGGCCGTGGGCTGGGCCGGTTGGCATTCCGGTCACCCTGGCTTGACGGGCCGCCTGGAGGTGCGATTCCGGCAGCCTCTCCGCCTCGGCGACCGCGTGCGGGTGGTCGGTCGTGTCGACAGGGTCCGCCGGTCGCTGGTTTATGCCAGCGCCCACATCGAGCGGATTGGCGACGGCGAGCGGATCGCAGACGCGACCGCCACACTGATGGCGGCACCCACCAAGCTCACGGCGCCGCGGCTGTGACCAGGCTGGCGATGAGCGGCGCCACCGTGTCGAGCGCCCGGTCCGACACGACGAAGTAGGAGATCCCGTAGGTGGCCCGTCGCTCGAGGAAGAGGCCGACGAGGTGCTGCAGGGGGCCGATGAACACGGAGGGCATCTGGAGCACCTCCCGTGCGGTGACCCCGCTCCAGCCGCGCTGGCGAGCCAGCTGCCACGCGAAGCTGATGGGGTCGTCGGTCACCGCCACCGTGGCTGTGGTGCTCAGCTCGAGCTGATCGAAGCGATCGCCGGCCGCATCTCGCAGCCTGGCGATCTGGCCGGCTACCGCGCCGGCGGAGCGGTGGTCAGGATCGTCGGTGAGCACCCCATTGGCCGTAGACACGGTCTGGAGGCCGACGATGTCCGCCTCGCGCGCGGCGATGGCCAGCATTCGAGGGCGTGCGGAAGCGATCTGGATGGGCGGATGCGGTCGCTGAACCGGCTTGGGAAAGCTGTCCAGCCCCTCAACCGCGTAGTGCTGACCATGGTGGGTCACGGGATCAGGGCCGAACAGCGCTTTCAGCAGCCTCAAAGCCTCCTCGAGCCGTCCGACGCGGTCGCGGGGCTCGTCGAAGGGGAGGCCAGCCTCGTGATAGTCACGGCGTAGGAAGCCGGCGCCCATCCCGAGCTCGACGCGACCGCCCGAGAGCACGTCGAGCGTGGCCACCTCCTTGGCCAGGACAGCCGGGTGGCGAAAGTCGTTGCTGATGACCAGGGTGCCTATGCGCATGTTCCTCGTTGCGCCCGCCACCGCCGCCAGCGCGGTCAGCGGCCCCAACTGGTGGGGGAAGGGATCCTGGACCAGATGGTCGCGGATGAGAAGGATCGAGAAGCCGGCGTCTTCGGCCCTGCGCGCAGTGTCGAGGAGCTGTTCGGCGGTCTGTGCGCTCTCGGCCAGAAGGCCGAAGCGGAAGGGTCTCATGTCGGGGAAACACTGCCGGCGGCAGGCCCGTTGCAGGAGATTGACCAGGTGCAGGTGATCGGTGGGAGGGTCCGCCCCGGCTCGCAGGGGCGGGAAGCCACGGTGCAGAATTAGAATTCGGATTTCGGTTGTGCGGGGGCTGGCGCAGTCCGGCAGCGCGCACGGTTCGGGACCGTGAGGCCCCGGGTTCGAATCCCGGGCCCCCGACCACCCGGTCAGAACTCGAATTTGCTCTACCAGGTATGACCCTGGGCACCCGATTCGGCGCTTTTGCTCCCCGTTTGCTCCCGCTCGTCGCGGGAACC
>DATFWQ010000309.1:0-2401 GCA_035259145.1 Candidatus Dormiibacterota bacterium | reverse complement strand
CTCCTGGCCGCAAGCGGCAACGCCCTGAACAGAGGCTCGTTCTGCGGAGCGCGGTTCGAGCTGCAGGACACGGTGATGAGGCTGTCGCCCAACCTGCCCCCGAAACCGGTCGACTCCTGGACGCCGCCCAACTGGCGGCAGCTCGACTGCTACGACAACGACATCGGGGCGATGGTGCCGACCCCGCTGGGCAGCACCGGTCTCATCTTTCAGAGTGGCAAGGCCGGTTGGGTGTATCTGCTCAGGGAATGGTCACTCGGGGGCCAGACACCCGCTCCGTACTCGGCGGACCTCCACGCGGGCGAATGCCGGGGCAGTGTGGCCTTCGATGGGCAGTTCGTGTTCGTCGGCTGCCAGGGCGGTCTATTCGGCCTGCGGCTGGACCCGTCCCGCATATCGATGCTCCTGCCGGGCCAGGGCGGCTGGCGGCACGCGGCGGGCTCGTGTGACGCCGAGCCGCCGATCGTGTCGGGGCGGACTGTCTGGTGGCTGGACCGCTGTCACGTCCTGCATGCAAACGACGCGGTGTCGGGAAGGTCGATCTTCAAATACGACGTCGGGTCGGGAAACCACTTCGCGACGCCGACCGCGGCCCTCGGCAAGGTGTTCGTGCCGACTGGCTCGGGCGTGATGGCATTCACCGTCGCCCCGACTGTGTCCTGACGCGGCTGAGCCATGGCAGCCAGGCACACCTCGCGGGCGGACCCGGGGCTGATCGAACGTACACGTCAGGACCCCGGACGGGCGATCGTCGACTGGGCCGTCCGCTACATCGCCGAGACCCTCGCGCTCGACCACGTGGCGTTCCTGGAGCTCCTTCCCGACGGGGACTCGCTCGTCCTGCGCGCGGCCGTCGGCTGGCCGGAGGCGATGCTGGGCGAGACAACTCTGCCGCTGAGGTTCTGCACGCAACTCAGCCACGCGCTCACCGGGGTGGGCCCGTACTCCATCAGCAGCGTCCGGATGCTTTCCCGGACCGAGCGTGGCATCCTGGTGCCCGGCACCCGGCGTGGTTCGGCCGTGCTTTTGCCTGTGCGTCTCCCCGAGAGACCGCTGGGCGTCGTCGGAGCCTTTGCTTCGAAGTCCCGACCCTTCACCGAGGACGAGATCGCGGTCCTCACCATCGTGGCCGACGTGGTTGAGTCGCTGGCCAGGTCGTTTGCTGGGCTCGCGTGAAGTGCCGCGGGCTACGATCGCTCCCGGCGCATTCTCCAGAGCGCTCTGCCTGCCGACCTGCGGTCGATCGTCCGCACTCGCGCCCCTAGTGTCGAGTCTATGGCGGAACACCGGCTGCATCGCATGGCGTCAGCCAGGTGCCCGTGAAGGTGGACCTCCTCAAAAGGGCCGGAGCACACGCATGGCACCGGCTGGCCAATCCGGTCCTGGTCCGGTTCCTGATCGTTGGCGCCAGCGGCTGCGTCGTCAACAGCGCCGCGCTGTCGATCACGTATGGCCTGGCTCATTTCGCGCTGCCGCTTGCAGCGGCCCTCTCGTCGGAGGTGGCGATCATCGCCAACTACCTGCTGAACGACACCTGGACGTTTAAGGGAATCGGGGTGTCGTGGATGCGATTCGCGAAGTTCAATTTCGTGGCGGGCGTTGGCCTCGGGCAGGCGGCGTTGAGCGTCTGGCTGCTTGTCGAGTTCCTGAAGGTGGAGTACCTCCTGGCGAACCTGGTAGCTCTGGCGTTTTCCGGAGTGCTCAACTTCGGTCTGAGCGCGACATGGATCTGGAGGCAGCCGGCGCGCCGGTCGCCGCTCGAGGGTCGTGCGCTTGGTCTGCCCGCGGCTTGCTGGCCGAGGACCGGAAGGGCCGCACAGCCGGACGGTCCCGGACCGCCACCGGCGGCCTGACAGTCTGCCCCTGAGCCCTCACTCAGCTGGTTGAGGGTGCCGCAGCTCCGGCGTCGGGCTGCGCCGGCCCTCCCTGGGTCAGCACGTGACATCGGGCGGAGTGGAGCCGGAGTCGGAAGACTAGCCGCTGATCGCCACCCTTTGTCCACGTCCTTTTAATCGTGCAGGCGGCCCGGCTTCGCCGGGCCGTGACTCCGCACCAGCGACGGTCTGGGGTGCAGTCTGGGCTCCGAGGACGAGGGTCCGCGTCTGGACTTTGAGCCTGTGTTTATGACGCCGACCTGCTTTATGGCATAGAGCATCAACGTCGGCCTCGCGACCTTCCGGAACCGTCGAATTCCTCCAATTGGTGGGTGACGAACGACAGAGGCGATCCCTAGCCTCGGCGGGAGAACACCGTCGGTCTCGTGAGCTAGAAGCTCGCCCAACGCGTCTGTTCCAGGACGGAACGTCAGCGAATCCGGAGGAAATTGGTTGCGAGGAAATTGGTTGCGAGGAAATGTCACGCGGCTCGTGACGAACTGGCCGGCCAGTCGTCGTGTGACCGC
>DATFWQ010000308.1:0-18721 GCA_035259145.1 Candidatus Dormiibacterota bacterium | reverse complement strand
TCGGCTGATATCCGATCGACCAGGATGCGGTCACCGGGGGCGACGCGGTACTGCTTCCCGCCGCTGACGACGACAGCCGTCAGCGACACGCTGGGCGTGGGCACGGTCGCGGATTCTACATCAGCAAACTAAGCGACCGCTGACGTGACGGCCGCGGTGAAAGCCGCGACCACGAGCACCCCGCCGGCCAGAACCGACGCCAGGCGAAGGTAAATCGAGCGCAGGTCGGTCTTCGTCAGCGCCACGCCCAGCGCGATCGCGATGAGCGCCACACCAATCGTGGAGGCGATGAACCGCAGCGAGCCCACGGCATCGTCGCTGGCCGGGGGCAGAAACAGCGAGACGCCCAGCCCGCAGAGCGGCAGCCAGAGTAGAACCCGAACGGCCGCCACGCCTGTAGCGGGGACCGGCTCGTCGACCAGCTGAAGGATTGCGGGCAGGCAGAAAAGATAGAGCAGCCCCGACAGGGCCTTCAGCGGCAGCTGGGCTGGCACGGTGACGGCACCCAGGACCTGGGGGCGAAGCGTCTCTGACACCACCGCAGGCGACAGCAGCGCGACCAGCCAGCAGGCCTGCACGACGAGGGCGGCTCGGGCTCCGGGCGGCGACCAGGCCCAACCCAGCCCCAGCCACATCGCCGTAGCGATCGCGACCGCCGCAACAAGCAGGTTGCGTTCGAGCGGGGACAGCGGGTTCGCGGGCACCGCGAGCTGAGTCGCAGCCAGAGCAGCCAGCAGAGCGCCGCCCAGGAGCGGGGGCCATGCCCGGGCTGCGCCATCCCGAAGCCGCCGCACCGGTGCAAACGGCGCGGCACGCAGTCCGGCGGTGTCGACGGCCACCGACGCGGCACCTTCGGCGAGGATGCCTACAGCTAGAATCAGCACGAGGCCCGGGTACAGGACCAGAGCCACCAGATGGAGCCCGATTGCAGCCCAGGGCACGCTACAGCCCCGCCGCCGCCCGGATGGTGCCTGAGAACATCCCGAGAATGAGGCTGATCACCACCGTCAGCCAGAGGCCGAGCGCGCCGCGGCCCCTGGGTGAGCCCACCGTGCGGGCCAGGCGGAGCGAGTGGGCGATCCAGAGCACCATGCCCGCGAGAAGGAGCACCGCCAGCGGCCAGCCGGTGCGCGTCGCCGCCTGCAAGAGCAGGAGCCGCACCGGAAAGCCGGAGAACGGTGCTGCGCCGGCGAGGAGCACTGCGACCAGCACGCTCACGGGTCCGCGCACGGCCGGGAACTCTCTCTGGAGCAATGCAGGTCGCGCCCACAGGTAAAGCGGCAGACGTACCAGCACGATCGCAAGCAGTGCCAGGTACGCAGCGGCAAGCCCGTCCGCTTGAAATAGCCCGGTCCCGACCATGACCAGCCCCCAATCGGCCAGGAACGAACAGCGCCAGGCCTCGGTCTCAGTGTCCGTGCGCCATGCGCCGACCACACCCCAGCCCAGATTGAGAAGCCCGAGCCCGACCAGGGTCGCACCGAAGACTGTTGCCTGGTCGGGCGTCAGCGCCGGCAGGAGGCGGTAGGGGAGCGTCAGTGCCAGAGCAGGCGCAAAGAAGCCGGTCCAGGCCAGATACGAGTAGCCGGCCGGCTCATCTGGATCGACTTGCTGAAGGTACGGAAAGAGTCCTGCGGCGGCCACCAGGCTTAGTGCCAGGCTCAGCGCCGCTGCTCGACCCAACCACTCGGGCGCGGTCGTCCCATGGAAGGCCCAGCCCACGCCCAGCAGCAGCGCCGCAAATGCCGGTCCCCTCACGCGGATGGCCAGCGGACGGCCACCTCGCCTCGTGGCCCAGCCGAATCCGACAAGGATCAGCAGCAGGGCCACCGCGAGCGGGTCGGTGATCGCCACCAGCACGGCCATCGCACCCACCGCGCCGAGCCCGGCGCCGAGCAGCTGCCAGCGACTGATTCTGTGGGGGGCCAGCCCGGTGGTCAGCAGGACGGCACCGGCTGAGGCGATCAGAATTATTCGCCCGGGCCCTGGCACGCGTACGAGGTCTCGAAGCGGCAGGCCATAAGACAGGTCGGAAGCGGACAGCACCGCCGCGGTAGCGGCGACCCCGCCCACGGCCAGCCACAGCTGCGGAGGGGGGGCCCGGCGCCAGATGGGCGACTGCGCCGAGATCACGCGGCCGCCTCCGCGGGCCCCGCCAGGTCGATCAGGCCAAGCGCAACGGCGACCGCTGCAGCCACGACCAGCGCCGGACCGGTGCCGAGTGCACCCAGTCCCAGGGCCAGCGCAGAGCCCGCCCCCAGAGCGACCCAGCGCCCGGTGACGGTGAGGACGCGGCCGGCCGCCAGGGCTGCCACGACCAGACCGCCCAGGCGCGCTACGCCGGCCAGGTCGTGGACGCCCGCGCCGGCAACCACCACCGTCAGGATCACAGCCACCAGGCTGCCGATCACCCGCGGCGTCGCGCCCGGTCGCATCAGGCCCCAGCCGTGCGTGCCCCGGCCAAGGTGCAGAGCCCCGCTGCCAACCCCTCCCAGTGCGAGGGCAGCGGCCACCAGGCGGTCCTGCCCCGCGGCTGCGGTTGAGAGAGCCAGGCCCATGCCGACGACGGCGAGGCCAACCGCAAGGCCGCGCCGGTCGTCCGACAGCAAGAGCGTTGCCGCCCCGACCCAGGCAAGGGCTGCGCCGGCAACAGCGAGAGTCGCGATCACCGCGTGACTGCGATCGTCAGCACGACCGTGACAGCCACCCAGAGCCAGGGCTTGCTCCGGGCAACCGCCGCCTCCATCAGTGCGGGCCTGAACAGGCTGCGGTACTGGGCTGGCAGGCGGAACGCCTTCAGCCAGCCCGCTGCTCGAGCGGGAACGGGAGCCAGCGGCGGCGTAAAAAGCGGCGCCGGCGGCGGCTCGAGCTCCACGATGGCCGGCGCCAGGGGAGCTTCGGCAACAGAGGTCCGGGCCGCATGCCATCTCAGCAGTGGGGCGGCGGCGACCGCGACCAGGGCAAGCAGCACGATCGGCCCGGCGAGCAGCGCTGACGACCAGCCGCCTGAAGCCGTGCTGACGCCGAGTGACCCGGCTCCGAGGATGGCCGACGGCGAGACGCCGCCGGCGCCCTGGCCCTGGACCGGGGTCGGGGGCATAACCTCCGCCGCCGCGGGAATGGCGAGAAGCGCCACCACCAGCGTCAGGCCAACCCCCGCCGCCACGGCCACCACCGCGGTCACCAGCGAACCCACACGACTTCCGTTGAGGCCGGTGTCTGCCGAGGCGTCGCGCAGGCGGACCGCACGGGCGGCAGCGGCCAGCCCCAGCAGCCAGGCTGCAACTACTGCGAGCCCAAGAAACGCCTGGACGACGCCGGCCTCCAGTGCGGCCTGGACACTCAGCAGCAAGCTCCCGAACACGACGGTCGGCGGTGCCCCGGCCGGGACGGCGATTGCGAGCAGTGCCACGGGTCCACGATCGGAGGGGACCAGGGGCGCCAGGCCGGCCACGATGGAAACTGACAGGACCCCCATCAAAGCCGCGACCAGCCCCAACGGCGTGCCGAGGCCGACTGCGAGCAGTGCAACTCCGCTCCCGAGCGGCACCGCCTCTGCCAGAAAGCCCCGCCTGGTCGTCGCAGCCTGTGCTCGTACCGCTGCACCTACTGCGGCTGTCGAACCGATTGCCGCCACCACGAGGTTGGCCTGGCCGGCCGGCCACTGCCCGGCACCCATGCCGTAAGCGCGAACGAGAAGGTAGAAGCCGATCGGGACCAGCAGCGCGATCGCCAGCGTGCCGGCCTCCAGCCGGCGACGTGTCCAGGCCTCTGACACCCACGTTCGCACCGGCAGCACACCAGCGCAGAGCACAGCCGCCGCCGCCAGGACAGCGAATGCCGGGAGGCGCAGCGCGGTCACCGGGATGGCCCCAAAGACCGAGGTCCCGCCGGCTGCCTCCAGGAGCACCGCTGTCCATACCAGCAGCAGCCAGGCGATCGTCTGCACCCCCCAGAACGGCACGCTCCCCCGCTGCTCCTCTCGGTGAAGGTCGATCAGGACGAGACTCATGCACACGCCCAGCCCGATCGCGGTCCACAGAAGGCTGCCCCCCTCGAGGCAGAGCAGAGCCGCCGCGGCGGCAAGGCCTGCGATCGCCGCCTCGCGTGAGGAGCGGCTCTGGAACGTCAGCAGGAGTGCGGCCGGAACGAGCACGGCCACCTGGAAGAGAACGACGACCGCGTCCATGCGAAGGCGCAAGGGGGCCACGGCCGTCGTAATGCCCGGCGTGAATTCGACCAGGCCGCGACCGCCGGCAAGCCAGACAGCCGCCAGCACCGCCAGCGACAGCCAGGCGGCCGCAGCAACGATATAACGGCCCACGGCGAGGCCCACCGCGTCCGCCCCCCAGCTGAGTGCAGCGGACACGGCCAGCACCGCAGCAGGCAGAAGCAAGGTGGCGAGAGCCATCCCGATATCCCTAGAGGTGCGACCGGAAACCCGGCCGAGGTATCTGGGGGCCAGGTGGTCCGAATGCGCCCGGGCCGCCGAGCACCGGAGCACACGCATCAGCGATGCGTACGCGAGGAGCGCAGAAGGCCCGGGGAAAGGAGCCCCCACGCAGTGGGGATGCAACGGGCCGCGTGGGCGTCAGAGGTCCGGTCGGGCTTTTCGGCCGCACCTCTAGAGGTCGGTCGAAGAGCGGCGCCCAGATGTGGGGCCGCCGCCAGGTGGTCCGGATGCGGCCCGATAGGCTGACACCGGACTGCGCGCATTCACGCAAGACGCACGCGAGGAGGGACGGGCGTTCGAGACCCGGTGATGCTTCTTCAACCGCAGACTAGTTTAGGGGCGACTCCAGCGTCACCCTTACGGCACGCGTGCGCCGTCCAGCCGTTCGAGCGCCTCCTTGACGTCAGCTGCACGCTGCCGCTCTCTATCCACCACCGACTGGGGAGCCTTCGCCACGAAGTCCTCGTCCGCGAGCTTCGCCTGTGATCGCTGCAGTTCGCGCAGCAGCCGCTCGCGGGTTGCGGTCTGCGTGTCAGGCTCGACCCCCAGGGCCGGGAACTCGACGCGCGCTGCCACCTCGGTCAGCGCGATGCCCTGCGCGGCCAGCTCCTCGACCAGCGCCACCGCCGCCAGATCTGCTGCCAGCGCCGCGCTCCCTGGCTCCCATGGCTGCTCCAGCTTCAAACGGCCGCCTCGGCTTGGTGCAGCCGCAGCCTGCCTAGCCCGCCTGATCTCCTCCACCAGCGCGATGAGCTTGTCGACCCGAGCCTCAGCATCTGGATCGCTGAAACGCGAGTCGCCCGCTGGCCAGGGCTGGCGCATGACGAAGTCTCTATCGCCAGGGAGGCGGTGCCAGAGCTCCTCTGTCACGAACGGCATGAAGGGGTGCAGCAGGCGGAACAGCACGTCGAGGACGTGCAGCGAGACCGCTCTGGCGGCTGGATCGCCATCCCTCAAGCGCGGCTTTATCGCTTCCAGGTACCAGTCACAGAAGTCGTGCCAGGCGAAGTCGTAGATGCCGTTGATGGCGACCTGGGGTGCGAAGTCCTCGATGCCGCGGCGCGCACCCTCGATCGTCCGCTGCAGGCGCGAGAGTATCCAGCGGTCGACGAGATCCAGGTCGGCGTCTGGCGCCGGCACGGCCAGCGAGTCCTCGCCGAGCTTGTCCACGACCAACCGGGTCGCGTTCCACAGCTTGTTGGCGAAGCGCTTGAAGCCTTCGATGCGGCTCTCGTCGAAGCGCACGTCCTGGCTGGACATCGCCACCGAAGCGCCCCAGGCCCGGAGCGCATCAGCGCCGTAGCGGCGAATGATCTCTCGTGGGTCGATGGCGTTGCCCTTGGACTTGCTCATCCGCTTGCCGTCAGCGGTCTGCACCACGCTGTGGATTGCTACCTCGCTGAACGGCACCGCGCCCATGAATTCCAGGCCGGTCATGATCATGCGGCTCACCCAGAGGTTGATGATCTCGCGTGCGGTGGCGTTCAGGTCGGTCGGGTAGAAGGTGCGCAGGTCCTCGGTGTCGTCCGGCCAGCCCAGCGTGGCGAACGGCCACAACGCAGACGAGAACCAGGTGTCGAGCACATCGGGGTCCTGCTCCAGCGTCGCGCTGGCACACTCTGGGCAGTGATCGGGCTCGTCGATCGAGGCGAACTGGTGGCCGTTGGCGCACGTGTAGGTCGGGATGCGGTGGCCCAGCCAGAGCTGCCGGCTGACGTTCCAGTCGCGAATGCCGCGCAGCCAGTCCAGGTAGGTGCGCTCGTACCGCTGAGCGTGCCAGCGCACCTGACCGCGCTGGCTCGCCGCGATGGCCCTCTCGGCCATCGGCCCCATCTTCAGGAACCACTGTTCCGAGATCAGCGGCTCGATGATCGAGTCGCAGCGGTCGCAGTGGCCCACCTCGTGGGTGTATGGCTCTGTCTTCAGCAGGAAGGCACCGGCCTCCAGGTCGCGCACCACGAGCTCCCGCACCGCAAGGCTGGGGAGGCCGTCGTAGGCGGGCAGATCCGGCACGTCCATGCGCCCGTCCAGGTGCATGGCGCTGATCAGCTCCAGGCCGTGGCGCTCGCCGATCTCCCAGTCCACGGCGTCGTGGCCGGGCGTGACCTTGAGCGCGCCCGTGCCGAACTCTCGATTCACGACCTCGTCGGCCACGATGGGAAGGCGGCGACCGACCAGCGGCAGGATTGCGTGCTTTCCCACCATGTGCCGGTAGCGGGGATCGTCGGGATGCACCGCCACACCGGTATCGGCCAGCATGGTTTCGGGGCGGACCGTGGCGATCAACACCCCCTGCCCCGGAACCTCCTCGATCGGGTAGCGAATGTAGTAGAGCGTGTCATGGTGCACCTGCCACTCCACCTCAAGGTCCGAGATGGCCGAGAGGCAGCGCGGGCACCAGTTCACGATTCGGGGGCCGCGGTAGAGCCAGCCCTTCTCCCAGAAACGCACGAACGCGGTGCGCACCGCTCGCACGTAGCCGGGGTCCATGGTGAAGCGCAGGCGGGAGAAGTCCAGCGAGGCGCCCAGCTCCTTGAACTGCTCCATGATGGTGGCCCCCACGCTCGCGTACCAGGCTTCGACGCGCTCGTTGAACCGGTCACGGCCGAGCTCTTCTTTGGTCGTCCCCTCGTCGGCGAGCTGGCGCTCGATCACATTCTGGGTGGAGATCGCTGCGTGGTCGGTGCCGGGCAGCCAGAGCACCTCGTAGCCGGTCATCCGGCGGTAGCGGGCCCACATGTCGTACAGGGCGCCCTGCAGGGCATGCCCCATGTGCAGCTCGCCGGTGACGTTCGGCGGAGGCAGGGCCATGGAGTACTTCGGCTTTGGGCTGCGGGCGTCGGCACCGAAGATGCCGGCCTCCTCCCAGCGCGCGTACCAGCTGGCCTCGACAGCCTGGGGGTCGTATGACTTGGGCATCTGGGGGTGCTTCTGGCTCATAGGGGCGTGCGGTAACCTCCGGTTGAGGCTCAAGAAGCCGGCGCGCGCGAGGAGCTAGCGCGCGTGCGCCGGCCGGGATACGTCTACAACGAGCTCCTGGCGGCGCATGGTGGCTGACATTCTACAACCACGCGTCGAGGCCGGCTAGAAAGCCGTCGTAGTCGTCGCGGTGGATCGAGTGCCCGGCGCCTGGCACCACCCGTACCTCGAAGCCGGCTTCGACGAGGCGCTCCGCCCGGTCTGGTGGGACGAGGTCGCTGGGGTCGGCGAGCTGCACGAGAGAGGGCACCACCGGCCGCGCAGGCGTGTAATCCCATGAGGCGCCATCGAGCAGCGCTCGAGCGGTGTCAGGGTCCCAGCACAGCAGCGCTTCCAGCTTGGCGTCCACGTCCCCGGCCGCCCAGCGCGGGTTGGCGGCCACCATCTGCTCGCGGTCCCAGCCCTTCTGGGCGACGAACTCTTGCGCGGCCTGAGCATGGCGCTCCGGTCGCACGCGCCAGGCCGGGTCTTCGTAGACGGCGCGGGCGGGCCGCAGCCGCTCAGCCGCGATGGCGAGGACGAGGCCGCCGAGGGAGTGGCCCAGCGCCAGCTCAGGGCTTGTGGGGATGGAATCGAGCAGGTCTTCTGCCCACGCCTCGAGCCCATATCGGCCCCTGGGACTCAGGCCGTGTCCGCGCAGGTCAGGCGCCAGCACGTGGTAGCCACGAGCCGCCAGGTCCGGTCCGAACCGCCACCAGCTGTTGGAGTCGGAGGTGATGCCGTGGATCAGAACCGCAGCGCGGTCCCCAGCTCCCCACTCACGCACGTGGAGCTTCATCGGCTGGGAGTTTATGCGGATCCGGCCGCTACCGCTTGGCTTTCTGGCTCTCGACGGCCGCGTCCGGGTGGCCACCAGCTCCGCGAGCTACCGGCGTGTGGATCAGCTCGGGGAAGGCCATCGGGATCCGGGTGGCCACGCGCAGCGGCAGCGGGGCGACTGTGATCTCGGCTCTGTCGTCGCGAATGGCCGTCACGATGGCGTCGGCCACCTCAGCGGGTGTGACTTCGCCAACCGGGGCGCGCTGGCCGGTCTCCGCCCACATCCCGGCCTGGCTCACATAAGTCGGGCTTATCAGAGAAACGCCGACCCCGGTCCCTCGCAGCTCGGCTCGCAGCGCGTGGCCGAAGCCTCGGACGCCGAACTTGGTGGCCGCGTAGATCGAGATCTTCGGGGCGGCCACCTTGCCGGCCAGAGAGGCCATGAGCACGACGTGACCGCGCCCACGCTCGATCATCCGGGGCAGCAGCTGCCTGGCGAGCACGATGGGAGCCCGGAGATTCACGTCCAGCGCCCGGTCGAGGCTGGCCATATCGAAGCTGAGCAGCTCGCCGCTGGCGGGGAGGCCGGCGTTGGCGACCAGGATGTCGACGTCGCCGGACGCGGTGGCTTCTTCGGCTACCCGCTCCGGCTCGCCGGGCATCGACAGGTCTCCGGCGATCACGTCGGAGCCCACCAGCTCGTGTGCCAGCTCCTCCAGCTCTGGCCGGCGCCGTGCGGTGAGGACGAGGCTGACGCCCTCACGGTGCAGACGCCGGGCGATCACCGGGCCCAACCCCGAAGACGCGCCTGTTACGAGGGCGCGTGCACCGGCCAGGTCACGCATGCAGGAAGTGTAGGGCGCTACCCCCCTCCCCCGGCTTCGCCGGGTACTCCCCCGACTCGCGGGGGAGAGTCTGGGCGTGGGAGAGTCTATTTACTACTAGGCCGACTCTCGAGCTATGGCTGTTCCGTCGGCCTCTTCTGCATACTCGAACTCGGGCTCACCCTGGTCGTGGATCGCCTCCGGCCGGATGATGCAGCGCTTGATGTCGGGCCGGGATGGGATCTCGAACATGGTGTTGAGGAGGACCTCCTCGATGATCGACTTCAGCGCCCGTGCACCGGTCCCCCGGCCCACGGCCTTCTGCGCGATCGCCTCCAGCGACCCGTCTTCGAAGACCAGCTCAACGCTGTCGAGGTTGAAGAACTTCTGATACTGCTTCACGAGTGCGTTCTTTGGCTCGGTCAGGATCCTGACGATGTCCGTCTCATCAAGCGGGTGGAGTGTCACGGTGATGGGCAGCCGGCCGATGAACTCCGGGATGAAGCCGTACTTCAACAGGTCCTCCGGCTGGAGCATCGAGAGGATGGCCGCCTTCTCGTGCTTGCCGAGCCGCACCGTCGGCGCGCCGAAGCCGATCGCCTTGCGGCCGACCCGCTGCTCGATGATCCGCTCCAGCCCGTCGAAGGCCCCGCCGCAGATGAACAGCACGTTGGTCGTGTTGATCTGAATGAAGTCCTGGTGCGGGTGTTTGCGTCCACCCTGCGGTGGGACGTTGGCAACCGTCCCCTCGAGGATCTTCAGCAGCGCCTGCTGGACCCCTTCCCCGGAAACGTCGCGCGTGATCGACGGGTTGTCCGACTTGCGAGCGATCTTGTCGATCTCGTCGATGTAGATGATCCCGCGCTCGGCACGGCTGATGTCGAAGTCGGCGGCCTGGATCAGGCGGAGCAGGATGTTCTCGACGTCCTCGCCTACGTAGCCCGCCTCGGTCAGTGAGGTGGCGTCGGCGATGGCAAACGGCACATCGAGGATCTTGGCCAGCGTCTGGGCCAGGTAGGTCTTGCCGCAGCCGGTCGGGCCGACCAGCAAGACATTGGACTTCGTCAGCTCGACGTCGCCCACCATCTTCGACGCCTGCACCCGCTTGTAATGGTTGTAGACCTGCACGCTGAGCACCTTCTTGGCGTGCTCCTGTCCGATCACGTACTGGTCAAGCGCTGATGCGATCGTCTTGGGATTGGGGATGAAACCCTGTTTGGCTTTCTTCGTGCCGCCCGAGCGGCTGTCCTCCTCCAGAACCTCCTGACAGAGGTCGATGCACAGGTCGCAGATGTATACACCCGGCCCTGCGACCAGCTTGCGCACCTGGTCCTGGCCCTTCCCGCAGAACGAGCATCTGGTGTAGCGGCGGCGGTCTTCGCGGTCGCTCACCGGAGCCTCCTAGGTCCCAGCCGGCGCCGGGGGGTTGTGTCCGCGAAGGATCTCGCTCGCCACCCTGACGCACTCACTGCAGATGTACACGCCAGCACCGGCCACAAGCTGCACTCCTCCCTCGCCACGCTCTTTGCCGCAAAAGTTGCACCTCGGGCGGTGTCTGACCACCTTGGGGACGCTGCCTTTGCGGCGGAAGATCATGGCGTCAAGCCTTCGCCGCCGGAGATTTGCCGTCCGCTGTCGCGACCGCCACCTTCTCCGGCGCCATGATGATGTCGTCGATCAGGCCGTAGGACTTGGCCTGCTCCGGGGTGAGGAAGTAATCGCGCTCGGTGTCCTGCTGGACACGCTCGATGGGCTGACGGGTGTGCCTGGCCAGTATCCCGTTCAACAGCTCGCGCGTGCGCAGGATCTCTTTGGCGTGAATCTGGATGTCGGAGGCCTGGCCCTGCATCCCGCCCCATGGCTGGTGAATGAGGATGTTGGCGTGCGGCAGAGCATAGCGGCGGCCGTCCGAACCGCCTGCCAGCAGCACAGCGCCCATGGAGTAGGCCATGCCGATGCAGATGGTCGAGACCGACGGCCTCACGTACTGCATCGTGTCGTAGATCGCCAACCCCGCGGTCACCTGACCGCCCGGGCTGTTGATGTAGATCGAGATGTCCTTCTCCGGATCCTCGCTCTGGAGGAAGAGGAGCTGCGCGATGACGAGGTTCGCGACCTGGTCGTCTATCGGGGTCCCGATGAAGATGATCCGATCCTTCAGCAGTCGGGAGTAGATGTCGAACGCGCGCTCGCCGCGGTTCGTGCTTTCCACGACCATCGGAACCAGATAGGCGTGAGGTCGGGCCCCGTGCACGATTTCATTGTAGGTCTGCTCGTTCATAGGTCTACTCCGCCTCTGCGCCGACTGACTGCTGCACCCCCGCTGCGGACGAGCCTGCCGAGTCCGGGGTTGACAGTCGTTCCACCAACCCTTCGAGAACCTTGATCCGGGTCAGCCGGTGCCGGAAGTACTCGACCGCGACGGAGTTCTTCAAGAGAGTCTCCAGCTCCCGCTTGACCTCTTCGTCGCGCTCGGCCTCTGACCGCATGTAATCCCTGGCCTCGTCCTCGGACGGGTTGATGGCCAGCTGCTTGCCAAGCTCCTCGAGCACCAGGTCGACGCGTATCCGCTCCTGGGCGTCGGGCTCCAGCTCCGCCTCGTACTCGCTCTGAGTCTTGCCCACGTATTCAAGGTACCGGTCGAGGCGCAGACCTCGCCGCTGAAGGGACCGACCAGTCTCACCGACCTGCCGCTCGACCTCGCGATTGACCAGTGACCTCGGGATTTCAACCTGGGACGCCTCCACCAGCGCCTTCAAAGCCCTCTGCTCGAAGGCGAGCTCGTCCAGCCGCGCCGCCTGCGCGACCAGGTCCTTGCGGACCGCCTCGCGCAGTGCGTCAGCCGTCGTGTGCTCGCCGCCGCTGAGCTGGCCTGCGACCTCGTCGCTGAGCTCCGGCACCAGCTTCTCCTTGACGCCCTGGACGGTGAGCTCGATCCGTGCCTGTTTGCCTCGCAGCTCCGGGTTGGAGTGGTCGGCAGGCAGTGTCGCCTCGGCGACGGCGACCTCGCCGGTCTTGAGGCCGGGCAGAACCGCAAGGAGCTCGGGGATGACCACGCCCTCGCGGACTTCGACCTCGCTCGCGGTGCGGGCCTCCGAGGGCACCTCTTCCCCGTCGACCAGGACCTTCAGGTCGGCGACGACGACGTCGCCGACGCGTACCTCGCGATCGACAGGCTCCACCTGGGCCAGGCGCTCGCGCAGCTCAGCCAGCCGTCTCTCGATCATGGCCTCGTCCACAGACGTCACAGGCCGCTCGACCTGGAGCGACCCGAGGTCTGCCAGCCGGACCTCGGGCATCACGCTGACCAGCGCTCTGAATCGGGCTGGCCGGCCGCGCTCGAGCTCCTGGATCTCGACCTCGGGCCGGTCGATGGCATCGATCTGGCGATCGCGCAGGGCTTGATTAACCACCGGCGAGATCAGCGCGTCTACGACCTCGTCGCGGATGGCCGCCGGTCCCAGCCTGGCTTCGACGAGGGGCCTGGGCGCCTTGCCGGGCCGAAAGCCCTCGATGCGCATGCGCTGGGCGAGCCGGTTGAGAACTCGCTCATAGGCTCGGTCGACCTGATCAGTAGGCACCTCGATGGTCAGACCCACCTGGCTGCCTGGCAGCGTCTCGGTTACTACTGATACGTCGGCTGCGGTCATCGGCGAGTGATTCTACGCACGCGTTTTGCCGCCTCACCACGCACCGCTGAGTCACGCCTCTAGGGCGTCGGGCAGATTATGGGCAGAGGCACGCGGCACCCCTTCCTCTGAGGACCGGTGCCCGGATCGGGAGGAATGCCCAGCTCGGGGTTCGCAGACGGCGACGGGCTGGGGTTGTCGCCCTCCAGGTGCTCGACCTTGGGAGTGTCGGGCAGAAAGTAGCTGTTGCCCCGCCTGAGAAGCGTCGGGGGCGCCTTGAGCCACGTGTCCTGGACGCCCTTCAGCGCCAGGGTCATGAACTTGTTCCAGGCCGGAGCCGCCACGAAGACCGCGTCTGCCCGGGTGCCGACCATGTGGTGGTTGATGCTGATGATGTCTCCGACCCACACGCCTGTCACCAGATCAGGCGTGAAGCCGACGGTCACGCCGTCGTGGTGATCGTCGGTGGTCCCGGTCTTGGCAGCCGAGTTGCGGTCGGTCAGGTGAAGCGGACTGTTGTGCCCGAAGATTGGAGCCCGGTTGTTGTCGTCGTTCAGGATCGCGTCGATGATGAAGGCGACGTTGGGGTCCATGGCCTGTCTGGCGCCCCTGTTTGGATCGGCCTGGTACAGCAGCTGACCCTTCAAGTCGGTGACCTGGAGGATTGCCTCTGGTTTGTGGTAGATGCCCAGGTTGGCCAGCACCGAAAACGCCCCCACTTCCTCGAGCAGCGTGATGGGATAACCGCCGAGAGTCAGGCTTGGGCCGTACGACGTCGGGGGGTCATCCAGCGTGTAGGAGCCGTCCTTCTGGGGGATGCGCGGGTGGAGGCCGACATCCCGCTGCGTCTGAACGACCTGGTGAACGCCCTCTGCCAGCTCCACTTTGACGGCCGGGATGTTCAGCGAGCTGGCCAGCGCCACTCTGGCCGGCGGATTGCCGTGCGTGCCCTTGTCGTAGTTGTAGACCTTCCAGGGATCTTGGCCGGGAACCTTGACGACATACGGACTCGGGCCATCGGCGATGGGAGTGTCCATGGTGATCTTGTGATCACGGATGGCCGAGGCATAGGTGAACGGCTTCAACGACGAGCCCGGGTTGATCGGAACGCCCGACACGTAGTCGTACTTCCCACCGTGCTCGTTGTAGTCGGGTGACCCCACGTAAACCAGGATCTGTCCGGTCCTGGGATCCATAGCCAGCAGTGACGAACTCAGCTGGCCTGGTACGAGCTGCCCGTTGTCCACGGCTGGCGGGTCCTTGGACGCGTTTGCGTCGCGGTTCTCGCGCATGACCTGCTCGCCGATCTGCTGCTTGCCGTAATCGAGCGTGGTCTTGACCACGAGCTGCTGCTGGCCGGGCTTGAACCCGAGGTTCCTCAGCTCGTTGAGCACATAGTTGACGAACTGCGGCGCCTTGTAGTTCGTCGACGCCCCAAAGATCGGGAACTGCTCGCTGGCCGCGGCTGCAGCTTCCTGCTGGGTGATCTTGCCGTCCCGCACCATCGCGCTCAGCACCTCCCTCTGGCGGACCTTGGCAGCCTCGGGGTGCAGCGTCGGGTTGTACCCGTCGGGTGCCTGCGGCAGACCGGCGAGCATGGCGGCCTGGGCGAGGTCGATGTTCTTTGCGTCTTTGTGGAAGTAGCTCTGTGAGGCTGCCTGGACGCCATACTGCTCGTCGCCGTAGTACGTCTCGTTGAGGTACAGCTCGAGGATCTGCTTTTTCGAATAGGTCTGGTTGAGCTGATACGCCAGCACCAACTCCTTCAGCTTGCGATCGAGCGACTGCGCCGGGCTGAGGAACATCCGCTTGGCGAGCTGCTGGGTGATGGTAGATCCGCCTCCCGTGATGCCGCCTGCTTTGAAGTTGTTGGCGGCGGTGCGGAAGATCGCCTCTGTATCGAAGCCGGAGTTGGACCAGAAGGTTCGGTCCTCGATCGATACCGTGGCGTCCTGCATCTTGGGCGAGATGTCCTTCAAGGTCACCGTGTGGCGTCGATCGCCCGACTGGCCGATCGTCCCCTGACCAACGCCGATATCAGCCAGCACTGTCGTGCTGTCCCTGGCGAGGATGACGGTGTCGCCGTACAGCTCGGTCGCGTCCAGCCCATGTACGTCGGGCAGGCTGCTCATGAAGGAGGTGGCATAGACGGTCCCACCGGTCAACAGCACTGCCAGCATCGCGCCAAGCACTGCTAGCAGGCGGAGGCCGGTCGTCCGGTTCCTCAAACGCGCCGCCGGCGACCAGCTGGCGTGGAATCGGGCTCGTGGCTTCCGACCCGAGCGCATACGGATCCGGGGAGGATTCACGCGGCAACCTGGGGATGGTGCAATCGCACAGCCACAGTTCTCCCGGTTCCAACGGCCTGAGGGCCGGGTTGGATACGCCCGCAATTCGGCCAGCGGCTCGTTGGAGGTAGTAATCGGGGTGTGCCGCAAGTGAACCAACTGCCGGGAAATGGCCCTGTCAGAGAGGTTGGAAGAGGGCCCACCGCCGGGCATTGGTCCAATCCCGGCCGCCCGGGATTGCTGCGGTTCTACGGGCTGAGCGGGGTCCGCAGGGGCGGTGTTGACCGCCCCCGCCTAGGAGCGCATCAGGACTTAGGGGCGCTCGTCGGGCTGCGCTGGTCGCCGGAGCGGCTGGTGGTCAGGTTCACCACGGCCACGACGCCCGGGACGCCGTGTGCGCGCTCGGCGGCGGCGTCCACGGACGCCGGGTCCGCGACAGCGCCGCGCAGGTACACAGTCCGCCCTTCCACCACGGTCTCCAGGCCCTCGGGCGTCTGACCACCCTCGGAGACGGCCTTCTCGACCCGCTCTTCCAGCTCTGTCTCAGCCCGTGTGCGGCCGCTGGTCAGCTCGGCATAGCGCTCACGAACACCCGAGCGCATCTCCTCCATACGCTTGAGCGCCCACTCCTGACGCTTCAGGGCCCACTGCCTCCGCTCGCGGTTGGCTACCACATAGCCAACGCCGGCAGCCGCCAGGCCCAGCACAGCCAGGCCGGCTATGCCGAGCATTGCGCCCGGAGATGGACGCCGGCGCTCAGGCCGGATGCGCCGCTGGAGATCCGATCGAACGAGCCCGGCCAGTACGCTGCCACGCTTCCGCATGGCCTCGATGTCGATTTCGCCGAGGCGTTGTGCCAGCGTTCCACGAGCCTGGTCGAAACTCTTCAGGCTGTCGAACGTCCGGTTACCCCACCTCATAGGTGCCTTGCCCATGCCCGTAGGCTATCAACTTTCGGGACGATCTGCAGCACATTAATTGCCAGTCCGCGTTGTTCAGGTTTTTGTCTAGGCGTCCCCAGCGGGCCGAACGTGTAGCTCCTCGGGCTCGACGAGCTTCTCCTGACGGGTGCCCGGAAAGTGGACACGGACGCCGGGGCGGCCGGGGCTTCCGAGCTCCCAGCCGGCCGCGTACAGCTCGGCTGCTTGAGCCAGGTCGCGGGCTTGAGCCACTCGCCTGCCGTCGGTAAAGGCCACGGCCGGCCGCGAGCCCGGGTAGCCCAGGCGAACCTCGCCTCCAGTCTTCAGGTGGAAGCGATAGTCGTCGAACGCACCGGTCTCGGCGCTGGCGACGAGCTCGCCGAAGGTCGGCAGCTCGCCTGACCTCATGGCCTCCTTAACGGTGGCACGGCGCTCGCGTTGCGCGAGCCGTTCCCGCCGCCTGAGCTCAGTGAGCAGCACGTCGCGCTCGGCACGCAGCTCGGCCAGCTTCTGCTCCACCGGGCGCATGCGGGCACGGACATCGGTCAGGCGAGCCTCGATCTCATCAGCACCGACCGTCGTCAGGTCGTCAGCCACCTGTCAGCCTCACGCTTGGAGCGCAGGTGTACCACTGGCAGCCCCGATCCCGCCAGCAGCTCGATCGCACGCCCGCGCGACCGCCGGCCATAGGTCCAGACCCAGGCGAAGAACCCCCAATCAAACCGCTCGGGACAGCCTGGCGGCAGGTCGGGCCTGGATCGGCGCCAGTACCGGAGCGAGCGGACGACCACGCGCCAGAGGCAGCGTACCCGGTGGACGTCGAGGAACACCGCCGCGTCAGCACGAGCCAGCCGGCGCTCCATCGTGCCGCCGTAGTTGCCGTCCATGACCCAGGCCTCGCCCGCGATCAGCTCATCCACTCTGATCGGCCACTCCTCAGGCGGCGTGGGCTGCCAGCCTGGCCGCCAGTACTCGAAGTCCAGATGTATCAAGGGCAGGTCGAGCAGTTCGGCGAGCCGAACTGCGAACGTGGTCTTGCCCGCGCCTGCGGAACCAAGCACAAGCACGCGCAACCAGGCTAGATGTCGCGCGGCGGCAAGGGAAGCCGGCGCGCTGAAGACCGTCGCCTGACGGCTCACGTCAGCTCGTGCTCTGCCTTGTTCGCCTTGAAGCCCGCGTAGAGACCAAGGTCGTAGACGAGGTCCACGGCTCCCCCGAGGAAGGAGGGTAGACCGACAGCGGGTGGTGAGCAGGAGTGGTCGCGCCGTATGGCCAGGAGTTTATCAACGCGATCGTTGACAAATACGTACAATTCCCTCTGAATGGAGCGCAAGCACGACCTCCTGATGCTTTTGAAAGTCAAAGGCTCGGCCGGACTGACTGAGATCGCCGAGCACATGGGCCTGAGCAAACAGGGGGCTCTCCGTCACGTCGAAGCCCTACAGGCACGGGGCCTGGTGGAGGTATCCACCGAGCCGCATCGCGGCCCTGGACGGCCTGCGAATGTCTATCGGCTCACGCCCGCGGCCCAGGACTACTTCCCAAGCGGCTACCGTCAGCTGGCGGCCGAGCTCGTGGACTTCATGGCGGTTGAGGAGCTCGAGCGCTTTTTCGCCGGCCGCGCGCGCCGGCTCGAAGCGGAGTACGAGCGCAGGCTGGCAGGCCTAAACTTCGAGGAGCGAGCCCGGGCGCTGGCGCGGCTGACCACGGAGCAGGGTCACATGACCGAGGTGGTCGAACGCCCCGACGGGGGGTTTCAGCTGCGTCACTGCAACTGCCCCATCCAGGACGTGGCTGCGCGAGGCGGCCAGCCCTGCCGGCACGAGCAGGAGGTTTACAAACGACTGCTGGGGGCGACGGTCACGCGATCGACCTGGCTCGCCGAAGGCGACACCACCTGCACCTACGAGATCCCAGAGGAGGCTGGCCTCGCCCGCACGAACACGGACACGGACACGAACAGGAGGGACATTGGCTGACTTCGAGATCAAGGACCTGCACGTCACCGTCGAGGGCCGCGAGATCCTCAAGGGCGTCTCACTTGGCCTGAGCCGGGGCGAGGTGCATGCCGTCATGGGGCCGAATGGCTCCGGCAAGAGCACGCTGTCGAACACCCTGATGGGCCACCCTGGCTACGAGGTGACCAGGGGCACGGTGCTGTATAAGGGCCATGACCTGCTGGCCATGCAGCCCGACGAGCGGGCTCGGCTCGGCGTTTATCTGGCCTTCCAGTACCCGACGGTGGTGCCCGGCGTGACGATGGCCAACTTTCTGCGCACCGCCCTCAACGCCAAGCGCGGCTACGACGGCAAGGACAAGTCCAAGGCGATCACGCCACGCGAGTTCCGTGCCCTGCTGAAGGAGCCGATGCATGTGCTCCGGATGGACGACACCTTCCTCTCGAGGTACATCAATGACGGCTTCTCGGGCGGTGAGAAGAAACGGGCCGAGATCCTGCAGATGGCCGTTCTCAAGCCCGAGATCGCCATGCTGGACGAGACCGACTCCGGTCTGGACATCGACTCCATCAAGTTCGTCAGCGAGTCGATCAACTCAATGCGCGGAGCGGACCTGGGGGTCCTGATCATCACCCACTACACTCGCATCCTGCAGTTCATCAAGCCCGACTTCGTGCACGTGCTGGTGGATGGTCTGGTTGTGCGCTCGGGTGGAGCAGACGTGGCCGACCAGCTGGAGAGAACGGGCTATTCAGAGTGGGTGAACGAACCCGCGGTAATCGGCACCGGTGAGGAGGTGAGCTAGCAGTGGCAGTCGTTCCGCAGATCAACGTCGGCGACGACTATCGCGAGAAGTACGGGTTCTTCGACCCGGAGAAGTACGTCTTCAAGGCCAAGCGCGGGCTCTCCGA
>DATFWQ010000307.1:0-11638 GCA_035259145.1 Candidatus Dormiibacterota bacterium | reverse complement strand
GCTGCCTGGCTTCGGGGACCAGAAGACATTGATCACGGTCGCGGTGCTGGCCAAGAAATACGGCGTTCAGCCGCGCGGCTGGGAAGCACACGCCGCGACGTGGCACACCGTGGCCGACGTTGACTCGCCCGAATCGATGGCCGAGGCGCGGGAGGTCAAGCGGCGAATGAAGGCGGAAGGCAAGGCCTGAAGGGCCACGACCCGACACTTGGGGCGGAGCTGGAGGCAGTCGTCCGCGGGGACGCTGCGTTCATGGACTGGTTGCAAGCCGCCCGCGAGTGCTGTCCGCGAGAGTGGGCTATCGGCGCCGGTGCTTTGCGCAATCTGGTATGGGATCGTCTGACCGGCCGGTGCAACCCGCCCGTCGATGTGGATGTGGCCTACTTCGGCGGCGCCGGCGAGTCCGAAGTCGAGGGGTGTCTCCGCAACAGGCTGCCGCCAGTGCCGTGGCAGGCGAGAGATCACTGGTCCACACGTCGACCTTTTCCGCCGCCGGCTAGCGGAGAAGCGCATCACCGAGCGCTGGCCAGGCGTGACCGTCGTCGACGGGTGAGCGATCGCGCCATTCGACCCCCGGGCAGCTGGTGAGCGTGGCCACCGACGCCGCCGGGAGCTTCATGCCGGCTGCTATGCCTGGTACTGCTTGAGGAGTTCAGCGAGCTGACTCGCGTTGGTGGTGCCGTAGTTGCCTGAGCAGTTGTTCATGAGGGCGTGGCTCTCTCGGGTAGATCTCGCCGCCTCCGCGATCCTGGCTGCCCAGTCGGCCAGCTCGTCCTCGTCGTACAGGTAGCGGAACCGCTCGTTGGGAGGGATGTTGGGCTTCTCCCACGTGTCAGCGCGACGGCCGTGGAAGCGGAATACCGCGAGGTCCGGCGAGGTGACAGCAGTCACCGGGGGCACCGAGCTCTTGAATCCCTGGGGCTCGTCCACAACGACGTACGGGAGCTGGTTCTCAGTCAGGAAACGCAGAGTGCGGTCGGCGTTCTTCTCGTTGAACCAGGACCCATGCCGGAACTCCACGGTGAGAAGGATGTCGCCCAGGCGCTCCTTGGCGTCCAGGATCTGGGCCCGTGCCTCGTTTGACGGAAAGACCCAGCGCGGGAACTGCAAGAAGACGGCCGTGAGCCTTCCAGCCTCCTTGAGTGGCTGCAACCCGTCGACGAACATCGCCCAGAGCTGATCCTTGAGCTCGGCGGGGAGGTCCTTCCCGTAGATCCGGGCCTTCTCCTTCAGGGTTGCGGGCAGCCCCTCCCGAAGTACCTTGGGTAAGCGCTTCACCTCGCTCGGCTGCCCGGTCATCAGCGCGTGCGCCTTGACGTCGAAGACGAAGCCGGCTGGGGTCCTCTCCACCCAGAGCTTCGACTGCTCTGAACGGGGTAGAGCGTAGTAAGTGGCGTCTACCTCCACCACCGGGAACTGAGTCGCGTAGTAGCGTAGGCGATCCTCCGCGGTCGTTACGCCGTCGGGATAGAACACGCCTTTGGCGACCATCGTGGGGTCCGTCCAGGAGGCGGTGCCGGCCCGGACCTGGCCGCCCCCGGCGATAGTGATGGGCCTCGCGGCGGCCCCCATCGTGGGTGCAGCCAGTTCGCGCGTGACATCAAAACCAGGGTCGTGCGGATCGCTAATGGGTGGCACAGCCCTAATAGATTGCCTCAGAGCCCCGCCAGGACACGCTCTCAGCGCAGCAGGAACCCGGTGCCGAGGGGATCGCCGGGTTCCAGGACGAACTCATGCCGGCCTGTGAGGTGCGCCGAGCCCTCGACCTCCGTGATGACAGCCGGGATGCCCGCCACCTCGGCTCCGGCCACAACGCGACCAGCGAACTCCGTGCCGACGATGCTCCGGTGAAGCAGAGTCTCTCCGCGGACGAGCTCGCCACTGGCATCGAGCAGCGCAAGCCGCGCCGACGTGCCGCTGCCACATGGCGACCGGTCGACCTGCCCGTCGGCGAACACGGTCACGTTGCGATGGCCGTGGGTCCAGATCACGCCATAAACGTCGCGGAGCTCCGGCTCCAGGGGGTGGACGGCGTCGCCGGCGAGGTTCAACGTGTCTTTGATTCGCCGGCCTCGGTCGATCAGCTCCGGCAGGTGCTCGCGGTCGATGGGCGCTGCTGCCGGCGCGATGGCGTAGAACGCGCCCCCGAAAGCGATGTCCACTCTCACGCCCTCGACGGCTACACCTGAGCGCAAGACGAAAGACGGAACGTTGCGGAAGCGGACGCTCGTCACGTCGCCGTCCACAACCCGTGCCCACGTACGCAGCCGGCCCGACGGCGCGTCCACCAGGACCACGACCTCGCCGTTTGCCTCCGGGGTCACGGGTAGCCGCCCGCTTTCGAGGGCCCACGTCACCAGGGCGATGGTGCCGTGCCCGCACGCTGTCGAGTAACCCTCGTTGTGAAAGAAGACCACTCCCACGTCGCCGCCGTGCTCCGGGTCGACAACGAAGCAGCCGTACATGTCGGCGTGGCCCCGAGGCTCGTTGACCAGGAGCCTCCTGACGTGGTCGAGATGCTCAGCCGCCCAACGCCGCTTGTCGAGGATCGTCCGGCCCAGGAGCGACGGTACCCCTTCGACGACGATTCGAAAGGGCTCGCCGGCGGTGTGGTAGTCGGTGGTCCTGATAGACTCGGCCAACGCAGTCGGCCCCAGAGTAGACGAGACGAGACGAGATGAGCGGAACCCCGATCTCCGCCGCGGGCGGCCGCGCGCCCAGCGGCGAACAGATCCTTGTGCCCATCCAGCGCGAGCTGATGGCGGACATGCTGACTCCGGTCAGCGCGTTTGGCCGCCTCTGCCCTCCGGGGAGCCCTGGATTTCTGCTGGAGAGCGTAGAGGGGGGTGAGCGGCTGGCTCGCTATTCGTTCATCGGCTACACGCCTCAGCCGATCCCGATGGGCCCCGGCGACCCTCTCAACATGCTCGGCGGCATCGCCGCGCAGCGTCCGTCAAACGCCGCGGGACTGCCACGGTTCATCGGTGGGGCCGTGGGATACCTCGGCTACGAAGTTGCCCGCCACTTTGAGCGGCTGCCCGCGGCGGCCGGGCCGGCGCCGCCACTCCCCGAAAGCATGTTCTTGCTGGCGGAAAACCTGGCCGTATTCGACCACGTGACGCAACGTCTGAAGCTGCTGACACTGCACCGGCCCGGCCGGGAGCACGTGGAGGACGCTGCCGCCCGGCTCAACGAGATGGAGCTCCGCCTGAGGGCCGAGCCGGCGGTGGCTCCGGCGCCCCCGCATCGAAACGGCAGGGCCTGGACCCCGAACGTGACCCGTGGCCACTTCGAGAGCATGGTCGACGCTGCTCGCGAGCACATCCTGGCCGGCGATGCCTTTCAGGTGGTTCTCTCCCAGCGATTCCGCAAGGCCCTGGCAGCGAGGCCCTTCGACGTCTATCGATGTCTGCGCGGGATCAACCCGTCCCCGTACATGTTCTTCCTGTCTCTGGGTGGCGACCGCTACGTGGTCGGGACGTCGCCTGAGATGCTGGTTCGCATCGAAGGTGAGGAGGTGGTGACCCGACCACTGGCCGGGACCCGCCGGCGAGGTGCGACGGCCCCACAGGACCTGGCGCTCGAACGCGAGCTGCTGGCAGACGCCAAAGAGCGCGCCGAGCACGTCATGCTCGTCGACCTGGGCCGCAACGACCTCGGACGGGTGTCGACGCCTGGCACCGTGCGCGTCGAGCGGCTGATGGAAGTCGAGCGCTACTCCCACGTGATGCACATCAGCTCGACCGTCAGCGGCCGGCTGGCGGAGGGCAGGACCTCGCTGGACGCGCTCCGCGCGACCTTTCCGGCCGGCACCCTCTCGGGAGCGCCGAAGATCCGGGCGATGCAGATCATCGCCGACCTGGAACCCGACAGGCGCGGCTGCTACGGCGGCTCGCTGGGCTACGTCGGGTTCGGTGGCAACCTGGACATGGCGATCACGCTGCGGACGATCGTGATCGCCGAAGGTGAGGCCTACGTCCAGGCCGGGGCCGGGGTTGTTGCCGATTCCCAGCCTGCCCGGGAGTATGAGGAAACGCTCGAAAAAGCCGGTGCCATGTTCGCCGCTGTCGAGCAGGCGGAGTCGCTGACATGAACGCACGGGTTGCGGTCATCGACAACTACGACTCCTTCACATACAACCTGGTGCAGTACCTGGCGGAGCTGGGTGCTGACCCACAGGTGTTCCGCAACGACGCCGTCGGCGTCGAGGAGCTGAGTGGCTACGACGCGCTTGTCGTCTCGCCCGGTCCGGGCGGGCCGGAGGACGCGGGGGTCTCGGTGGAGGCGATACGAGAGCTGAGCGGGAGTCTGCCAATCCTCGGCGTCTGCCTTGGGCACCAGGCGCTGGGCTGCGCGTTCGGCGCAGCGGTCGTGCGGCACGAGCCAGTGCACGGGAAGACCTCGGAGGTGCACCATGATGGCGGCGCTCCCTTCGCGGGGCTCCCCAACCCCTTCGAGGCCACGCGCTACCACTCGCTGGTCGTTGACGCCGGCTCGGTGCCACCCATGCTGGAGACCTGCGCGTGGACGGCGGATGGTGTGGTGATGGGATTGCGCCACCGCGGCCATCTCACGTTCGGGGTGCAGTTCCATCCGGAGTCGGTGCTGACGGCCGAGGGCAAGCGGCTGCTGCGCAACTTCCTGGGAGGGGGTTGATGATCGAGTTCCTGGCCAAGCTGGTCCGCCAAGAAGACCTCACCGAAGAGGAGGCGTCCCGCGCCATGGAGCTGATAATGCGTGACGACGCGACGCCGAGCCAGATCGCCGGCTTGATAGTGGCGCTGCGGCTGAAGGGCGAGACGCCCGATGAGATCGCCGGCATGGCTCGCACCGCCATGGCCCATGCCACGCCGATCGACCTGCCCGACCGCCAGTCCCTGCTCGACGTGGTCGGCACCGGCGGCGACGGCTCCCACAGCTTCAACATCTCGACGCTTTCGGCGATCGTGGCAGCCGCCTGCGGCGCCCGCGTCGCCAAGCACGGGAACCGGGCCGCCTCGTCGTCTTGCGGGGCGGCCGACGTTCTCGAAGCGCTGGGTGTCAGGATCGACCTGCCGCCCGCCGCCGTGGCCGCCTGCGTCCAGGAGATCGGCATCGGCTTCCTGTTCGCACCGAGATTCCATCCAGCCTTCCGCTTCGCGGCCCTACCGCGCCGCGAGCTCGGGGTTCGTACCGTCTTCAACGTGCTCGGACCGCTCTGCAACCCTGCCGGGGCCGGCTGCCGGGCCCTCGGCGTGGCCGACCCCAGCCTGGTGCCCAAGATGGCGAACGCCCTCGTGCGCCTGGGCGTGGACAACGCGCTGGTCTTCAACTCCGCCGACCTCGACGAGCTGAGCACCAGCGGACCGTCGCAGGTAGTGGAGCTGTCGGCGGGCCGGCAGAGGCCCTACGTCCTTGACCCGTCGTCACTCGGGCTTCAGCCCGCATCCGCCGCTGACCTGCGGGGCGGCGACCCGGCGCGCAATGCTGAAATCGCGCGCGCGGTGCTCGATGGCGAGCCTGGCCCGCGCCGAGACATCGTCCTGCTCAACGCCAGCGCGGCGCTTCGGGCCGCGGGCCTGGCTGGGGACTGGCACGAAGGCCTGGGCCTGGCCGCAGAGGCGATCGACCGGGGCCGAGCCGCCGACCTGCTGAGCCGGTGGGTGCGCGCCTCGCAGGCTGCTGCGCCGGCGTGACCGCAGCACCCGACCTGCTGCTGCGGCTGGTCGCCGAGTCCAGGGCAGAGGTGGAGGCCCGCAGGGCGGCCATGCCGGTTCAACACCTGGAACGCATCGCGGCGGCGCTGCCGCCCCCAAGGGACTTCCGACGGGCGCTACGGGGTGACCGCCTCAAGGTGATTGCCGAGATGAAGGCGCGCACACCCGTCATGGGGCGGCTTAGCGACGATTACTCGCCAGGCCGCCTGGCCGGCCTGTACAGTGCCGCAGGTGCGGCTGCTCTCTCGGTCCTCTGCCAGGAGACAAGCTTCGGCGGGCGCCCTGAGCACCTGGCCGAAGCTCGCGCGGTCAGCGACCTGCCGGTCCTGCGCAAGGACTTCACCGTGGACGAGCATCAGGTTCTTGAGGCGCGGGCATACGGCGCCGACGCTGTGTTGCTCATAGTGGCCGCGCTGGAGCCGTCACGCCTTCGTGCACTGCTGGGCCTCGCACGGGAACTCCGGATGGAGGTCGTTGTCGAAGTGCATGACGAGGCCGAGCTGGCAGCCGCGCTGAATGCGGGCGCAACCCTCGTCGGGGTCAATCACCGCGACCTGACCACGTTTCACGTGGACCTCTCCGTGACCGAACGGTTGCGCCCTCTCGTCCCTCCCGACGTTGTGTACGTCGCTGAGAGCGGCATCCACACCGCGGAGGACGCCTTCAGGATGAGACGGGCCGGCGCTGACGCCGTCCTGGTGGGGGAGGCGCTGATGCGCGCGGCTGACCCGGCAGCCAAGCTGCGTGAGCTGTCGGTTTGATCACCCCCAACCCGTCTCCTCCCAACGCCGGGAGGGGGAAGACCAACGTCAAGATCTGTGGCATCTGCGACGCCGGTGCAGCCCGGACAGCCGCCGAGGCCGGCGCGGATCTGATCGGCTTTCATTTCTGCTCCAGCCTGCGGCGGATCACACCCGAGCAGGCCAGAGGCATCGTGGAAGCGCTGGACCGGCGTCCGCGGCTCGTCGGCGTGTTCATCGACCAGCCGGAAGTTGAAGTCGACCAGGTTGCCGAGTTCGTCGGGCTGGACGCCGTTCAGCTACACGGTTCGGAGGCGCCAGGCTTCCGATGCAGCCGCCCCATCGTCAAGGCTCTTAAGGTCCGGGATAACCGTGTGCCGGACGCAGATCCATGGCCGGACCCGATCCTGCTCGATTCCTGGTCACCAGACCAGCGGGGTGGCACCGGCCGCACGTGGGACTGGCTGGCGGCGCGGGAGCTGTTGGCCCGGCGGCGCGTCATCCTTGCCGGCGGGCTCCATCCGGGCAATGTCGGCGAAGTGGTGCAGTCCTACCGGCCGTTTGGCGTCGACGTCTCCAGCGGCGTTGAGGCAAGCGTGCGCATCAAGGCAGCCGACCGAGTCCGCGCTTTCGTTCAAGCTGTACGAGAGGCAGATGTCGGTGAAGGGTAGGTTCGGGCCCTACGGCGGGCAGTACGTCCCGGAGACGCTCATGTCAGCGCTCGAGGAGCTGGAGGGCGCCTGGAACGAGGCCTGGGCAGACCCCGAGTTCCACCTGGAGCTCAAAGCCCAGCAGCACGCCTTCGTCGGCCGCCCAACGCCGCTCTACTCCGCGGAGCGCTTGACGGAGCACTTCGGCGGGGCCCGCATCCACCTGAAGCGCGAGGACCTCTGCCACACGGGAGCGCACAAGCTCAACAACGCCCTGGGCCAGGCGCTGCTGGCGCGCCGCATAGGCAAACGGCGGATCATCGCCGAGACGGGTGCCGGCCAGCACGGGGTGGCGACAGCCACCGTCTGCGCCCGCTCCGGCTTTGAGTGCACCGTCTACATGGGCAGCCAGGACATGCGGCGGCAGTCGGTAAACGTGCGCCGGATGCAGCTGCTGGGCGCCGAGGTCCGCGAGGTGACCGCCGGCACGGCCACATTGAAGGACGCGACTTCGGAAGCCATCCGGGACTGGGTGACGAACGTCGGGGAAACGCACTACATCATCGGCTCGGCGGTCGGCCCCCACCCCTATCCGGAGATAGTTCGCGACCTGCAGCGCGTGATCGGCGACGAAGCGCGCGACCAGTACGTGGCCGCCGAGGGCCGGCTACCCGACGCGGTGGTTGCCTGCGTCGGTGGCGGTTCGAACGCAATCGGCATCTTCACCGCGTTCGTCGGCGACCGCGACGTCCGGCTTGTAGGAGTCGAGGCGGGCGGCGATGGCATCCAGAGCGGGCGCCACGCCGCCTCGCTGGTGGGAGGGCGGCCAGGCGTACTTCATGGCTCGTTTTCGTACGTCATCCAGGACGCCGACGGCCAGGTCCTGGCCACGCACTCGATCTCGGCGGGGCTGGACTACCCCGGCGTGGGCCCGGAGCACGCCCTGCTGCGCGATCTGGAGCGAGCCGAGTACGTGGCAGTCAGTGATGCGGAGGCGGTGTCAGCGTTCAAGCTCTGTACGCGGATCGAGGGCATCATGCCCGCGCTTGAGCCGTCGCACGCGCTCCACTACGCCGGGCAGCTCGCGCGTGAGCTTGGTCCGGATGGCCGGGTCCTGGTCTGCCTGAGCGGGCGCGGGGACAAAGACATGCAGTCGGTGGCGGAGTTCGATGCGCGAGATTGAGGCGCAACCGACCGGCAGTCTGGAGGAGCGCGTCCGCGCTAAGGGTGACATCAAGTTGATCCCCTATCTCATGGCTGGTTATCCGGATCACACTCGCTCGATCGAGCAGGGCCTGGCCTACGCGCGAGCCGGTGCGGCCGCCATCGAGGTGGGTGTCCCATACACGGACCCGCTGGCAGATGGCCCGGCCGTACAGCGCGCGGGCCAGAGGGCGCTTGCCAACGGCACCACGCTTCGCAGCGCGCTGGATGTTGCCGGAGCCGTCGCCGAAGGTGGCGCCCCCGTCGTTCTGATGACGTATGTCAACCCGATCCTCGCCTTCGACGAGCGACGGTTTGCGGCGGAGGCCGCGCGTGTCGGGGTCGCCGGCGTCATAGTCCCGGACCTGCCGGCCGAGGAGGCCGAGCCGCTGGCGGGATGGTTACGCTCGGCCGGCCTCGACACGATATTCTTGGTGGCGCCAACCAGCCCAGACTCGCGAATCGCCAGCATCGCCGAGCGGAGCTCCGGGTTCGTCTACTGCGTGACCCTGAAGGGGGTCACCGGCGCGCGAGCCGAGCTGGCGGCAGGGCTCTCAGAGCTGCTGGGCCGTGTGCGGCAGGCGACGGGCCTGCCGGTGGCAGCCGGGTTCGGGATCTCGCGCCCGGACCACGTCCGAACGCTGCGGGGTCACGCCGACGCGGCTGTCGTCGCCAGCGCGCTGCTCGACCGCGTCCATCGTGGCGAGGACCCCGTCGAACTTGTGCGGGAGCTGCTGACCGCGTGCCGGTGAGAGGCATCCGCGGCGCCACCACTGCCGCCGCAAACGACGCAGAGGCCATCGTGGAGGCGACCGAACGGCTGCTCCGCGAGCTCGTCACCCACAACCAGCTGGACGTCGAAGAGATCGCGCTGGCCTACTTCACGACCACACCCGACCTCGATGCCGAGTTCCCGGCTCTGGGGGCCCGGCGCCTCGGCTGGGTGGACGTCCCGCTCCTTTGTGGTCCCGAGATGACCGTTCGCCAGCCGAACGCACGCGGTGTGCCGATGTGCATTCGCGTGCTGCTGCTGTACAACACCGACCGTCCACAGCGAGAGATGCGTCACGCCTACCTGCGTGGGGCGAGCGCCATCAAGAAGGATCTCGACGCGGCGCGGTCACAGTCCCTGGCGTTTGTGCGGGGCGGGGCTGCCGAACCGTGATCATAGTCATGTCCCACCGGGCCACTCGAGCCGAGGTCGATGCGGTAGTCGAGCGGGTCACAGAGGTCGGACTGCGCCCCGAGCTCTCGATCGGTGAGGATCGAGCCGTCATAGGGGTGATCGGCGGCAACGCATACGCCTACCGCGAGGCCTTCTCTCACCTGCCCGGGATCATGCAGATCCTCCAGATCACAAAACCCTTCAAGCTGGCGAGCCGGGAGTTCCAGCCGCGTGGCACGGTGGTGAACGTGGGGGGTGTGGCCATCGGTGGGGAAGAGGTCGTCGTCATGGCCGGTCCCTGCTCGGTCGAGGACGAGGCGATGGTGATAAATACGGCTCGCCATGTCGCGTCGGAAGGTGCGCGGATGCTGCGCGGCGGCGCCTTCAAGCCGCGCACCTCGCCGTACAGTTTCCAGGGCCTGGGGGAGGCCGGCCTCCGGATGCTGGCGACCGCGCGTGAGGAAACCGGGCTGCGTGTGGTGAGCGAGGTCGTGACGCCTGGCGACGTTGAGCTCGTGGCCCGCTACGTGGACATGCTTCAGGTGGGCACGAGGAACATGCAGAACTATGCCCTTCTGCAGGAGGTTGGCAGCTCGGGCCGGCCGGTTCTGCTCAAGCGAGGCATGTCCTCCACGGTCGAGGAGTGGTTGCTGGCGGCTGAGTACATCCTGAGCCGAGGCAACCGTGACGTGGTGCTTTGCGAGCGGGGCATCCGTACGTTCGAGACCTCGACCCGCTTCACGCTGGACTTGAACTCGGTACCGCTCGTGCGCGAGCTGTCCCACCTCCCGGTGGTGGTGGATCCGTCGCAGGGGACCGGTCGCTGGAGCCTTGTCAGGCCGATGTCGCTGGCAGCCGTGGCCGCCGGGGCCCAGGGCCTGATCGTCGAGGTGCACCCGTGCCCTGACGAGGCCCTCAGCGACGGCGGCCAGTCGCTTGATTTCGAGAACTTCGCTCGCCTGATGAGGGAGCTGCGCCGCATGCTGGAGGCGATCAGCCGTCAGCCCGTCTGAAGAGGGGGAGCAAGCCCAGGTCCTCGTGACCGGTGCGACCGGCCTTGTGGGCCGAGCGCTCTGCGAGGCGATGGGAAGGGAGCGGATTCCCTTCGCCGTCCTTTCAAGGCGGCCCGACCGCGCCCGGAGGCTGGTGCCTGGCGCCCGGGTCTACCGGCTGTGGCAGCCGATCGAGCGGGGCAGCCCCTGGACCAGCATGGTGGAGAATGCGAGGGCGGTCGTCCACCTGGCAAGTCCCCTGACCGGCCCAGGGCGCTGGAACCACTCGCACCGCCAGGAGCTGTACGAGGGCTGCGTCGTGGGTACGCGATGCGTCGTCTCGGCTCTCGCCCAGGCCCGCTCTCGGCCCGAAGTCCTGGTATGTGCCTCGGCCGCCGCGTTCTACCCTCAGGACTCGAGTGGGGAGCGCCTTTGCTCCGAGGAAGACGACCTTGCTGGCGACGACTTTCTTTCGCGGCTGGTTGCGGACTGGGAATCAGCGGCCCTGCACGCGGAGCAGTTCGGCGTGCGGGTGGTGACGCTGCGCAGTGGGCTCGTGCTCGGCTGGCAGGGCTCACTGCCTCGGCTTCGGCGGGCGGCCCGGCTTGGAATGGGGGGAGCGCTTCCACCAGGAACGCAGCGACAGCCGTGGGTGCACGTGGACGACGTCGTCGGCCTGGTGATGCAGGCGATGTTCGACAGCCGCGTCGCTGGAGCGCTGAACGCGGTGGCCCCGCACTCGGTGACCTGCGCCGAGTTCATGAGGGCGGTCTGCGCGCTGGGCCAGATGGTCAGTGGCGTACCGCAGCCGAAGTGGTGGCTCCGCAGCCGGCTCGGCGCCGGAGCGGTCATGGTCACCAACGGGAGAGGCGCGGTGGCAGCACGCGCCCTGGAACTGGGCTACGAGTTCCGACAGCCGCGGCTCTACGCTGCGCTCGAGCATGCGCTCGCGTCGCCGGCGGCTCGTGGTGGTCTGTGAATGCGTCGGCGTGGCCAATAGGCGCCATTCGCCGGGAGGCTGTTGCCGAACACCCTGCCCAATTCGTACGACGCCTCCGGCATTTGCACTCATGCCCTCCGGCTTGTGATGCCCGCCATCGGTGCCGGTCCTGGTGTGCTAGCTCAGCGAAGTGGAGCGTTGGCGGTCTGGGCAACCGGCGAGCCGATACTGGTCTACCGACGCGCTGCAAAT
>DATFWQ010000306.1:0-10313 GCA_035259145.1 Candidatus Dormiibacterota bacterium | reverse complement strand
CAACCACGGTGAGGAAGACCGGAAGAGTGCACCCGAGCGAGGTCAGCCCATAGGCCAACCCGAAGGCGGCGTAGCCCCAGGTCCCTCCGCGGCGGGCAGTCCCTCCCATCCGGTCTGCGAGCTGGTTGCCGAGGCGGCCGTGGAGGGAACCCCCGGCGAGCAAGCGGCCTGCCACGAATACCAGCAGCACCCCGACAGCCAGCCCAGCCCAGGGGAAATAGGCAGCCAAAGCGGATGTCGCGGCGCTGAGCAGCAGACCGACCGCACCGAAGAGGAGGACAAAGCTCAAGGTGACCATGGCGCTCACCGCCAGAGCCCGCGGGATGGCTCTCAAGCCTACTCGCGTGTCCTCAGTGCCCAGATACAGGCCCAGGTAAGCAGGCAGCAGGGCGAACCCGCAAGGATTGACGGCCGCGACCATCCCGGCACCGAATGCATAGCCGACGGGCAGGGTCACGGCGACTCCCTGCAGAAGCGTGGTCGAGGCGCCCGAGAGACGCTCGACCACTAGCACGGGTCGGCCACCTCCGGCGCCAGTCGCGAACGCGGCGCCAACCGAGAGCGCGAGCGTTGCCAGGGCCGTGAGCACTCCCAGCCAGCCGCGCAGTGAGGGAAAAGAGGCCCAGCGGAGGCGGCCTACGATGGCGGTGCCTCCAGCTTGTGAAGGTGTGCCTCCAGGTCTGTCTCCGTCAGCGCACCGTCGGAACGGGTGACGAGCGTGCTACGGAGCGACCGAGCCCGTGTCACTATGTAGACCCATTCCCATTAGCGGCGCACCCGAGGGCACGAGCTGGAAAGGAGCCGCTTTTCCTCGGCGCTATCGGGGCCTCGCGGCTCACCGCCTGGAAGTCTCCCGCGTCTCGTGCGGCGCAGCTGTAGAGCCTGACCTTTCCTCGCTCCGCCCGTCGGAGGCACAAGCAGCGACGGTCCGGCGGCGGCGATATGCAAACAGAGCCGCGCCGGCCGTCAGCAGGCCGAGGCCCCCCAGCAGTCACAGGCCGTGCGCGGCCAGCCAGGCGCCGACGCCCAGGCTTGAGAGTGCGACCACCAGGAGCGGGCCGGCGCAGCAGATGACGGCGAGGCCGGCCATCGCAACCACGCCGAGGGACCCGCCGTTTCTGTCACTCATCACCTGAACCCTCCGTTCAAGGGGCTGGCTCAGTGGAGCTTGCTGAGCTGTTCCGAGTAGGTGCCCGCGTCCTGTGGGCCCTGGTTGACGAACCTCGCCTGCCCCGAGCTGTCGAGGAACACAGCCGAGCTGAGGCTCGTGATGTCGTAGCGGCGGACCAGCGAACCTTCGGCGTCGACCATCCAGATGAAACCGCTGGACTGGAGTCCGATCGCCTGGACGTACGCCGCCAGCGCCTGAGTGGTGTCGCCGGGGTCCATGTCCACCCCCACCAGGCGCAGGTCGGTGCGGCCACCGGCGGCGTCCTGCAGAGCCTTGGCCTCGCCGACACACGAGGCGCAGCCCTGGGCCGTGAACAGCAGGACCGTCGGGTGCCCGTGGGTTTGGGCCTCGACCTGCTGCATGGTCAGCGCCGTCGCATGAGTGCCGGACGAGGACGACGCGGCCGACGATGCGCCGCACGCCGCTAGCGCCAGCGCTATCAGAGCCAGCAGTGAAACCGATCTCGTCATGACCACCGCCTCCTCAACCTGCCCACACGACCGGCTTCGCCGCCCCGCAGGCGTCGGCGCCCATCAGACCCACTCCGGCCCGATCCGCGCGCAGGTGGCCAGCCGCTCGGCGAGTGGGCCCATCACCTCGGCTGCGCGGCCCACGATCTGGTCCAGCCCGCCCAGGGCGAGCCGGTAGATGACCTCCTTGCCCCGCCGCTCGGTCGTGACGAAGCCGCAGTGGCGCAGGCAGGCGAGGTGGGTGCTGACTCGTGGTTGGGGCTGGCCGACCGCAGCGACGAGCTGGCCGACGGAGCGCTCGCCGTCCTCGAGCAGCACGCTGGACGAGTGAGCACCCGGGAACAACGGCCCTCCCACTAGCCGAGGCAGCCGCGATCGGTCGCAGTAACGCGGACCGCCTCCGTCGGAGCGCATCTTCGCAGGTGGCTTGAGGCCACTACCCGGAGGAGGTCAGCAAATGGCAACCAAGCAGATGACGATCGAGGGCATGACCTGTCTCCACTGTGAGAGGACCATGCCCGACGGGGAAGCGATCGCCTACGTGCTGGAGCAGACGCTAGCTGGCCCGGCTGCGGTTCCGCGCGCGTCTCGGGTGAGCCGGCCAGCGAACTCCCTGACGCGCCGGGAACTGGAGATTGCGCATTTGTCGCCGAGGTGCTGACGAGCCAGCAGATCGCTGCCAGGCTCTTCATCTCCGAGCGAACAGTGACGACCCACCTCACGAACACGCTCAACAAGCTTGGCCTGAGTTCCCGGATCCAGCTGGCGAGCTGGGTGACCGCGGCTGAGGGGCCAGCCCCGGACCCCGAGTACGTAGCGTCCAATAGAGACTGCCCCTACGCCAAACGGACGTCGGACCTCAGCCGGCTACAAGTCTGGTCGATGATCGCCGCCCAGGAAGTGGTCCCGGCATCCCGTCGAGCAGAAGTAGCAGCTCATCCCGTTCACGACGATCGTGGCCCCCGCAGCGCCAGGGTCGACCTCCATGCCACAGACCGGGTCCACAGCGCGCTCCGGCTCCTCGCCGCCAACCTCCACCCTCGGCTCCCCGGCCGGGCGGGCGACCTCCTCGTCCAGCGGCCCCGCCCGAAAGCGGCGGAGGCGGTTGGCGTTCGACACCACCGACAGCGAGCTGAGGGCCATGGCGCCTGCCGCGATCATCGGGCTCAGCCGCAGTCCGAGGAACGGGTAGAGCACGCCCGCCGCGATTGGGATTCCGACCACGTTGTACGCGAAGGCGAAGAACAGGTTCTGCCGGATGTTGCGCATGGCCGCCCGGCTCAGCCGGATGGCCGTCACAACCCCCGTGAGCGCGCTCGAGATCAGGGTGACGTCCGAGGCCTCGATGGCCACGTCGGTGCCGGTGCCGATCGCCATGCTGACGTCGGCCTGCGCCAGGGCCGGGGCGTCGTTGATCCCATCGCCAACCATCGCCACCCGCCGGCCCTCCGCCTGCAGCCGGCGCACCTCGGCCGCCTTGCGATCGGGCAGCACCTCGGCCAGGACGCGCTCGACGCCGACCTGCCGGGCGATCGCGCCCGCGGTGCGCCGGTTGTCGCCCGTGATCATGGCGACCTGCAGGCCGAGCCCGCGCAAGGTGGCCACCGCGGACGCAGAGTCCGGCTTCAGGGTGTCCGCCACGCCGAGCACACCGGCCGCTCTGCCGTCGACTGCGACCAGGAGCGGGGTCCGGCCGCCGGCGGACAGCCGCTCCGCGACCTGGTCGAGCGCGGTCGTGTCGACGCCTGCCTCGGCAAGCAGGGCCGGAGTGCCGACGAGCACCGACCGGCCCTGGACGGTCGCGCGGATGCCGCGGCCGGTCACCGACTCGAACCCGTCCGGCTCGGGGAGCAGCAGCTCCTGCGAGCGGGCGCCCGCCACCACGGCGCTCGCCAGCGGGTGCTCGGACCGGCGTTCGGCCGAGGCGGCGAGCACGAGCAGGTCCTGCTCGCCGAAGCCGCCGGCCGGCACCACATCGGTGAGCGCCGGCTGGCCGAGCGTGATCGTCCCGGTCTTGTCGAGGACGACGGCGTCCAGGTGGCGCGCGGTCTCCAGGGCCTCCGCCGAGCGGATCAGGATGCCCTGCTCGGCGCCCTTGCCGGTCCCGACCATCACCGAGAGCGGCGTCGCCAGGCCCAGCGCGCACGGGCAGGCGATGATCAGAACCGTCACCGCACTGACCAGCGCGGTCGCAAAGGCCGGCTGCGGCCCCAGCACGAACCAGGCGGCGAACGTGGCGATGGCGATGAAGATGACCGCCGGCACGAAGTAGCTGGCGACCACATCTGCCAGCCGCTGGATTGGCGCCCTCGAGCCCTGCGCCTGCTGGACCAGGCGGACGATCTGGGCCAGCATCGTGTCGCTGCCCACCCGGGTGGCCCGGAACTGGAAGGCGCCGGTACCGTTGATACTCGCACCGATCACCGTGTCGCCCGGTTCTTTGGTGACCGGTATGGACTCGCCGGTGACCATGGACTCGTCCACCGACGACCGCCCGCTGACCACCTCGCCGTCGACGGGGATCTTCTCGCCTGGACGGACCGCAACGACGTCACCGAGCGCGACCTCCTCCACCGGGATGTCGGCCTCCACGCCGTCGCGCACGATGCGCGCCGTGCGGGCCTGGAGGCCGATCAGCTTGCGGATCGCCTCGCCCGTGCCGGCCTTGGCTTGCGCCTCCAGCAGGCGGCCCAGCAGGATCAGCGTGATGACCACCCCGACGGCCTCGAAGTAGACGTCGCGCAGGCCCTCGGGCAGGAGGCCCGGTGCCACGGTCACCACCAGGCTGTACGCGAAGGCGGCCGTGGTGCCGATCGTAATGAGCGAGTTCATCTCTGCGGAGCGGTGCGCCAGGCTCAGCCAGCCCGTGCGGTGGATGGGCCAGGCCGAGTAGAGCATCACCGGCGTGATCAGGGCCAGCTGGAGCCAGTGATTGGCCAGGATGCCGACTGGTACGAGACCGCCAGCCATCACCGCGAACAGCACGGGGGCCGTGAGCACGGCTGCGACAACGATCCGGCGGGTCAGGTCGGCGATCTCCGCCCGGCGCTCGGCGACCTCGTGGTCCTCGCCGCCCATGTCCACCTCTGGCCGCGTCGTCTCGGAAGGAGGCTCCGGAGCAAGGTGGACCGGCGCGGTCTCGCGCCCGTCCATGGGTTCGACGACCAGCGTGCCGTGGACCATGTTCATCCCGCAGCCGAACTCGAACTCGCCGGCGCGGCTCGGCACGAACTGGACCGCCGTTTGCGCAAACGCCGGCAGTGGGCGGTTGACGGCGAAGTCGGACAGGACGACGCGCGAGCTGCACTCCCCGCTCTCCTGGCGGTCGAAGACGATGCGAAGGGGCACTCCCAGACGCACCCGCACCAGGTCCGGCGAGTAGCCGCCGCGCACGGTCACCGTCACTTGCTGGGCGTCGCCGACCAGTTCTGCGGCGCGGGCCCTGCGAGGACCGAAGAAGAACCAGGCGAGGGCGCCGCTCAGCACAACCGCGCTTACGATGACGACGAGATCCGGAACGGTCATAGCCTGGTCGCCTCCTTGCCCTTTGGCAATCGCCGTCGATCTAGATCTACGCCGACCCCGGTGCGGCCACCGCCCCCACAGCCCGCCGCGACCTGGCCAGGACCGACGGGGCGGCGATCGCCAGGCCTGCTGCCCAGATCAGGATCCACGCCGCGAGCGTTTGCCAGCCGAAGCCGCGCACGCCGTCGGCCGGCGTCGGCGCGAGCGGGAAGCCGTGCGGATAGATCCCGAAAAGTTCGTACAGGTCGGCGGCTGCGCCGAACAGCCAGAATCCCGCGAGGCCCCACCAGGCCCAGGCCTCCCCACGGCGCAGGGCGTTATGGGCAACGAGCACGGTCAGACCCAGGCCCGCCAGCGCCAGGATGGCGGCGCCGTACATGTGGCCCCTGGTGTGCGGGTCGACGAGGCCCAGCACCCCGTCGTGGAAGCTGGCGCTATGCCCCGTGGACGCCATCTGGATGACCAGGAGCGGGTCCTCCTGCGCCGCCAGGAACGCGCCGATTGTGACGAGCCAGACGGCCGCCCACAGCGGACGTCCGCGCCGGAACCCGACCACTGAGACGCCGGCAGCGACCAGCGCCCAGACCACTGCCCAGACGGCGATGATCGTCGGCATGATTCTCTCCTCCTTATGAATGCGGCTAATTGGACGCCGGGGCGGCGCGGACCGGAGGCTCTTTCCTCAGGACGGCGCTGACGAGCAGCCAGATGATCCAGGCCGTGGTCAAGCCAAAAATTGCGTACTGAGGCAGGTTGTTGGCGGACGTGAAGCCCCTGGTTCCGACCAACCACCCCAGTACGAGCCAGACCAGCCCAGACAACCCCATCAGGTAGCCGATCGGCCGGGTGATTCTCGCCGTGATGACGATCGTTGTGGCGACCAGCAGCAGTGTGAGGCCCCACATGAAGTTCTGATAGCTGTTGGTCCCCCACTCCAGCCACCTGACGGTCAGAACACTGGCGTAGCTCGTCGCCTTCTGTGCCGCCGGTGCGCTCGCCCACGCATCCACCGCCTGCTTGAGGGCGACCCCATCTACGGCATCCAGAATGCCCGCGAGAACAAGGGTCACCCCGGCCGAGATGGCACCGAAGAAGGTCGACAAGCGTGCAGGACCCTCACGGACGGCGAGCGCGAAGAGCAGGACCAGCAGTCCCCCAAAGTAGAGCCCCTTGCCGGCGAACTCCCCGAGATGTACGGCAGCCCAATCCCGGCTGGCGGCGTAGTTGGCAAACGTAGCCTCGAACGTTGCGCCGCCTCCGGGGTGGAGCACCTCGTTCGTGACAAAGAGGAGGACCCAACCGACGACCAGTAGCGTCACCGAGGCGCGAAGCAGTGTGCCGTCAGCCCTCGGGTCGGTGCGAGCCCCCGACGTCGGATTCCGGCTTGCGATGGACATTTCATCTTCTCCTCGTCTGGTCGTGATCTCAGTAGGGGTTGGTGCTGACGATCCGGTCGTTGATCGCACGCGCCACCCCTTCGACGGGCTCCTTCATCCGCCAGGCGACGACGAGCAGCCAGATGGTCCAGACGGCGCTGGAGAGGATGACGATCTCAAAAAGGACTCCTCGTGCGGAGGCGCCCAGGCCCTGGGTTCCGGCCACCCAGCTCATGACGACGAGGAGCAGGCCCGACAATCCCATCAGATAGCCGATCGGCCGGGCGATTCTGGCCGCCCACACGATCGTGGTGGCGAACAGCACCAGTGCCAGGCCGGACGTGAACTCCTGGTAGCTTCTCGTCCCCGTCTCCAGCCATCGGATGGCTTCCGCGCTGGCAAACCGGGTCGCCTGCTCGGCCGCCGGCGCGCTCGCCCATGCATCCACCGCTTGCTTGAGGGCGACCCCATCGACGGCATACACGACGGCGGCGAGCGCCCCCGCCACCCCTGCTGAGATCGCCGCGAAGAACCCCAGCCAGCGAGGTATGCCCTGCGAGAGGTTGAGCGCGAAGAAGAGGACGAGCAGTCCCGCCGTGGTGATCGCCACCCCGAGGAACTCACCGAGGTGGATCGCGGCCCAGCTCGAGCTCATCGCGTACGCGGCGAACTGGGCCTGGTCGGTTGGTGTGGGACTTCCCGGATGCGGGAACTGCAACGCCTCGTAGACCACGAGGCCGATGAGCAGCAGCGTCCCTGACAGACGAAGCGCGTTGCGGTCAGTCATCGTGCACCTCCTGTGGAGGCACGCTAGTTCCCGGCGGCGGCGGCGGCATCCGGGACAACCCGTAGGGGGTCACGTATTTCGCGATACGGTGTCCTCATGGTCTCGGCAGCGCAGGGCGCGAGCATCGCCCAGCGGCTCGATCGGCTGCCCGTGACGTGGACCCTGTGGCGGCTCGCCCTGGTCCCGGGCGCCTTGCTGCCAGGCCTGCTGCTGGCGCGTTTCGGCATCGACCAGCGGGCCGCGCCGCTCGAGTCGGTCGCAGGCGTGTAACCTCGCGTCAAATGGCGGTAAGGACCGCCAGGTCGAGGGCGGGCAACCTGCCGTCGGAGCTCACCAGCTTCGTCGGCCGGCGCCACGAGTTGGCCGAGATCAAGCGGCTGCTGACCACGACCAGATTGCTGACGCTCACGGGGAGCGGGGGAGCTGGCAAGACCAGGCTCGCGCTTCGCGCCGCCGCCGACCTGACGCGCAGCCTGGCGGATGGCGCCTGGCTCGTCGCCCTGGCGCCGATCGACGATCCGCTCCTGATCACGCAGGCCGTGTTCAGCGCCCTGGGCCTGCCGGACGTCTCCTCGCGCTGGTCGCTCTCGGCACTGAGCGATTACTTGCGGGAGAAGCGAGTGCTGCTCGTGCTCGACAACTGTGAGCACCTGCTGGATGGCGCCGCCGGGCTGGCCGGCACCCTGCTGCGATCCTGTCCGGAGCTGCGGATCCTCGCCACGAGCCGGCAGGCACTGGGGATGCCGGGCGAGGTGCGCCACCACGTGCCGCCGCTCTCGCTGCCCGAGGTGATCGGGTCGTCGAGCCCGGGCCAGATCGCCGGTTCCGACGCCGTCGCGCTGTTCGTGGAGCGAGCCGCCGCCGTCCAGCCCGGCTTCTCCCTGGATGAATCCAACGCAGCCTCGGTGCTTCAGGTTTGCGCGCGTCTGGAGGGGATGCCCCTCGCGCTCGAGCTCGCCGCAGTGCGCCTGGAAGGGCTCTCCGTGGATCAACTGCTCGCCGGCCTGGACCGTGAGCTGCTGGCGCCGGGCGCGGTGCTCCGCGGGGCAGAGGCCCGGCAGCGGACGATGGAGGCCACGCTCGACTGGAGCCACTCGCTGCTGAGCGTGCAGCAGCGGCGCACGTGGGCGCGTCTCTCGGTCTTCGCCGGCGGATTCGGCGCGGAGGCCGCCGAGGCCGTCTGCTCGGACCTCGAACAGCCGCCTGGTGACGTGCCCGGAGTGCTCGCCGCGCTCGTCGAGAGCTCGATCCTCCGCCGCGACCACGGCATCGAGCCGCCGCGCTACTCGATGCTCGAGACCGTCCGCCAGTACGGCCGGCGCAGGCTGCGAGAGCTGGGCGAGGAGCTCGATCTTCAGACGCGCCACCGCGATTGGGTGGCCGGCCTGGCGCAGGCCACGTCGACGTTCGACGACACGAACCCGCAGACCTTCGACGCCATCCACCGGGAGCGTGACAACCTGTGGAGCGCGCTGGAGCACTGCAACCGTCAGCCGGGCGAGGCCGCGGCCGGCGTCGACATCGCCGCTTCGCTGACCAACTACTGGATGGCCCGCGGCCCGCTCAGGGACATCCGGCGCTACATCGAGTCGCTGCTGCCCCTGACCGAGCCCGACAGCCAGGTGCGGGCGCGAGCCCTGGTCACCGCCGCGCTGTTCGCGAGCGCGCTGGACGACGCCGCGACCGGAGAGGCCCACGGGTTGGAGGCGATGCGCATCGCCGGCGTACTCCACAGTGCGAACGTCGCGTGCTGGGCGGCAGGTGCGCTGCTCCTCACGGCGTTCGTCCAGGGGAAGCGGGAAGGCGTGAGCGAGCTCTGCCGTTCGATGCTCGAGACGGGTGGGGAGACCGGGATGGGCGTCGTCGCGAGGCACTACACGTGCCAGCACTGGCTGGATGAGGACCGGATCGACGAGGTGATCGAGATGGGCGAGGCCGGGGTCGCGATCTGCAAGAAGGTGGGCGATCTCTACACGCGCGGCATGATCCTCAACACGCTGGGAGAGGCGCGGCGCCGCCGTGGAGAGCTGCCGCTGGCCGAGGCGCTGATCCGCGACGGCGTCGTCTGCAAGCACGCGCTCGACGATCGCCGGGGAGTCGCGACGCTCACCGAGACCCTGGCGTGGGTCGCCTCCGACGAGCGCGACGATGCACGGGCCGCCACGCTGCTCGGCTGCGCCCAGAGTCTGCGCGACTCGATCGCGATCCCGCTCCTGGCCCCGTACCTGCCGCCTCACCGCGCCTGCGAGGATGGCGTACGGGAGCGGCTGGGCGAGGCGCAGTATCGCAGGGCCCAGCGACAGGGCCTGGCGATGTCCGCCGGCGAGGCGGTCGACTACGTCCTCGGCCAGGCGGAACCGAAGCTGGCTCCGGCCTCCGCCACGACCGCGCCAGTCCTCAGCCGGCGCGAGCTGGAGATCGCTCGGCTGGTCGCCGAGGGGCTCACTAACCGCGAGATTGCGGTCCGACTGTTCATCTCTAACCGCACGGTCGAGACGCACGTCACCAACATGCTCAACAAGCTCGGGATCAACTCGCGCACCCAGCTCGCCCGTTGGGTCGAGTAGGGCCGAAATACGGGAGGGCCTACGGGTTTGCGCGGATGTCGCTCCCCAGGGCCGCCGGCTAGGCTGCAGATCAAATGACGGCCCTCACGCTCTTCATGGTCGAACAGAGGCTGCGGATCACCGACTCGGAGCTGACCCTCCTGCAGGCGGCGCTGGTGGACGCGTCGCTGCGGCTGACCGCTCGCGGCGACCTCGTGCGGTACCTCGGGTCGACGTACTTGGCGGGACCGGGGCGCCTGCTCAGCCGGTTCGAGGCCTTGAACGCGGAGGGGGTGCGGATCGTGTGCGAGAGCTCGCAGGCTCCGCTGACGTCCCTGGAGGCCGCCGTCGACCTGCCGATGCCCGACTGACCAGGGCGGCGTCAGCGTGGCCCGGACCGGAGTCGGCCGCGCTGGCGCACGTCGCTACCCCTGCAGC
>DATFWQ010000305.1:0-4455 GCA_035259145.1 Candidatus Dormiibacterota bacterium | reverse complement strand
GCTGGGCAGGACCAGCTCCGAGTGCAGCTGGACCGTCCGGCCATCGATGTCCTCGGTGTCGACAACTGGCCCCCGGGCATACTGGCCGGAGAAGCCGGCGGTGTAGCGGCCATCGGTCGATCCGCCGCGGATGAGGACCAGTCCACGCACGGTCCGGTCGAGCACGATCGTGTTGTCGTTGACGAAGTACCTGGCGGTCATCTTACTGACGCCGTGCTCCACATAAACGGGGCCGCGGCTTCCCCACACAGGCTCCGGGACGTTGCCACGGTAGGGAGCGATCCAGGCGGTGGTGACGGGACAGCCGGCATCAGCTGGCAGTGCCGGTAATTTCAGGGGCCGAGCCTCGAGCGCGGCGAGCTCCGCCTGCTCGGCCGAGGTCAGCGCGCCGGAGGGCGGGTTCGCCTCCATTCGAGTCAAGCGCCCGACCACCACCAGGGACACGAAGAGCGCCAGCACCAAGGCTCCGGCAACCAACTTCAAGGTCTGAGAGGACACCCTGTAGGCGGTGGCTCGGACCCGCGCGGCCGTCCTCGGCATGCGCCGCGCGAGGACGTGGTCGAGGACACGGCGCTCCAGGCCCGGCGGCGCCTGCAGCCTCGACATCTCCCCGGCGAGGACCTGGCGCAGCTCGTTAATCTCGCTCACAACTCCCCCTCGGAGAGCTCGACGCGGAGCCGGTGGAGGCCCCTGCGAATCCGCGACCGGGCGCCGGAGGCAGAGATCCCGAGCGCCTGCCCCACCTCGTGGCTGTTCATGTCCTCGTAGAACCGAAGGAAGATCGCGGCCCGCTCGTCGGCGTTCAGTCGGCGTAGGGCGTCCACGAGTTCCATGCGGCTTTCGCCAGGGTCGGTCGCAGCCAGCGTGTGCGGCCTTGGCTGGGGAAGGCGGACCACGGACCACCAGCGCATCCTTCGCATCGACCGCGACTGATTGGCCACGATGGTCAGAAACCAGGGCCGAAGCCGCGACCCGGGGCGGAGCCGGGAAACGGCACGCCAGGCGTGTAGTGTCGCTTCCTGGACGGCGTCCTCGGCCGCCGCCGGATCGTTAAGCATGGCGGCGGCGAGCCGGTAGCCAGCGCCGATGTGAGGGCCAATCAAGAGCTCGAAGCTAGTGGCGTCGCCCGCCCGAGCGCTCTCCAGTAGCCGCTCGTCGGCGTCGCTGCTGGCTAAGGATTGCACCGCCTCGTCCGCCGAGCATCCTCTCCCATATCCCTATAACGTGCGCGGCGGGAGCAATTGTTGCCGCTTAGCCGCCCTAACCGGGCAGCCGGACCGGGCCGTGGGGTCCATTTATCCGGCGCGCTGGGCCGTGGCACTCGAACGAGGGGTCCGCGGCGGGGAGTAGGGGCCGGGCGAGAAGCCGTTGTGTCAGGGCCCGACCAGGGTCAACAACGGCTTGTCGAAGTACTTGGGGACGGAGCCTGTCCCGCTTTGAACAGTCCGATGTTCGTCGTCGACTTGTCTGGACGAAGATCGGACGATTCAAAGCGGGAACACACGTTCCGGCAAGGGACACCCACCTTCGGACTTCGGAACTTGCGCCTGGCGCCCGCTGGCTCGGTCCATTGCCGACGACGAGGTCGTCTCGACCGGCTCGGTGCCTGATCCACGAGTACTGCCAGGCGCCGTGACGAGGTGACGCAAGCCATGAAACGGGACAGGCGTCAGACCACGCTGGAGCTCGACGCATACGAGGCAGCGCAGCGCGACAAGGCCAGAGCCGGACGTAACCAGACATCGACGGCCGATAGAGCACCGACCGCACGTTAGCGGCCAGGCCGTCGCCCAGACCCTAGTGCGCCACTACTGCTTCGAGATCGACCATCTCCAAGGAGCCGTAGCTGCATGAGGATCGAAGTGAACGACGTGGTTGGGGTCCTGGTGTAGTGGTAAACGGGCCACGGCCACCTGCGCGGAGAGTCCCGTCTTCCGCCCCAGGACGAACGTTCGGTGCTCTGCGCCCGAGCCGTCTATCCGGCTATGGCGGCAACTCAGGATCAGGGATCGACAAGGCGGGTTGCCGTGCGGTGTTCGGCAGCCCTCGATATCGCGCTCCACCAGCGGGCCAGGAAGGCATCCGCCGAGGCCAGCAGCTCGGCCGATGGCTTCGCTTCCAGGACCCGGCGAACGATCGCCACAGTATCAGGCTCCAGTTCTGTGTTCCGGACGATCGTAGGGTGGTCGAGACCTCGCTGCAGAGCGATGGAAAGGAGAAACATTACGTTGGCAGCTATCATCCACCGGTCATCGTCGATCGGGCCAACGACGACAGGACTCTTGTCTCCCTCCACGGCGGGTGCCGAATCCGCAGCAGCGCCGCGGCTGGAGCGACTGTGGCCAGCGGCGATTGCCCACGGATCAGGTGCCACGTAGCGGATCGTGCCCACACCGGTGAACGTCGCGGCCGCTGTGCACATGGAGCACGGCTCCTGTGATGACCACAGCGTGCAGATGGACAGATCGCGGTAGGTCGATACGGCGGCAAGGGCGTTCATCTCGGCATGCGCAAGCGGTGTTCCCTGGAGTGCGTCCGTGCCGCCGGGCCGGTCGTAGGCACGATTCCGGCCCTCAGCGAATACCACGCCCGAGACGTCGGTGATGGCTGCGCCGCAAGCCAGCCCGCCAGCAACGAGCGACGCATGCGCGAGCTGCAGACTTCGCTTTGCGCCGGGCTCCAGAGTTGTCAAGGCTTCGTCGTAGCCGGCCTCCGACTTCACGTCAGAGATGTTAGAGGGCGCGACCGGTCGCTCGGTCGCCTAAGCGGGCAGGTCGAGGACTCGCCTGAGACCGGAATCCACTTGGGCCATCCGCGACCGCGAGAGCCTACCGCACTTCTCGACAAGGGTCGTCTTGTCGAGGGTTCTGAGGTGGCTCATCATGACCGCAGAGTCAAGAGAGAGGCCAGCGGTGCCCTTCTCGAGCAGGACCTTGGCCGACGCCTGGCTCGATCGGCGTTCGTCGTGAGGGCAGCAGCTACCACCGTCCGCAGGTTGGAGACGTTGAAGCCATCCACGGAGACCACCAGAACTGGTCGTCGACCAGCCGGCGCAGATCCCAGGACTGGTCCGAGGTCGCACCTGTGCCGTAAACCGAGTCGGTCAATTCGATCATGCGGCCCTGGAGCGTTCCTGGAGTAAGCCCGCAGCCGGTCATGGTGCGCAATCCGTACCCCCATGACAAAGGTCCGCGGTGGGCGTAGAAGCCGGGCGAGAAGCCTTTGCGTTAGGCCCGACCAGGGTCAACAACGGCTTGTCGACGTATTCGGGGACGGAGCCCGTTCCGGCTTTGAACAGTCCGACGTTCGTCGTCGACTCGTCTGGAGGAAGATCCGACGCTTCAAAGCCCGGCTAAACCGGAACACCAGCGCTAGCGGGCTGACCGGCGCCCGGCGCTCCGCCGCTTTGCCGGCGCGATGTCTTGTGCACGCCGCCCTTTGGCTTGCTCCACGCTCGCTTTAAGTGCCGCCATAAGATCGTCAATGCCGTGTGGAGCCGCAGGCAGCTCCGGCTCCTCGACCACCCGAGCGCTTCCAGCTCGACACCTGATACCTGGCATTTTTTGACCTCCGGGCGTGGATCGGGGCGTTCCTGCCGTGACAGTCAACGGCGTCGGACGCCGGCGGAAGGAGGAGGGCAGCCACCCGGACGCCGAACAGGCCGCGCACCTTCCACGCCACAAGCTCAACCGCCGAGGCTGAGCCAACCCAGACCTGCACCAACTCCTCTGGCACCTGGTCACGCCGCATCGCGGCCGTGCCGGTCGGCGTCCGTCTGGATCGTCCTCACCCCCAACTGTCGAGCCCGCTTCCTCGCCACCTGCCGGCCCGCTGTGGTTCGCGGCGGTGCTGCTGCTGTTCACCGTGTGCTACGTGGGCTGGCGGTCCGGCAAGCCAGAGGGCCCGAGCGTGGCCAAGGTGCGGTGGAAGAGGCACGACCCGCAGCCTTGGGCCGCCCTGGTCCACAGTGAAACGGGGCTTGACACTCGGCGCCGGCGAGCACCCACGGAATCCGAGCCTGACGGTCCCCATGTCCCGCACCTGCACAGACGTCGCCGATTATCCAAGAGGCGCTGGTCCCTCAGCAGCCCCGTCGGCAGCCCCTTGAGGCAGCGGCCAAGGCGACCTCACCATCGGCCAAATGGTGTGACGAGATCAGCACCAGATCTGTGACGCCAGTCACAGCGGCGGCGTTCCCCGCGCGTCACGATCTGCGTATGCGGGCCGACCTGAACTCGGGCCGTGGGCGTGAGCCGGAGGACATGAAGCTTGATAACTGAGAACGTCGATGTCGTGGTGATCGGCATGGGACCTGGGGGAGAAGATGCCGCTGGGTCGTTGGCCCAGGCCGGGTTGAGGGTGGTCGGCATCGAAAAGTCCCTCGTGGGAGGTGAATGCCCGTACTGGGGTTGCGTGCCGAGCAAAATGATGATTCGCGCCGCCGATCTGCTGGCC
>DATFWQ010000304.1:0-2574 GCA_035259145.1 Candidatus Dormiibacterota bacterium | reverse complement strand
CCGGGACGGTCACACTCCTGAGCCAGGCGTTTCGGGTGGGGAAGAAACATAAGGGCCTGTACCTGCGGCTGGTGATCGACACCGGGAGCGGGAAGCTGACGGCCTACCTGAATGGCCGGGTGGTGAAGCGCTGGCCCTATCCGTTGTTGAACGAGTAACCGACACCAGGCGGCGCGGCCGCTGTCGGTGCCCACAGCCTCTCAGCGTAGTGATGCGGTGTCGGGGAGACGCCGTTGCCACCTGAGCGATCAGCTGTCGGTTCGCAGTTAGTGTAGCGGTGTCAAGGGGGCCAAGCCGGTTCCCCGGTAGCCGGATAGAATACCGGGCATGGAGAACGAGGGAGCGACTGCCTGCCCCAACTGCCAGCGGCTGCAAACGGAGATCGACGTCTTGCAGGCCGAGCTGGCCCAACTGCGCCAGCAGGTCGCTGCCCTCCGCAAGGACTCCTCGACCTCGTCGAAGCCCCCTTCCTCCGACATCGTCAAGCCGCCCAAGCCCGCCCCGCCACCAGGCCAGGACAAACGCCAGCGCGGCGGCCAGCCTGGCCACCCCAGGCACCAGCGCGCCGCCTTCCCACCGGAGCAGATCAACGGCGGCTCCTGCGACCACACCTTGGCTTGCTGCCCCGACTGCGGGCATGCCGTCCAGCCGCTGCACGGGCCGCCGCGCGTCGTCCAGCAGATGGACATCCGCCCCACCCCTGTCCTCGTCGAGGAGCACAAGGGCCACCCCGCCTGGTGCCCCAAGTGCCTGAAGGTGCATTACGCACCCCTGCCCGCCGCCGTCGAGAAGGGTGGCCTGGTCGGCCCCGGCCTGACCACCCTGATCGCCTACCTCAAGGGCGTCTGCCACGCCTCCTTCTCCACCGTCCGCAAGTTCCTGCGCGACGTGGTCGGGCTGAGCCTCTCGCGCGGCCAACTCGCCAAGGTCATCGCCAAGGTCAGCGCGGCGCTGGCGGGGCCCTACGACGAGCTGCTGGCCGCCCTGCCCGGTCAGGCCAGCCTCAACGTCGATGAGACCGGCCACAAGGACCAAGGCCAGTCGATGTGGACCTGGTGCTTCCGCGCCGAGTTGTACACCCTGTTCAAGATCGACCCAAGACGCTCCGCAGAAGTGCTGATCGAGGTGCTGGGTAGGGAGTTCGACGGCGTGCTGGGCTGCGACCACTTCAGCGCCTACCGCCGCTACATGCGGACCTGCGGCGTGACGGTGCAGTTCTGCCTGGCGCACCTGATCAGGGAGGTGAAGTTCCTGACCACCTTGCCGGAGTTGGCGGACGTGCTCTACGGCACGCGGCTGCTGATGGCCCTGGAAGGCCTGTTCGGAGTGATCCACCGGCGCGAGCAGGTCCCCGAGGGCGAGTTCGCCCGCCAGCTGCAAGAGGCGCGGAGGCGGGTGCTGGCCGCCGGGACGCGCGACGAGGGCACCCCGAACAGCCGGCGGATGGCCAAGCGGATGGCCAGGTACGGGGAGGCCTACTTCACCTTCGTGACGACGCCGGGGGTGGAGCCGACGAACAACCTGGCGGAGCAGGCGATCCGCTTCGTGGTGATCGACCGGCTGGTGACTCAGGGAACCCGGAGCGAGACGGGTCAGCGGTGGAGCGAGCGAATCTGGACGGTGCTGGCCAGTTGTGCCCAGCAGGGCCGCTCGGCGTTCGCCTACCTCGAGGAGGCGGTGCGGGCGCACTTCGCCGGGGTTAGCTCCCCGGCGCTGCTGCCCGCGGGAGGCTGAGTGGACAGGGGGCGCCAAGGCGGCGTGCAAGGCCCACCGGGCCGGGAAACGCCGCCTTGGCGCCCCACCAGAAACGGCGGCAGAGGCGCGGTCCCGTCAAGGGCAGGCAGGCATCGGCCGGTACGGCCCTTGACGGGACCGCACTACCCAGGTAGCGGTCCCAGTACGCCTACGAGTAAACCATGCGAGGAGACAAGAGCAACGTGGCACTGCCCGGCAAGAGCCATAAGGCTGTCTTCAGCTCAGCTCAAGTAGCATCCATTGATAATACGATTATTGGCTATCGCCAGACCGGCAGTGGACCCGGCTTAATCGTGGTGCATGGCGGCGGGAGAGCATCGCACCACTATCGGCAGCTTGCCGAGGCACTCGCCGACACGTACACGGTCTACCTTCCCGATCGACGCGGGCGTGGGTTGAGCGGCCCGGCTGGGGATAATTACAGCATCAATCGAGAGTGCCAGGATCTGGCAACGTTACTCAACAAGACCGGCGCGCAATTCGTCTTTGGCCATAGTTCTGGCGGGCTCATCGCGCTCGAAGCAGCCCTTGAGCTGCCGGTTCGCAAATTGGCGGTATACGAAGCCGCCGTATCTATCAACGGCTCCATACCGACCGCTTGGCTTCCAGCATTTGAGAACGCGCTGGCGAAGCATAAGCCGATTGCCGCGATGGTTGTTTTCCTCAAAGCCTTGCGCCTCAGCCCGGCGAGTTGGCTTCCCAGTTGGGTTCTCACGCCACTCCTGTATCTCTTGCTGCGCGGCCCTGAGGGCAGGGAGATGATCGAGCTCTTGCCTACTGTCACGCGGGATATGGCTCTTGTGAAATATCTCGATTCGG
>DATFWQ010000303.1:0-6493 GCA_035259145.1 Candidatus Dormiibacterota bacterium | reverse complement strand
TCGCTCTTCGGCCTTGACGGCTGTCGGGTGTTGTGGCTTAGCCACAACACGCCCCCCACGGCGCCTGAGGAGAGGCGCCGGGCCCGCGTCGCGGGCCTTGGGCTTCGCCCCCCCGAAACGACCCCCGTCAAGGCACGCGGTGCTTACGCGTCGCTCTTCGGCCTTGACGGCTGTCGGGTGTTGTGGCTTAGCCACAACACGCCCCCCACGGCGCCTGAGGAGAGGCGCCGGGCCCGCTTCGCGGGCCCCCTGAGGCCGGTGCATGCCCTTCTGATGGGTCTGCACTAGCCCTTCAGCTCGCTTAACTCGTCCACGTCGTCGACGTCGCGCACTCGGAAGATGTCGACGAGGATGGCGAGGCCGACCACGGCCTCCGCGGCCGCCACCGTCATCGTCATCAGCGCGAACAGCTGGCCCTCGAGGTTGCGGAGCTGCGCCGCGAACGTGATCAGCGTCAGGTTGACCGCATTCAGCATCAGCTCGATGCAGATCAGGATGACCAGCGGGTTGCGCCGGATGAGGACACCGATCGTGCCCAGGATGAAAAGCAGGGCACCCAGGCCCAGGACCAACCTCGCATCAAGGGTGCCTGTGCCGACCGGAATCTGCCCGTAGTCAGGCACTTCGGTCCTCCTCTTCGCGCTGGATCTCGCTTGCCGTCCGGCCGCCGCGGCTCAGGTAAATGGCGCCAACGGCCGCCACCAGGAGCAGGAGTGAGGTCAACTCGAACGGGTAGAGGTAGGTCGTGAAGAGCCCGGCGGCGATCTGCTGGACGGTACCGAAGAATGACAGGTCGACCTTTGCCGGCGCCCGGAAGCGGAGCCCATTCAGCATGCCGTAGAGGAAGCCCCCGAAGACAAGAGCGACCAGGATGCCCAGCCACCACTGAAAGCGCAGCCGTCCGGTCGCTCGCTCACGCATTGGGCCCAGCAACGCCACCACGAAGAGGAACAGCACCATGACGGCCCCGGCGTAGACGATGACCTGGACCGCGAACACGAACTGTGCGGAGAGCTCAAGGAAGATGACGGACAGAGCGAGCATCACCGCGACCAGGCTCAGGACGCTGCGGATGGGCTGCCGTGAAGCGATTACGCCAACACCGCCCAGGACCGCGATCACGGCCATCACCCAGAAAACGAGTTGAGGAACGATCATCGGTGCTCTCCGCCGTCGTTGCCCTGCGGGGCGGGTACCAGGATGGGGTCCTGTTGGTGCGGGTTGGGCTCCAGCAGCATGTCCTTCGTGTATATGAACCGCTCCCGGCTCGTGTCGGACAGCTCGTACTCAGGCCCGAGCACGATCGCCTGCACGGGGCACGCCTCCTCGCAGTAGCCGCAGAAGATGCACCTCAGCATGTTGATCTCGTAGACCTTGGCGTATCGCTCACCAGGGCTGACACGGTTCACCTCGGTGTTCTCGGCTGCGATGACAAGGATGCAGCCCACAGGGCAGGCGGCGGAGCAAAGCTCACAGCCGATACACCTCTCCAGGCCGTTGTCGTACCGGCGCAGGTAGTGGCGGCCCCGGTAACGCACCGAGCGCGGAGTCTTCTGCTCGGGATACATGGTCGTGACGAGAGGCTTGAACGCCTCGGTCAGCGTGGTCTTCATGCCGGTTGCCAGCGCCGCGATGTCCTTGATGACGGTCTGCTGCTGCTGCCTTTGCTGTTTCTTCTTCACTGCACTGTCACCAGAACAACGGCCGTGACGACCACGTTGGCCAGCGCCAGAGGCAGCAGGACCTTCCAGCCCAGGCGCATCAGCTGGTCATACCGGAGGCGTGGCAACGTGTTGCGCAACCAGATGTAGAGGAACAGAAAGAAGGCGACCTTGACCAGATAGGACAGGAACGCCGGCCCTCCGAGCGTGGGATGCCATCCCGCGAAGAAGATCAGCGAGGCGAGCGCCGCTACCGTGATCATGTTCACGTACTCGCCAAGGTAGAAGCAGAGGAACTTCAGCCCGGAGTACTCGGTGAGATACCCGCCGACCAGCTCCTGCTCGGCCTCCGGCAGGTCGAACGGAGTGCGATTGGTCTCGGCCACAGCCGAGATCAGGTAGATGACAAAACTGACGGGGGCAAGGACGACCAGCGGCAGCGGGCCGCTGTAGGGTCCCCAGTGGACCGAGTAGTCGGCGATGTCTTGCAGCCGCAGTGAGCCGACGATCATGAAGATCGGGACCAGGGAAAGTCCCAGCGACACTTCGTAGCTGATCAGCTGGGCTGCTGAGCGTAGGCCACCGAGGAGCGAGTACTTGGAGTTGGACGACCAGCCTCCCAGGAGGAGCGCATATGCGTTCATCGAGCTGACAGCGAAGATCAGCAGGACGCCGATGTTCAGGTTGGCGATCCAGTATGAGAACCCCTGCCAGATCCCGAAGGGGATCACCGCCCAGGCCAGAAACGCGGCGGTGACGATGATGGCCGGCGCGATCACATAGATGATCCGGTCGACCTCTCGCGGAGCGAAGCTCTCCTTGAAGATCATCTTCACCCCGTCGGCAGCAAGCTGCATCAGCCCGTAGGGCCCGACGCGGTTCGGGCCGGGGCGCCGCTGCAAACGGCCCAGGCCGACGCGCTCGAACCAGACGGTGTAGGCGGCCCCTGTCAGGATGACGAAGACGACGAGCAGCATGCCCACGATCACGATCACCCAGTGGGAAACCGAGCCTGTGTAGAGGCCGAAGGGGTCCGGCGGGGCAAGCCTGATCACGGTCGTGCAGGACCGTACAGCACCGGCGTGGGCGGTGGCTCGGGCGGGGGCGGGTCGGCCAGCGCCGCGAACCCGGAGATCGCGCGCGCGGCCTCGCGCTGAATCTGAAATACGCCGAGGAAGTCCATGCCGGGGACACCAAGACGCTGGCCCAGCTCGCAGAGGATGTCCCAGCTCTCGCGCAGCGGGGGTTGGGCGTACAGGATCGGACGCAGGAACTGCACCCGACCCTCCAGGTTCGTGTAGCTCCCCTGCGTCTCCGCAAAGCTGAGCGCGGGCAGCACCACGTCCGGGTCGCCGTGCTCGGGCCTCAGCACCGTGTCCCAGACCGCGACGAAGGTTGCACTCGCCGGGATGCGGCCAGGGGCCGGCGGTCCGAAGCAGATCACCGCCTGACAGCCTTCCAGGTCGTCCGCGGTGATATTCATGCCTGCCGCCAGCGAGCCGCGCTCGTTGGTGGCCCGATAGAGCGGCATCGTGCCGCCGCCAACCCTGGACGCAACGTCCGCCGCGGCGCGGGCGAGCTCGCCGGCGTCCTCGCTGCCGTGGCCGTCCCCCCAGAGCACGGCCACCGGGCCTTCGGACAGCAGCTCGTGGCCGACCAGCTTGCGCAGTCCTTCCGCTGCCTTGCCAGGCTCATTGCGGAGATGGAAGGCATGGGGCCAGCGGTCGAGGTCGAGGACCTCGGGATGGACGATGAGCAGCTTCGCGCCGCGCTTGCTGACAGCCTTTTTGACGCGCAGGTTGACGATCGGTACATCGTCCGCGGTGTCCGATGCGACGACAACGATCGCCTTGCAGTCGTCGAGGTCCTTGATGCGCAGCGTCTCGCTGCTCGGGGCTGGAATCTGCGTTCGGCGCTCCAGCGCTACACGCGCTCCCTTCCAGGGTCCGGACAGGAGCCGGGTCAGGAGATAGAGCTCCTCGTTCGTGACGTCCTGGCGCAGCGAGACTCCGAGCCGTCTGCCCTTCAAGCCGTCCAGCAACGCCACCATCGCCTCGTCCCATGTGGAGTCGCGGCCTCCCAGCTGCGGCGTACGCAGACGCCCGGGCGAATTGACCTCCCTGTAGTCGAAGCGACCGCGGTCGCAGATCCAGCCTTCGTCTATGTCGCCGTTCTCGTGCGACGTCACGCGCACGAGCTGATTGCGGCGCTGCCACAGGGTGACGCTACAGCCGACAGCGCACTTGGCGCAGACAGAGGCGGTGTGGTCCATGTCCCACGGACGGGACTCGAAGCGCCAGAGCCTGCTGGTCAGGGCGCCGACCGGACAGAGGTCGATGATGTTGCCGCTGAAGATCGACTGGAGCGGCCTGTCGAACTGACTCGCGATATAGGTGTCCACCCCGCGCTGCTCGGCCGTCAGCTCCTGCTCCCACGCGATCTCGTCGTAGTAGCGCGTGCACCGGTAGCAGAGGACGCACCGCTCCCGATCGAGCGCGATCTTGTCCGAGAGTGGGACCGGCTTCTGGAAGTGCCGGCGCGGAGCATCGATTCGGCTGGTCGGATAGCCGTGGCGGAAGGTGTAGTCCTGGAGGGGGCACTCGCCGCCCTTGTCACAGATCGGGCAGTCCAGCGGATGGTTGACCAGCTCGTATTCCAGGATGTCAGCCCGGGCGCCAACGGCCAGGGCCGTGTCGGTCCTGACCACCATGCCTTCGGCGACCGGTGTAGTGCAGCCGGTCTGCGGCTTGGGCGGCCCAGGGCTGATATCGACCAGGCAGAGCCGGCATGCTCCGACCGGGTCCAGCCTGTGGTGGTAGCAGAAGACCGGGATCTCGACACTGACTTTCTTGGCGGCTTCGACGATCAGAGTGCCCCTCGGCACCGTGACGATCTGGCCATCGATCGTGAGGGTGACCAGGTTGTTTGCGTCAGGCATGGACCACCTTAGGGAGCCCTCTCCCCTCGACGTGGACGGGCTGGCTCAGGGGGCCTTTCGACGCTTCGTGGCACCTCCGCTGAGCACTCGCCACGAAGCGCGTGCTCCTCGTACTCGTCCTGAAAGTGCTGCATCGTGGATGCGATCACCTGGCCGGCGGAGTCACCGAGGGCGCAGAGGCAGCGGCCGTGCTGCACGCTCTCCTGGATGCGGTCGAGGATCTGGAGATCGACCGCGCCTCCTTCGCCAGACAAGATGCGCTCGTAGGTACGGACAGCCCAGTCGCCGCCGGTGCGGCAGGGCGTGCACTTGCCGCAGGACTCGTGTGCATAGAACCGGAGTAACCGATAGGCGGCTTTGACCACGCAGTGGGCATCGTCCATAACGATCACCCCGCCGGACCCGGCCATGGAGCCGGCGCGGGCGATCTCGTCGAGATCGGTGGACAGGTCCAGCATGGACTCAGGCAGAACCTGCGCGGATGAGCCGCCCGGCCAGAAGACCTTCACTCGACGCCCGGGCGGCGGGCCGCCTGCCAGCTCCATGATCACGTGCCGAAAGCTGACCCCGAGCTCGATCTCGTAGACGCCTGGCCTCTGGACGTTGCCACTCACCGAGAGGAGGCGCGTGCCACGCGATCGCTCTCTGCCGAACTCGGCGTACTCGGCGCCCCCATGCGCGACGATCCAGGGCAGGTTGGCCAGCGTCTCGACGTTGTTAAGAAGGGTCGGCCGCCCCCACGCGCCCTTGACGGCGGGGAAGGGTGGTCGGGAGCGCGGCTGGGCGCGCTTACCTTCAAGTGACTCGAGGAGGGCGGTCTCTTCGCCGCAGATGTAGGCGCCGTGACCGCGGTACATCTGGATGTCGAGCGAATAGTCCTTGCCAAACGGCTTCGGTCCGAGAATGCCGTCCTCGCGCAGCTCGGCGATCGCGTCGGTGAGCAAGCGGTGCGGCCGGTCGTACTCGCCGCGTATGTAGATCCAGGCCTGGTGAGCCCCCACCGCGTAGGCGGCGATCAAGGCGCCCTCGAGCACCATGTGGGGGGAGTTCTCCATCAGGTAGCGGTCCTTGGAGGTGCCGGGCTCCGATTCGTCGGCGTTGACGACGACGTAGCGAGGGCCCGGTACGTCCTTGGGGACGAAGCCCCATTTGGTGCCGGTCGGAAACCCGGCCCCCCCGCGACCGCGGAGGCCCGAAGCCTTGACCTCGGCGTGGACCTCCTCCGGGGCCATCGCCTTGAGCGCCTTCTCCAGAGAGCGGTAGCCACCGCAGCGACGGTAGACGTCCAGCTTTCGAAGGTTGGGAGTCCCGAAGTCCGCAGTCAGCACGTGGTGCCGTTGGGGCCCATGCGATCCGCGCAGAGTGGAGATGGCGTCAGCCATGCGCGTGGGGATCCTTAGGCGTCCCTCGGCGGGCCGCGTCGATCAGCGTGTCGACTTTGTCGGGCGTCAGGTCGTAGTGAAAGCTCTGCTGGTAGCGCATCATGGGTGCGTATTCGCAGGCGCCCAGGCACTCGACCTCCTCAACGCTGAACAGGCCGTCCCCGCTGACCTCCTTGAAGCCCGCCACGCCGATCCGCCGTTTGATGTGATCACAGATCTCCACGGCGCCCCGCAGCGTGCATGAGAGGTTGGTGCAAACGTAGAAGTGATGGCTTCCGGTTGGCTCGAGGTGGAAAAGCGAGTAGAAGGTCGCAACCCCTTCCACGTAGCCAGGATCCACCTGGAGCAGCTCAGCCACCTCGCTCATCGCATCCGAGGTCAGGTATCCCAGCTCCTCCTGGGCGATGTCCAGCGCCGGTATGACGGCGCTGCGCAACTCTGGAAAGCGCGGCGGAAGCGACTTGATCTCGTCGACGGCGTGTGCCGAAAGCGCCATCAGTGGCCTCTGCAGG
>DATFWQ010000302.1:0-12808 GCA_035259145.1 Candidatus Dormiibacterota bacterium | reverse complement strand
AGTGAGACCCCCGCTCGCCCCGCGATCGCCCGCATGGTCGTGGCCTCGTAGCCGCGCTCGCGGAACAGCTCCAGCGCGGCCGTGAAGACCGCGGTCCGGGTGTGTTCGCCCCGATCCGTTCGGGCGCCCAGCGCCATCTAGAGGTGCGGCCGGAAACCCGGCCGAGGCATGTGGTGGCCAGGTGGTCCGAATGCGCCCGGGCCGCCGACTCGGGGTCCCCGCGAAATCGAAGATTTCGTGGGGTGGGAGATGGCCCGGGGAAAGGCGGGCCGCATCCGGGGACCCCACGAAGCCTGCTTCGTGGGGTGGATAGGCGCCAGAGGTCCGGTCGGGCTTTTCGGCCGCACCTCTAACGGAGGGCCTCGCCCAGAGTGGCTAAACGCTCGTGGTCGGCCGGCCGCCTGGCCGCCACGGGAGCTCGCCCTCGCATGCGGTGGAGGGCCAGCATGGCGATCAGGTGGAGGGCTCCAAGCAGGAGAAGCACGAGGCCGACCTTGGTGGCGACCGCCCTGATGACGTCTGCGGCCGATGTGAGCGCGACGTCCACCTGCAGCAGCAGCGCGACGCCGCCCAGTGCTACGAGGTAGAAGGCGACGACGAGTAGCCGGCTGAGGGAGGCCGCGAGGGCCCGGTCCGTCAGCACCTCAGCCAGAAACTGGCGTCCGTTCTGCTGAAGCGCCCTACCCACCCAGACGGTCAGACAGATGCTGACGGTCAGATAGAGAACGTATTCGACGAGCCTGAGATCCATGCTAGGCCCTCCTGCGGACAATCTTCGAACAGACAATCTTCGAACGTGTTCAACCCCAGTCTACTACGCCAACAGCGGCAATATCGAACATGTTCAATAACCGGCGCAGGACTCCGCTGGCAGTCGGAGGGTCCGTGCGGCGACAATGGTGCGAACAGATGTCCAACCTGGTGGAGCGCGCCGGAAGAGTAGTGGGCCACGCCGATCGCTCCCTTCGACCTCGAGGTGAACTTCCGGGCGGACGGGAGAATAGGCGGGGCGCCGCAAGCAGTTGCTACAGTGCTGCATTCCGGCCGAAACCGGCGCCGCCGGCTCTCGCATCGGGGGCTGCGACGGCCGCCGGGTCCCCACCCGCCAGCGCTTCATCATCTACTTAACTGAGAGACAGAGCTGATGTCGACGGACCAGATCACAATCCGCGGCGCCCGCGAGCACAACCTGAAGGACGTCACCCTCTCGATCCCGCGCGACCGGCTGGTGGTGTTCACCGGACTCTCGGGCTCAGGCAAGTCGTCTCTCGCGTTCGACACCATCTACGCGGAAGGCCAGCGCCGGTACGTCGAGTCCCTCTCGGCCTACGCGCGACAGTTTCTCGGCCAGATGGAGAAGCCCGACGTCGACGTGATCGAGGGGCTCTCGCCCGCCATCTCGATCGACCAGAAAGGCACCTCGCGTAACCCTCGCTCGACGGTCGGCACCGTGACCGAGGTCTACGACTACCTGCGACTGCTCTTCGCCCGTGTGGGTCATCCACACTGCCCGATCTGCGGCCGCGAGATCGAGAAGCAGACGGTCGAGCAGATGGCAGATCAGCTGGAGCGGATGCCGGTGGGGACCCGCTTGATGATCATGGGGCCGGTCATCCGCGGCCGAAAAGGCGAGTACGAGCGCCTCCTGGAGGACATCCGAAGGCAGGGCTTCTCTCGGGTCCGCGTCGACGGCCAGCTCTACGAGCTGGGCGAGAAGATCCCCCTCGAGCGGTACAAGAAGCACGACATCGAGGTCGTCGTCGACCGCATCGTGATCGGGCCGGAGCAGCGAACGCGGCTGGTGGACTCGCTGGAGGTGGCATCCAAGCTGGGACAGGGCTCGGTGCTCATCGTCCCCGCAGGTGGTGGGGATGAGATCAGCATGTCGCAGGACTACGCCTGCCCATACGACGGGATCAGCATTCCCGAGCCGCAACCGCGCAACTTCTCCTTCAACACCCCGCACGGCGCGTGCCCGACCTGCACCGGCCTCGGCTCTCAGCTCGTGGCCGACCCCGAGCTGGTGATCCCGAATCCCGGGCTGTCGCTGCGGGGAGGTGCCGTCGCGCCCTGGAGCAAGTCGCAGTTCTTCTATCCCGAGATGCTGGAGGCTGTGTGTGAAGCGGCCGGGATCGACATGGACGCGCCGGTCTCCGGGCTCACCAGGAAGCAGCTCGACCTGCTCCTGAACGGCTCGGGCAAGCAGAAAGTGCGCTTCGGCTACCGCAACCAGTACGGCGTGCGGCGCTATTACGAGGCGACGTTCGAGGGTGTCCTGGCTAACGTCCAGCGCCGCTACGACGAGACCGAGTCCGACTTCGTCAAAGCCGAGCTGGACAAATACATGTCGGACCGGCCCTGCCCAGCATGCAACGGCGCCCGGCTGAAGCCCGAGTCGCTGGCAGTCACCGTGGCCGATCGCAGCATTGCTCAAACCTGTGCGCTCTCGGTCACTCAGGCGGTCGCCTTCTTCGAGGGGATCGACCTGAGCGAGCGCGAACACACGATCGCCCGTGGTGTCCTCAAGGAGATCCGGGAGCGGCTCCAGTTCATGATCGACGTCGGCCTCGACTACCTGACGCTGGACCGGTCCGCGACCACCCTGTCGGGCGGGGAGTCCCAGCGCATCCGCCTGGCCACCCAGATCGGCTCCAAGCTGATGGGGGTCCTGTACATCCTCGACGAGCCCTCGATCGGCCTCCACCAGCGCGACAACCGCCGGCTCATCAGCACCCTGCTCCGGCTCCGCGATCTCGGCAACACGGTGATCGTGGTCGAGCACGATGAGGAGACGATCCGGTCCGCGGACTACATGGTGGACATCGGTCCGGGGGCCGGGGAGCACGGCGGTCAGATAATCGCAGCCGGGCCCGTATCTGAGGTCATGCGCAGCGACCAATCGTTGACGGCGGCCTACCTGCGCGGCGATCGCCAGGTCGCCGTCCCGGCGCGGAGGCGGCCCGGTAACGGCAAGCGGCTGCTGATTCGTGGCGCCGCCGCCAACAACCTGAAACAGATCGACGTCGAGATCCCGCTCGGCTCCTTCGTGGGCGTGGCAGGCGTCAGCGGCTCTGGAAAGTCGTCGCTGGTGACCGACATCCTGTCGCGCAAGCTGGCACAGCACTTCTACCGGGCCAAGGACAGGCCGGGTCCACATCGCGAGATAGCCGGCCTTCAATACCTGGACAAGGCGATCGACATCGACCAGTCACCGATCGGCCGTACGCCCCGCTCGAACCCGGCAACCTACACCGGTCTGTTCACGCATGTCCGTGACCTGTTCGCCTCGCTGCCGGAGGCGAAGGTCCGCGGCTACGGCCCGGGCCGCTTCTCGTTCAACGTCAAGGGCGGCCGCTGTGAGGCCTGCCAGGGTGACGGGATCATCCAGATCGAGATGCACTTCCTGCCAGACGTCTACGTCCCGTGCGAGGTTTGCCGTGGCTCCCGATACTCGCGGGAGGTGCAGGAGGTGAAGTTCCGCGGACACTCCATCGCCGACGTGCTGGACATGACCGTGGAAGAGGCCACTGGAGTTTTCGAGAATGTGCCCAAGATCCTGAACAAGCTGCGCACGCTGCGGGACGTGGGCCTGGGGTACATCCGGCTCGGCCAGCCGGCCACCCAGCTCTCAGGCGGCGAGGCGCAGCGGGTGAAGCTTTCGACCGAGCTCTCCAGGCGGGACACCGGCAAGACGATCTACGTCCTCGACGAACCGACAACGGGCCTGCACTACTTCGACGTCGAAAGGCTGCTGAACGTCCTGCACCGTCTGGTCGACCACGGGAACACGGTGATCGTGATCGAACACAACCTCGACGTGCTGAAAACCGCTGACTGGCTGATCGACCTGGGTCCCGAGGGTGGCGACCTGGGGGGCCGGCTGGTCGCCGAAGGCACGCCGGAGCAGGTTGCCGAGGACCCCAGCTCCTATACGGGACAGTATCTGCGGCCCATCCTGGACGCGGCCGGAAAGCTGTCCAAGGCGACGGCAACGCCTTCACGACGGAGGCTCAAAGTCCCAGCATGACAGCTATGCCCGCGGCAAGCCGCGTACCGCAACACGAGGGTCCTGCGCTTCGCGGAGGCCCCGGGCTCGAGCGCTTGCGGGAGGTGCTGGGTGAGGTCGCAGACCTCGAGCGCGCGGCTGAGGTTCTGATCTGGGACCAGGAGACCAACATGCCGCCGGGAGGTGTCGAGGACCGCGCCAATCAGCTGGCGACCCTGAGCCGCCTCGCGCACGAGCGCTTCACGTCATCTGAAGTCGCGCGCCTGCTCGATAGTGCCGGTGGCGAGGTCGAAGGCATGCCCTCGGAATCGGACGAAGCCAGCCTGCTCCGGGTGACGCGGCGGGATTTCGAGCAGGCGGTGAAGGTGCCGGCTGACCTTGTTTCGGAGATGGCGCGTGCCGCCGCCACGGCTCGGCCAGTCTGGCAGGACGCGCGGGAGCGCTCCGACTGGTCGCTTTTTGTGCCGGCGATGCAGGTGACGGTCGACCTGTCGCGGCGGCTCGCCGATGCACTGGGCTACGAGGAGCGGCCGTACGACGCGCTGATCGAGCTCACCGAGCCGGGCCTCACCACCACCCGCGTGGAGGAGCTTTTCAGCAGGATCAAGGCCGCAACGGTGCCCCTGGTTCACGCCATCGACCGGCATCGCGACCGGGTGGACGGCTCGGTGATGGCGCGGCCTTGCAATGAACGGCGGCAGGTCGAGCTCGCCCGCGAGACCATCGCTCACCTCGGATACGACCTGGAACGTGGCCGGCAGGACCTCTCGGTGCATCCCTTCTGCATCTCGTTCGGACCGGGTGACGTCCGTTTGACCACGCGCATCGGACCGACATTTCGCGACTCCTGCCTCCTTTCTTCGATCCACGAAGCCGGGCACGCGATGTACGAGCAGGGCGTGCCCCGGTCCCTCGACCGGACGCCCCTGTCGAGGGGAGCCTCGCCGGGGGTGCACGAGTCCCAGTCTCGCCTCTGGGAGAACATGGTGGGTCGGAGCCGCCCCTTCTACGAGTGGCTCTACCCGCGGCTGCGAGGGGCTTTCCCGGAATCGCTCGAGGATGTGGATGCGGAGGCATTCTGGCGCGCCTGTAACGCTGTGCGGGCGTCCTATATCCGCGTCGACGCCGACGAGGTGACTTACAACCTGCACGTACTGCTGCGGTTCGAGATCGAGAACGACCTGCTGGACGGGCGCCTGGCCGTGGCGGACGTACCAGAAGCCTGGGCCGCGAGGGTCCGCGAGTACCTCGCGCTGGAGCCACCCGCGGATCGAGAGGGCCCCCTGCAGGACATCCACTGGACCGGCACCCTGGGCGGGTTTGTCGGGTACTCGCTGGGCAACCTGATAAGCGCTCAGCTGATAGCGGCGGCGCGCAAGGATCTGCCGGGGCTGGATGCTCAGTTCGAGGCAGGCGAGTTCGCGTCGCTGCTCGGCTGGCTCCGTGAGCACGTGCACCAGCATGGAAGGAAGTTCACTCCGGACGAGCTCGTAGAGCGCGCCACCGGTAGTCCCATCACGGCCGAGCCGTGGATCGCCTACGTAGCTGAGAAGTTCACCGGGCTGTACGGGCTCTGACGGTTGCGTGCCCTGGGCTCTTGGGGCCGCGTTCTCGCCGAGTCCGCCAGCTTCTCGATAGCCTCGAGAAGGGCTCGACGCTCTTCCGAAGACAGGTCTGCCAGCGCTGCCTGAAGGCCGCGCACGTCGAGAACCGAGTCGGCCGCCACCCGCTCCAGGCCCTTGCGGGTAAGGGTGATCGCGAGGCGGCGTTCGTCACGGGGGTCGCGCCGGCGGGTCACGAAGCCACGGCGCTCCAGGTCCTTCACAAGCGCCGACGCGGTGCTCTTGGGCAGGGCGAGGTGCCAGGCGATGTGCTTGAGCTCGACGCCACCGCCAGCTGGTACGTGGTGTAGCAGCTGGCGCTCGTGCTGAGACAGGTCGGGCTCGTCGCCGCGATGCAGGGCCATCCAGATGGTTGCGTACGCTCGTTCGAATCGTGCAGAATCAGAACTGTTCATTTCTCGCACGGTTGACCATACTTCACGTGGAGGCGATGTCGATGATCACAGTAGCCTGTTCCCGATCGGTCCCGGCACCGCGTGAGACGGTCTGGCAGGTAGTCTCGAGCGTTGAGCGCCTGCCGGATTGGCTGACCTTTGCAGAAGCGGCCGAGACGCTCGACGGCGAGGGTGGTGGCCGGCTGCATCGTATCCACGGGCACTGGGGTAGACAGCGCTCTGAGATCGACCAGCGGATAACGAGCTGGGATCCGCCCCGTCGACTCGAGTGGCGCCACGAAGCCGAGCGGCTGGATGGCAAGCCGGCTCCCAGGTTTGCGCGCGACACCCGCGTCGAGATCCGCCTGGAGCCGGACGGGGAAGGCACACAGGTCACGCTGGAGTCATTCCAGCAACCGGCGTCGGCATTGAAGGGCCTGGTGATGAGAGTGCTGAGCAGGCGGGGGCTGGCGAGCGCCTACGAGCAGTCGCTGCGCCGGCTGGAAGCCGTGGTGAGCACACCTCAGCGATAGGCTCGAGCCTGGTTGCGCGAGAGGCTTCCGCCAGCCGCCAGAGCGAGCAGCACGTCGCCCGCGGGCAGCGCTTGAACGCCGGCCGGCGGAAAGCCAGCTCAGGGCAGTGCCGGATGCAGAGCCGGAGGCACAGCGATTAGCCTGACTCTTGCTTGAAGCCTCGAACGCGCGCGGGACCCGCGGTGCGGCTGCGAGGGCGCCGGCCGGGACGGCCGCTGCCTGCCGAGTTGAGCAGCTTCGTAGGGCGGAGGCGAGAACTGCTCGAGCTGGCAGGGCTCCTGGCCCGCAGCCGGCTGCTCACGCTGACCGGTGTGGGCGGGGTGGGCAAGTCCAGGCTCGCCCTGCGCGCAGCCACACAGCTCCGGCGCAAGTTCGAGGACAGGGTCGCTGTCGTCGACCTCGCGACGCTCACCGATCCTCGACTGGTTGGCGACGCCTTCGCCCAGTCCCTTGGGATTCGTTGGGAGAGCGGGCTGCTGAGCGAGGTTGCCGGCCATCTGGGCAGCGAAAGCTGGCTTTTGGTGGTTGACAACTGCGCACACTTGCTCCCCGCTGCGGCGGAGGTAGTCGCAATGCTCCTGCGGGCGTGCCCGCGCCTGCGAGTCCTCGCCACTACTCGTGAGCCGCTGCACCTGGAAGGCGAAGTCGTGTACCAGGTTCCGCCGCTGGAGGTGCCTGAGCTGCACCGGCCTGCCTCGGCCGGCCGCGGGCAGGCTGAAGCTCTGAGCCTCTTCGTCGAACGGGCCCGCGCCGCGCTGCCCGGATTCGAGCTGAACGCCGAGAACTCCGCACCGGCCACCCGCCTGTGCCGGCGTCTGGATGGGATCCCGCTTGCCATCGAGCTCGCTGCCGCGCAGCTGCGTGTCTTGACCGTTTCCCAGGTCGAGGAGTGGCTCGAAGGCCAGCTGGATCTCCCGCAGATCACCGCCCGAAGGCCAGCCGGGCAGCAGACGATGCGAGCCACGCTGGACTGGAGCCATGAGACGCTCTCGGAGCCTCAGCGTCTGCTCTTTCGCCGCCTCTCGGTGTTCGCGGGCGGCTGTGAGCTCGAGGCCGCGGTGGAGGTGTGCGCGGACGACCTGCTCGAACGGCGACGAGCAGTCGAGGCGCTTGTCGGGCTGGTCGAACGGTCGCTTGTCGTCCGTGAAACCGGGGGCGACCAAGCGCGCTTCCGGCTGCTGGAGACGGTGCGGCGATACGCGTTGGAGCGCCTGCGACAGTCGGCCGAGGAGCCCTCGCTCAGCCAGCGTCACGCGGGCTGGTGCAGCCGGCTCGCCCGGGCGGCCTACGACGTCTGGTGGGGTTCCCGGCAGCGGGAGGTGCTCGAGCAGCTCCAGTCGGAGGAGTCCAACCTTCGAGCGGCACTCGACTACTGCGTGCGCGAACCTGCCCATGCGAGGACAGGACTGACGATCTGTTCGAACACCTGGTTCTTCTGGAACGTCCAGGGCAGGATCGCCGAGGGACGGAGATGGATCACCGCGCTGCTGGAGCGTGACCTCGCGCCATCTCCCGAGCGCGCCGCGTCGCTGACCGCACTGGGAGCGTTCATGCACGTTCAAGGAGACGCCAAGGGGGCTGAGCCGATCCTGGAAGAGGCCGTCGAGCTGGGCCGCCTGGTGGGAGCAACGGCGACCGTGGCCCTCGCGCTCGCACGCCTCGGTGCGGTGGCAGCGGTGCTCTCCCAGCTCGACCGCGCCGCGGCCTTGACCGAGGACGCCGCGCGCCTTGCGCGCCAGGTCGGCGACGGCCACAGCCACGCCACAGCCCTCTCCCTTCGCGCTCGGGTCGCTCTCGGTCAAGGTGAGCCAGGGCGAGCGATCGAGCTTTATCAGGAGTGTCTCGACCTGTGTGCGAGCGCCGGCGAGCGCTGGCTGCGACAAAGGGTCGCACTGGCCATGGGCGTCGCGCTCTCCGATGCCGGCAAGCACGCCCAGGCCCTCCGGCTGACCAGAGAAAGCCTGGAGATAGCCCGCGCGCTCGGCGACAGCCGCCTCATTGCCTGGAGCATCGAAGGGTCGGCGTGGGTGTCCTCCGCCGAGGGCCAGGCCGAGAGGGCCGCGACCCTTCTGGGGGCGGCTGACGCCGTCAGAGACGAGCCCGCAGCCGCGTACGCCGCCGACCGCGCACGGCGCGAGCGTTGCCGAGCGGGCGCGATCTCCCGCATCGGCGAACAGGCGTTCCAGAGGGCGTGGGCCAACGGCGCACGGATGAGCCCGGGCCAGGCGGTGGCGTTCGCTCTGGACGGCGCGGCAGTCGCGCTCGTACCACACGCCCGCCTCGTTGCGTCCCCGCTGTCGAAAAGAGAGGAAGAGGTCGCGGCGCTGGTCGCTCAGGGCATGTCCAACCGCGCGATCGCCGAGCGACTGCTCATCTCGGTGCGCACCGTCGAGAACCACGTCAACCACGTCTTCGTCAAGTTGGGTTTGAACTCGAGGTGGCAGCTGGCGAGGTGGTTCTCGGAGCTTCGGGGCGAGCTGACCTGAGTAGTCCTGAGTAGTTTCGCCGATGCGCGTGGGCTACGCGGGGCCTACCTTGGGACCGACCGGCCACATCGAGTCCCGGCTGCGGAACCAAACCCCTCCGTTGAGTGCGGCCGACGCCACGCGTCGGCCGCCCTCATTGACAGCGACTCGGCGGCTCCGCCAGGACGCCAGACCGCGGTCGAGGGCAAGCCCTGCTCAGCCGCTCCGTTGCTGGACAAAGTCTCCAGGGTCGATCCGGGCCGGCCTGATCGTAGCCACCGCCAGGCGGGCAGGCGGGCGCCGGCCGTGACCCTGATACCGGCCTTCGAGATCGTCGGCAAGGGTCCCGAGGCCGTTCTCGTCCCCGGAACGTTCAGCGATCGCCGGACGTGGCTCAAGGTCGTCGGAGCCCTGTCTCGCAGCTTCTCATGCCTCCTATACGATCCGCGAGGCACGGGCGGCACGGCCGATCCGGGCACCCCCTTCACACCCGACGAGCTGGTGGACGACCTGCTCGCCGTGATGGACGCCGCCGGCTTCAGGCGCGCGCACCTGGTCGGGCACTCACTGGGGGCGACGGTGGCACTCATCGCAGCGGCCCGGAACCCGGCCCGAATTGATCGGGTGGTAGCAGTGGGACCGGCGCTCCACGTCGACGCCTACATCGCCGCGGTTCTCGACAACTGGGAAGCGCTGGCTCGCTCGAGCGTGACGGACGAGGCGCTGCACATGGGACTGGTTCTGCCGGCCTTCGGCCGGGAGGCTTTCGAGCGTCTGGTGCCGGCGGTGGTTGACGAGCTGAACCGCCATCCCATCGCGCGCGAGACGATCCTGCGCTACGTCGATTGCGACCGCGCTCAGGATCTGCGACCCTTCGCAGACCGGGTGGACGCGCCGGTGCTCGTGGCAGCCGGGCAGGAGGATGGGCTGACGGGGCCCGTTCATGCGCAGGCGGTGGCGGCAGCCATCCCTGGGTCAAGAGTCGAGCTGATCGACGGCTGTGGGCACACGCCGCAGATCGAGCGGCCGGCGGACCTCGCGCGCCTGGTGCTGCTCTTCTTTGAGAGGCGGGCTCTCAGACGCTAACGTTCAGCTGATGGCATACCTGGTGACGGGGGGCACAGGTTTCATCGGCCGGTACCTGCTGCGCGAGCTTGATCGACGTGGTCAGCCCATCCACGTCCTGGTCCGCCCGCGATCCGTGGCCAAGCTGCAGGCGCTCGGGCTGCAGAATGCGCGCCCACTGATCGGCGACATCACCCGGTCAGGTCTCGGCGTCGCGGCGGGTGAGCTGAGCGGGCTGCGCCACGCCGAAGTGTTCCACCTCGCAGCCGTCTACGATCTGGCTGCCGCCGAGGAGGCAATCCAGCTGGCAAACGTGGATGGGACGCGTCACGCCGTCGAATTTGCAAATCGCATCGAGGCGGCCCGGCTGCATCACATGAGTTCGGTTGCGGTGGCCGGCGCCCATTTCAAGGGCACGTTCACCGAGGACATGTTCGACGAGGGGCAGAAGCTGGATCAGCCCTACTACCGGACCAAGTTCGAGGCGGAGCAGATCGTGCGGAGCCGGGCGGGGATACCCTTCCGGATCTACCGGCCAGGCATCGTAATCGGCTCCTCCGAGACTGGCCAGGCGGACCGTGTCGACGGTCCCTACTACGCCTTCAAGCTGATCCAGCGTCTTCGCGACGCGCTGCCGGCCTGGGTCCCGCTGGCCGGCTACGAGGGCGGCCCGTTCAATCTGGTGCCGGTTGACTTCGTGGCCCGCGCTGTCGACCACATCGCGGCCCGGCCACGTCTCGACGGCCAGACCTTCCACGTCGTGGACCCACGACCGTTGTCGGTTGGCGACACCCTGAACGAGTTCTGCCGCGCTGCACACGCGCCCCAGTTCACCCTCCGGTTGGACCGCCGGGCGTTCGACGTCGTCCCTCGCGAGATCTCGGGAAGCCTGGCGTCGTGGCGCGTCATTCAGACGCTGAGGCGGCAGTTGCTGTCCGGCCTTGGCGTCCCTGAGGCGGCCACGGCTTACCTCCGAAACCGGGCCACCTTCGCCTGTGAGCGGGCGCAGGGGGCCCTGGCGGGCAGTGGCATCGAGTGCCCGCCACTGCGCCGGTATGCCTGGCGAATCTGGGACTTCTGGGAGCGGAACCTGGATGAGGAAGCCCTGACGGATCGCAATCTCCGTGCCGCCCTGGAGGGCAAGGTCGTCCTCGTCACAGGGGCGTCGTCGGGAATCGGCCGCGCCGTGGCAGGGCACATGGCGCGGCACGGCGCGCAGGTTCAGCTGGTGTCTCGCACAGCGGAGAAGCTGCAGGAGCTGAAGAGCGAGATCGAGGGTGCCGGCGGAAGGGCGTCGACGTACCCGACGGACCTGTCGGACATGGAGGCCTGCGAGAGGATGGTGGCTCGCGTACTCGACGACCAGGGCAGGGTCGACATCCTCCTCAACAATGCCGGCCGCTCCATACGGCGCTCACTTGTGCAGTCGTTGGATCGTTTCCACGACTTCGAGCGGACGATGCAGCTCAACTACTTCGGCGCGGTCAAACTCATGCTGGCCGTGATCCCAGGCATGCGTGAGCGCCGGAGCGGCCACATCATCAACATCTCTTCGATCGGTGTTCAGGCCTACCCGCCAAGGTTCGGAGCGTACGTCGCCTCGAAGAGCGCTCTGGCGGCGCTGGCCCGCTGCGTCCAGCCCGAGCTGGCGGACGATGGCGTCGCAATCACCAACATCCACATGCCGCTGGTGCGGACGCCGATGATCGCTCCGACCGGGATCTACCGAAACTTTCCCACGATCGACACCGATCAGGCGGCCGAGATGATCTTGCAGGCCGTTCTCAGCCGGCCGCCCGAGGTGTCGACGCGGTTGGGCAAGCTCGGTGAGGCTGTGGACACTCTGTCACCGGGCCTGCTCTCATTCGTGATGACCGGCGCCTATCACGCGTTCCCCGACACGGTGCCCAGAGATGGTGCCAAACCCGCGGAGGAGGAGATGTCGGTCGAGGCCGCGGCGATGGCGTACTTGATGCGCGGGATCCACTTCTGAGCTTGCAATCCGTAGCCAGGCGACCCCAGGAAAATGGGGCCTTGCGCTACCGGGGCGGCCGGCTGTACTCTCTGAGCCGACCCCGAGGAACACGCGCGAAGGGCTCGGAGCAGGCCGCGAGGCCACGCACCGGGACCGCCGAGGCGATTCGTCGGGGTCACTGCTTTTCGTTCGTTAAGTGCCCCTCCAGCGACTCACGACGCGTTCCTACGTTTGCGTAGTTCCCGAGGCTCGGGCTGTGCGCAGTCGTACGTTTGCGTAGTTCCCTCGGCCGGAGCGCCCCTCCGCTGGCACCCCCTGGATGGTAGCCAGGCAACGCTGCAAATTTCGGGGTTGCGTTTTCGAGGCCATCCCGATTACTCTCTGGTGCGACCCCGAGGGGCACGTGCAAGGGACCCCGGAGCCAGCCGCAAGGCCGGCGCCGGGCCCGCGAGGCGATCCGTCGGGGTCGCTGCTTTGTCCGGGTGCCTCACATTGAGCGCCCCGCCCGGTTGCTGAGCTCAGCCGGCCAGTCGCTGAGCGCGCGGTGCGCCCTAACATCGGACCGGTACCTCAGATGGTTCTGGCCGAGGAAACGATTCGCAAGCGGCTTCAGGCGGTCCCCGACACGCCTGGCGTCTACCTTTTGAGAGACGACTCGGGCCAGGTCATCTACGTCGGCAAAGCGCTGCGTCTGCGTGACCGCCTCCGATCCTACTTCACACCGGGCTACGCGCAGACGGCGCGGGTCGCGGACCTGGTGCGGAAGGT
>DATFWQ010000301.1:0-5836 GCA_035259145.1 Candidatus Dormiibacterota bacterium | reverse complement strand
CGGTCCCACGCGGGACTGGGAGTGCCACTGCGGCAAGTACAAGCGCTACCGCTACAAGGGCATCATCTGCGACAAGTGCGGTGTCGAGGTCACGCGCAGCAAGGTGCGCCGTGAGCGGATGGGCCACATCAAGCTGGCCTCTCCGGTAAGCCACGTCTGGTACTTCAAGGGCATCCCGAGCCGCATGGGTCTGCTTCTGGACATGTCCCCGCGCAACCTCGAGAAGATTCTGTACTTCGCGAACTACATCGTCACCGACGTCCACGAGGACGTGCGGGAGGAGTTGCTCGCCAACCTGTCGATGGACAGCGACGAGGAGGCGGTTCGCCTTCGGGGTGCCATCGACGCCAAGGCCGACGAGATCCGGCAGCAGCATCAGGAGGGCCATCGGAAGCTCCGCGACGAGATCGAAGCCGAGGTGTCTCAGCTCCAGAAGGAGTACGAGGACACCGTCGAGCTGCTGACCGAGCAGGGCCAGGCCATCCAGCAGACGGTCCGCTCCGGGCTTGGCACCAAGGCCAAGAGAAACCTGGTCGTTGGGCCGGACGGCGACGAAGAGGTGGTCGTCGTCAAGGGCGAGACGATCGCCGAAGACATGGTGCCGGCCACCCTCCACAAAGTGCAGGAGAAGGTTGAGCGGGTCGAGGCCAACATCCGCGCGGCCCAGGAGACGGCCCGAGCGCGTCTGGCAAGGGCTGACGTGGAGCTGGAGCAGGCGATCGCCGAGGCGACGTCCCAGCAGCGCGACGCACTGGACGACCAGCTTGACGTTCGCCAGCAGGAGCTGGACACCCTGCGCCAGGACCTGGAGGCCCTCCACGTCAAGCAGATCCTGACCGATACACAGTACCGGGACTTCCAGGAGCGGTTCGGTCGCGCCTTCCGGGCCAGCATCGGCGCCGAGGCCATCCGGGACCTGCTGGCGCGCATCGACCTCGATCAGGAGATGTACCGCCTTCGCGAGGAGTCGCGGACGGCGAGCGGGCAGCGGCGTCAGAAGGCGATCAAGCGGCTGAAGGTGGTCGAGGACTTTCGCAAGTCGCAGGCCAGCCCGACATGGATGATCCTCGAGGTGCTACCCATCATCCCGCCTGAGCTGCGGCCCATGGTCCAGCTCGACGGCGGCCGGTTCGCGACCTCCGACCTCAACGACCTCTACCGGCGCGTGATCAACCGCAACAACCGGCTCAAGAGGCTGCTAGAGCTGGGTGCCCCGGAGATCATCGTTCGCAACGAGAAGCGCATGCTCCAGGAGGCGGTCGATGCCCTGGTGGACAACGGCCGGCGGGGCCGCGCCATCACCGGCACCGGTAATCGCAAGCTGAAGTCTCTGTCCGACCTGCTGAAAGGCAAGCAGGGCCGCTTCCGCCAGAACCTGCTCGGCAAGCGCGTCGACTACTCAGGCCGGTCCGTGATCGTCGTCGGCCCCGAGCTGAAGCTGCACGAGTGCGGTCTGCCCAAGAAGATGGCGTTGGAGCTGTTCAAGCCCTTCGTCATGCGGGAGCTCGTCAACAAGGGCTACACCACGAACATCAAGTCGGCCAAGCGCATGGTAGAGCGCAGCAACAACGCGGTCTGGGACGTCCTCGACGAGGTGATTCGCGACCATCCCGTCCTCCTCAACAGGGCGCCCACGCTGCACCGCCTGGGCATCCAGGCGTTCATGCCGGTGCTGGTAGAGGGCTCGGCCATCCAGGTCCACCCGCTCGTCTGCCCGGCGTTCAACGCCGACTTCGACGGCGACCAGATGGCTGTGCACGTCCCGCTCTTCTCAGGCGCGATCGCCGAGGCGAAGAACCTGATGATGAGCTCGCGCAACCTGCTCAGCCCCGCCAATGGGCAGCCGGTGGTGGCGCCCACGCAGGACATCGTGCTCGGCTGCTACTGGCTGACAGCGGTCCGCTCGGATCCACCGACCGGTAGTGCCGTCAGGAAGCTGCCGGGGTTTGCCTCGGCAGACGAAGTGCTGATGGCTCACAACGTCAGGAACATCGGCCTTCACGACTGGATCAATGTCCGTCTCAACGGCGAGATGGTGCTGACCACCCCCGGGCGCGTGATCATGAACCAGGTCCTGCCGATCGGCCTGACTCCGAGGGAATCGGATGACAGTGAGACGGTGCTCGAGCCGCTTCGCTACCAGAACACCGTGCTGGACAAGAAGGGCCTGCGCCTGCTGGTCGGCAAGCTGTTCACGCTCTACGGCGGTGAGGTGACCGCTGCGGTTGTCAACGAGATCAAGCGGATCGGCTACCACTACGCAACCCAGGCCGGGTTCACGATCTCGGCCATGGACGTGCCGCACCCGGCCGCCAAGGCCTCCATCCTGGAAACCACCCAGCAAGAGGTCAATGAGGTCGAGCGCATGTACCGTCGCGGCGTGATGACCGAGGACGAGCGCTATCGGAAGGTGGTCGAGCTGTGGACCAGGGCCACCGACGACGTCCGCCACGCGAGCCTCACCGAGTTCGAGCGCTTCAACCCGATCTGGATGATGATGTCCTCCGGCGCTCGGGGCGACGTGCACCAGGTGAGCCAGCTTGCCGGGATGCGCGGCCTGATGGCCGACCCGACCGGGCGGATCATAGACCTGCCGATCCGCTCGAACTTCACCGAGGGCCTGAACGTGCTGGAGTACTTCATCTCCACGCACGGCACCCGAAAGGGGCTCGCCGACACGGCACTGCGTACCGCCGACTCCGGCTACCTGACACGGAGGCTGGTCGACGTCGCCCAGGACGTGATCGTGCGTGAAGAGGACTGCGGCACTCGCAATGGCATCTGGATTCACGGTGTGAACCCTGAGAAGGCGCGGGTGGAGCCGATCTTCGACAAGCTCGCCGGCCGGCTGGCTGCTGAGGACGTGGTCACTTCCGACGGCAAGGTGCTGACCGAGGCCGGTGAGCAGATCACTGACGAGGCCGCCAGACGGGCGATTGCCGCGTCGATTGGGTCGGTCAGGGTCCGGTCCGTACTGGTGTGCGAGGCGCGGGAGGGTGTCTGCAGGAACTGCTACGGTCGGAACCTGGCAACCGGTCACGTGGTCGAGATCGGCGAGGCGGTCGGCGTGATCGCAGCCCAGTCGATCGGTGAGCCGGGGACGCAGCTTACGATGCGGACGTTCCACACGGGCGGCGTGGCCGGCGTGGACATCACCCAGGGTCTTCCACGCGTGGAAGAGCTGTTCGAAGCCCGCATCCCCAAGGGGAAGGCAATCATCTCCGAGATCGACGGGGACCTGGAGGTCATCCGCCAGGACGCCGGCCGTAAGGTGAGGGTTACCTCGCGCGAAGAGTTCGAGGTCTCCTACCCTCTCGAGTCCGGGATGGACGTTCTGATCCAGAACGGCAGCGACGTCCTGGAGGGCCAGGAGCTGGCTCGTGACGGTGACTCCGCCATCCTGCGCACCCGCCACGCAGGCAAAGCGAGGGTGGGGAAGAAGGAGATCAGCGTCTCGGCGGTGGATGAAGAGGTCCGCGAGTACGTGATCCCACACGGTGTGCGCATCCGGCCGGAACTGGAGCGGCGCGACGGGAGCACGGTCGCCGTCAAGGCCGGGCAGCAGATAACCGAGGGCTCGATCAGCCCGCAGGAGCTGCTGCACGTGCTGGGCAAGGAGGCGGTGCAGACATTCCTCGTCGAAGAGGTCCAGAAGGTGTACCGCTCGCAAGGAGTCGACATCAACGACAAGCACATCGAGGTCATCGTGCGACAGATGATGCGGAAGGTCCGCATCGATTCGGCCGGCGACACCTCACTCCTGCCGGGTGAGATCGTCTCTCAGTGGGAGTACGAGGAGGCCAACAAGGAGGTGCTGGCCGAGGGCGGCGAGCCCGCCACGGCGCAAACCGTGCTCCTGGGCCTGATCAAAGCGGCGCTGAACACGACATCGTGGCTGTCGGCGGCCTCATTCCAGGAGACGACGCGCGTGCTCACCGACGCCGCGATCAGCGGCAAGGTGGACCGTCTGCGCGGGTTGAAGGAAAACGTGATCATCGGCAAGCTGATTCCGGCGGGGACGGGGCTCGACTACTACAAGAAGCAGCGCGAGCAGGCGGCCCGGATGCTGGAGGAGGAGCCGATCGACCTGGAGATGCTGTCGGTCTAGGCGAGAACGATCAAAGAAGGGGCCGCACGCGGGCGTGTGGCCCCTTGACTCTCCCCCGCCATCCGGAGTCCCCGCGAAGCCTGCTTCGTGGGGTGGGTGGTCGGGGGAGTACCCGGCGAAGCCGGGGGAGGGGGGCAAGACACCACCAGAAGGCGCAGGAGCTGATTCTGCCCGTGGTTAGGTGTCGTCGCAGTGATCCGTGCAGGCGTGCACTTCGTAGTCATCAGAAGGAGTCCACTACAACACTTCTCACCGGTGGGAGACCCGAGGGTTCGCCCGCGTCCAGTGGCGTATTCGAGGGCGCGTCCACATACGCGTGACAGCTTTAGGTATACTCACCGCTTGCTTCCAGCCTGTGGATTCTTGCTGGGAGAAGAAACAGCACTATGCCGACCATCCAACAGCTAATTCGCATCGGTCGCAAGCCGGCGGTCAAGAAGTCGAAGTCGCCGGCGCTGCGAGGTTCGCCGCAGCGGCGAGGCGTCTGCGTGCGCGTCTCTACGACCACGCCAAAGAAGCCGAACTCCGCGCTGCGGAAGGTTGCGCGTGTGCGCCTGACGACGGGCATCGAAGTCACCGCGTACATCCCTGGCATCGGGCACAACCTCCAGGAGCACTCGGTCGTGCTCATACGCGGCGGCCGCGTGAAGGACCTGCCGGGCGTCCGCTACCACATCATTCGCGGAACGCTTGACACGGCCGGCACACGGAATCGCAAGCAGGGTCGCTCCAAGTATGGAGCCAAGCGCGAGAAGGCGGGCAAGTAAAGGCCAGGCGGATCAGACATGCCTCGCAGAAATCGTCCACCCAAGCGCACGGTCACGCCCGACCCCGTGTACAACTCGGACGCGGTGGCGAAGTTCGTGAACGTCGTCATGCACGATGGCAAACGAGCGGTGGCTGAGCGCGTCATGTACGACGCGCTGAAGCGAGCCGGACGTCAGGCGCGCAAGGAGCCGATCGAAGTGTTCGACCAGGCCCTTCGCAACGCGACGCCGCTGCTCGAGGTCAAGCCGCGCCGCGTCGGTGGCGCGACCTACCAGGTCCCGATCGAGATCCGGCCGGACCGCCGCCTCGCGCTTGCCCGGCGCTGGCTGGTGCGCTTCGCGCGACAGCGGAACGGCCGCAGCATGGCTGAGAAGCTCGCCGGCGAGCTGGTCGACGCTGCTAACAACACCGGCGGCGCGGTCAAGCGTAAGGAAGAAACCCACCGGATGGCTGAGTCCAACAAGGCCTTCAGCCACTTCCGGTACTGATTCGGAGTACTGACATCGCAGTGGTTGCAGTGAAGCCGCTCGAGCGTGGAGCTCGTCTGGAGAAGCTCCGGAACATCGGGATCATGGCGCACATCGACGCCGGTAAGACCACGACCACGGAGCGGATCCTCTTTTACGCCGGGCGTCTGCACAGGATGGGCGAAGTCCACGAGGGGGCCGCCACCATGGACTGGATGGTCCAGGAGAAGGAGCGTGGGATCACGATCACCTCCGCAGCGACCACCTGCATATGGCGCGATCACTCGATCAACATCATAGACACGCCCGGACACGTGGACTTCACTGTGGAGGTCGAGCGCAGCCTGCGGGTGCTGGACGGCGCTGTTGCCATCTTCGACGCAGTGGCCGGGGTCGAGCCCCAGTCGGAGACCGTGTGGCGGCAGGCCGACCGCTACAGCGTGCCGCGAGTCGCCTTCATCAACAAGATGGACAGGATGGGCGCCGACTTCTA
>DATFWQ010000300.1:0-29782 GCA_035259145.1 Candidatus Dormiibacterota bacterium | reverse complement strand
CTCCTCATTCGACAGCTCATCCGGGACAGCTGAGCATGCCGACGCTGGAACGACATGATGCGTCGCGTGGGTGGCGCTCACCGCCACTCGCTGGCCTGCGACCAGCGTCTCGACACCGGCGCCCAGGCGCTCTACCTGACCGATTAGCGAGTACCCGGGAAGGTGCGGGTAGCGCACATAGTGTGCCCAGTGAGTGCCCTCGGCGAAGCCCTGGCTGAAGGCGGTCATCTCGGTGCCGGTGCTGATCAGCGAGCACAGCGCCCGCACGCGGACTTCCCCAGCTCTGGGCGTCGGTAGGTCGAACGGCTCCCAGCTGACTTCGTGGGGCCCCGAGAAGACGACCTGCCAGCCTCTCATTCGCCGTGGTGGTGCTGCGGCACGGCCTGGCATGCTAGTGAACCGTAACGGCCGGATGCGGGGCATCCGACGTCCCAGGCGGCCGGGCGCCCTGCAGGCGCTGATGGCTGCGTCTGGGGGCCCGGCGCGCCTCGTCACCCATCGACAAAGCCTCGTGCCGGCGAGCTCGGCCTCGATCGGGGGCTCCTCGTTGCGCCACCCCATCCTCCCCACCCCACGAAGCAGGCTTCGCGGGGACCCCGAGGCCACCGACCACCTGGAACGCCGGCCTTCGGGCCTCCGGCCTGCTCCACCTCCGACCGTTACAGTCCACTAGCACGCGGTCAGCCACCTCAGTCCCTCAGTCCTGCCGCTTGCCCTTCACCTGGGCCTCGCCGCTGATCTGGGTGTCCGGCTCGTCTTCCGGCTCCGGCTGCGTCGGCCCCTCCAGCAGCGGCATATAGACCGCGAACCGGCTGCCCATACCCGGCTGGCTCCACTCCAGGTCCACACGTCCGCCGTGGCGTGCCGTCAGCTCTCTGGCGATGTACAGCCCAAGGCCCGTTCCCGGCACCATCGGGTGATCCGGGTCTTCAAGCCTGCTGAAGCGCTCGAAGATCAGCTCGGCAGCCTCGGGCGCAAGGCCTCGCCCTCGATCCTCCACGACCAGCCTGGCTTCACCCTGCTCAGGACGGACGTCCAGCTCGACCCTGGCCCATGGCGCCGTCCCCTCGCGACCGTAGATCAGCGCGTTGGTCACAAGGTGGTCGAGCATGCGGGTCAGCTGCTCTCTGTCGCCCCTGACCATCACCGCGTCCTCGGGGAGCCCCAGCTCAGGGGTCACCTCTGCCGCCTGCGCCACCTGCTCTACCACCTCGCGCAGATCCAGCAGCTCGCGCCCCGTCTCCAGCCGGTGCGTCTCCAGACGGGCAGCCAGCAGCAGGTCGTCCACCAGGCGCCGCAGCTCACTTGCCTTCGCGTCAAGGATCCGGAGCGGCTCGCCCCACGCCGGCGGCGCCGGGCCGAAGGCGCCCTCTCGGAGTATCGCAAGGTAGCCGCTGATCACGGTCAGCGGGGTGCGCAGCTCGTGGGCCGCCATGTCCAGGAAGTCCGTCTTGACGCGGCTCGCCTCCTCGGTGTGAGCGTAGAGATACGCGTTGCGAAGCGCCAGCGCCGCCGGCCCACCGACCAGCATCAGCGTGTCTACCTCCTCAGACCCGAACTGCTGATCCCGCCGGCGGCTGAGGACGAGCACGGCGATCACCTCACCGCCGTGCACCAGCGGCACCGTCGCCGTGTGACGAACGCCGGCGAGCGCCGCTCGGCGGTCGGCCGGCATCGCGCTCAGGTTGAGCGGTCCGGCCAGCACCGGCGCACGGCTCGTAACCGCCTGGCGAACCATCGGCTGCGAGTCGATCGACAGACGGTAGCCGACACCCCTGTCGTAGCCCAGTGCGTCGTAGGCCTCGATGGTCACCACCTCGCGCTCCTGGCCTCCTTCCAGACGCAGCAGCGCGCAGCGATCGGCGCCGGCGGCGAGCGCGACCCGTCGCACGAGCCGGCGCACGACTTCGCCGACGTCCAGGGACCGCGCAAGGTCAAGGGACACGTCGACGGCGAACTGCAGCCGCGCCATTGCCCGCTCAGTGGCGGCCCGCAACTCTGCCTGCTGCAAAGAGAGACTCACAAGGACGCCGAAGTCGTCGAGCAGGCGACGCTGAGCCACTGTGAACGGTCTCGGTTCAGCCCGGTAGTAGGCGGTGGCGCCGATCGTGCGCCGGCCGTCCGGCAAGGGCTCTTGAGTGCTCATCGGCACCGCCCGCATGGTGTTGATGCCGGCTGGGGTGAGGAGGTCGTGACGCCCCGCTACAGCCTGCATGTCGCTGCGCTCGATGACCCGGTTCTGGGCGACGGCGGACCCCAGAACGGAGCCGCTCAGAGGGAACGACTGTCCGACCATGGTTTCGGCCAGCGGCCCCGCCCCGGCGACGCAGTACATGACTTCCTGTTTCGTGGCGGGCACGATCGCGATCAGACACGAGATCCCCGGCAGCAGCCGCCGGCCCTGTTCGGCCAGGTTATGAGCCAGCACCCCGACAGGGTCGCCGCGCTGGACCTGGGCGCCGGTGGCTTCCAGGATTCCGCGAAAGGCCGCCCCCAGCCGCTCTTCCATGAGCTGCGTCTCGGTGCTGGTAGCCTCGGACCCGACCGGGCCGATCCAGGTCGTGAGGTCCTTCAGCAGGAGCACCACCCCCTGAGCCTCCCCCCTCCGCCCCAGCAGCGTCGTTGCCGTCACGGTGGCCGGAAACGCGGCGCCGTCGCGGCGTCGAAGCGTCAGTCGCCGCTCCCGGCCCGGCTGCAGCGTGTCCAGCCGAATACCGACTTCGGGCATCGCCCGGCCGAGCACCTCGCCGCCGGCATAGCCGAGCAGGCGCTCGGCCGCAGGGGTCCAGACCACGACCGCTCCCTCCGAATCCACGGCGATCACCGGATCGCCCAGCGCACGAAGGACCTCGGGGGCCAGGCTCATCGAGACGCCGCCTGGGGCAGGCGGAGTGAGAAGCGGCTGCCGTGTCCGGGTATGCTGAGGTCGAGCTCCAGCCGGCCACCGTGTCGAGCGGCGAGCTGGCGGCTGATGTAGAGCCCGAGGCCCGTGCCTGGCGCTCCGGCGAGCGTCTTGTCTCCCCGAACGAACCGCTCGAATATCCGTTCCTGCATTTCCTCGGGGATACCGCGCCCACGGTCCTCCACGCTTACGACGGCCACACCCTCCTCGATACCGGCCCAGAGCCGCACCCAGGCGGGCTGACCCTGACGTCGGTAGGTCAGCGCGTTGTTGACCAGGTTGTCGATGACTCGAGCCACGTGCTCGGGGTCCGCGCTGACGATCAGCGGCTCCTGCGACAGCTCGACGACCAGCTCGCCTCCGAGCAAGTGCACACGTGGTGCGGCTCGGCGGGCCGCCTCACGGGCGGCCAGTCGAAGATCCAGTCGCATCGGGTGGGTCGGCAGCCGCCCAGACTCAAGGCGGGAGGTGAAGAGCAGGTCGTCGACCAGTCCGCTCAGCTCTTCAGCCTTGGCGGCGAGCAGCTCCATAGGCTGGCGAAGTCCGGCGGGCGTCTGACCCAGGCTGCTGTCACAGAGCATCGACAGATATCCCTTGATCACCGTGAGCGGAGTGCGCAGCTCGTGGCCCGCCATGTTCAGGAAGTCACTTCGGGCACGGCTGGCTTCTTCCGCCTCGGCGAACAGCCTGGCGTTGCGCAGCGCCAGCCCCGCCACGTTCCCAACCAGCTGGAGGGTCAGCTCGTCCTCCTTGCGGAACGGCTCGTCCCGCAGCCGGCTCACCAGGAGCACTGCGATCACCACACCACCCAGGACCAGTGGCAGTGTCAGCGTGTGGCGGAGGCCCGAGTGACCCCACTCCGAAACGGCCTCGACCCCCGTCACCCGGTAAGTCCCGCTGATGCTCGGCTCGCGGTCGCGCACCGCTCGGAGCAGGACCTGTTCGTCTCCCGAGAGCAGGTTCGAGATCGGGAACCTCGCCCCGGCGGGCGCGGGCCGAGACCGGTCTGTGCGATCGAGGGCATCCACGACGACGGCCTCGCCGCCCTCGATCAAGAGCAGCGCCACCCGCTCAGCGTCGACGGCAGCGGCCGCCCGGCGCACCAGCCGCCCGATCACATCCTTCGGTTTCAGCGAGACCGCGAGCTCGACGGCGACGTCGACCCCGGTCCGCAGCCGGGCCGCCGCCTCGCCGGCGCCGCGGATGAGCTCGGCACGCTCGACCGAGAGGCTGACCAGTTTGGCGAACTCTGCGATCAGGCGTCGCTCATACGGCGTGAAGTAGCTGGGCGTGTCGCGGTAGAAGCCCAGCACGCCAAGGGCCTGGCGGCCGTCTGGCAGAGGCCTCCCGCTCAAGAGCGGGACGAGCCGGCCGGCAGAGATCCGGCCTTCGGCCAGCCCGCCGCCGAGCCCTGTGAGCTCAGCGGTCCGCGTGCTCTCCAGGGACCGTCCCACCTGCAGCGTCCTTCCCGCCATGGTCCCGTTCCGCGGCCACTGTGTTCCGACCTGGCGTTCGGCCCACGGTCCGCCACCGGCCAGGACCTGGAAGTGGTCCTGCCGCTCCCTGGTGACCACCGCCAGCAAGCACTCGGTGGCGGGGAGGAGACGGCGGGCCTGGCCAACCAGTACGCGTGCCAGCGCCGCTGATGCGTCCATGGCTGAGGGGTCTTGACCGGCCTCCCTGACCAGCTCCTGCACGATGGTCCCCAGGGACCGGTGCCACTGGCGGCGCGACCTGCCGGCACGCTCGACGGGGTCCAGCCAGCCCCCCATCGGTCGCACGAGCGATACCGCACCGACGACCGCCCCGGATTCGTCGCGGATGGTCGTCGAGGTCAGGGCGACCCGCGTCGCGTCAGGAGCCAGGCGCCTCACCGCCTCCAGCCGGTCTGCGCCGCCGAGTGTGAGCAGCTCTTCCGGGTCGTTGCGCGAGAGGCCCGGGAACAGCGACGTGATCGGCTTGCCGAGAGCCGCTGCCGCCGGCACACCGAACAGGCGCTGGGCGGCACCTGACCAGAAGGTCACACGGCCTTGTCGGTCGACCGCCACGACGGCGTCGCTGATGGCGGCGAGGACGCGCTCGGCCAGCTCTGGGGATGTCGCGCCGGGTGCGCTCACCCCATCGACCGCACCAGCTGCGTGAACTGGGCCGGCAGCTCCGTCAGGCGGATGCCGCACGCGCCCTGGATCGCGTTCGCGACCGCCGCCGGGCCGGGCACAGCCGGTGGCTCGCCCACGCCCTTGGCCCCGAACGGTCCGAAGGGTGAGGGAATCTCCAGGAGCTCCACCCCGATCTCCGGCACCTGGTCGATGGTGGGCAGGGAGTAGTCGACGAAACTGGCTGTTCGGAGCTGGCCCTCGGCGTCCCAGGCCAGCTCCTCTCCCAGAGCGCGTCCCAGGCCCTGGGCTGCCCCGCCGTGCACCTGGCCGGCCACTTCCGGTGGGTTCAAGGCCTTGCCGACGTCCTGAATGGCGGCATAAGACGTCAGCCTCCATTCGCCCGTCTCGCGATCGACGCACACTCGCGCGAGGTGCACCGTGAACATCGGCGACTGCTTGGTGACGACGTGCCTGCCCTGACCGAGCACCGGAGCGTAGCGACCCATGAACTGTGCCCCGAGGTGGGCCAGGTGCCCGATGCCGAGGGCGCGCCCGGGCACGCCCGCCACGCGGACCTCGCCATCCTGGATCACGAGGTCCTCGACCGCGGCCTCCAGCTCCTCCGCGGCGATGTCCAGCAGCTGTCGCCTTGCCTCGGCGGCCGCCTGCTGAACCGCCGGCCCCACGGTGTAGATGATCTTGCTGCCGCCGGCCATGCCCGCGTAAGGAGCCGTGGCCGTGTCGCCAGACTCGACCCGCACCCGCTCCAGGGCTACGCCAAACGTCTCGGCGGCGATCATCGCCAGCGTGGTGTCGGTGCCGCTGATGTCCACCGAGCCCAGATGCAGGAGCAGGCTGCCATCCGGCTCCACGCGGCAGCCTGCGGCTGCGGGTTCCCTACCGCCCCCCCAACCGCCGACGGCGAGACCCACGCCTTCATGCTGAGCGACGGGTTCTGTGTACAGCGGGTGATGTCGCGCTGCCTCGAGACAGTCCATCAGGCCGATTCTTGGCCAGTGCTGGCCGTCGGGACGCCTGTCGCCTTCCCGGACGGCATTGCGAAGGCGAAGGTCAATCCGGTCCTGGCCGAGCCGGTCCGCCAGCTCGTCCATTGCCGACTCGAGAGCGAAGTAGCAGTGCGGTGCGCCCGGCGCCCGGTAGGCCGCGACTGGTGTCTTGTTGGTGGCTGCATCCAGCGCCGTGACCTCATAGGCCTTCAGCCGGTATGTTCCGGCCAGGAAGAGGCCGGCCAGGCCGCCGATGCCTCCGGGCCCCGCCCCGTTGTCGAAGACCACGCGAGCCCTCAGGCCTGTCAGGACCCCCTCGCGGTCGGCGCCCAGCTCGAGGTCGATGACCGCACCCGGGCCGCCCCGACCCATCGCGAACTCCTCGCCCCGGGTGAGCGTAAGCTCCACCGGTCGTTCGACGAGGCGTGCCAGCAGGGCCACTAGCGGCTCGATAAGGCAGACTTTACCGCCGAAGCCTCCTCCGACTGTCATCGGCACCACCCGGATGCGGCTGACCGGTTCACCGAGCTGCCGCGCGACGGTCGTCCGGGTCAGGAAAATGCCCTGCGTCGGCGTCCAGATCGTGAGGCTGCCGTCCGGCTCGGGCCTGGCGATGGCCTGGTGGGTCTCGATGAAGCCCTGGTGGACCGCGGGGATCACATAGCGGTGCTGTACGACCACCGAGCTGTCAAGCAGCGCCGCCGTGACGTCGCCTTCGGCAAAGCGGACCTGGGCGGTGACGTTGGGAGGACGCTCGGCAGCTGCCTCGCCGCCGCCGGTCACGCCGTGGGCGCCTGCGTCGTCAAGGCCGACGCCGCCCTGATCGAGGACTGTGGGCGCGCTCACGGCGATGGCCTCCAGCGGGTCGACGGCGCTGGGCAGCGGCTCGTACTCGACTTCCACCAGCTCGATCGCGTCCGCCGCCTCGGCCTCCGTTTCGGCCACGACCGCTACGACGGGCTGGCCGGCGAAGAAGACGCGCTGGCGGGCGAGTGGCTGCTCGGGGCCCGCCAGGTCGAGTCCGGGCAGGTCGGCGCCGCTGACCGCGGCGAGGACACCGGGTGCGCGCCAGGCCCGTTCCAGATCGACACGTGCGATCCGGGCCGCGGCGTGCGGGCTGAGGAGCAGCCGGGCGTGCGCAAGCCCGGGCAGCTTCAGGTCAGCGGTAAAGCGAGCGGTGCCGGTCACCTTGGCGCCGCCCTCGAGCCGTCTTTGTGAAACGCCGATCACGGGCATAGCCAGCATCATATGGATCATGGCCCCCCGTTCTGGGCCTTCAGAGCGCAGGGGCGGTCGGCGGTGAGCGCCGGGGAGCCAGAATTGGTCGCCAACTGTAGCGAAAGTGGGCCACCCGGCGGAGGATGGCCCTTTGGAGTATCTCTGAGAGGGTCGTCTGCCGGCGGTTGGCCCATTTGGGGCCTGGGGGGCCGCTGGATCTCATGCAGGCAGCAGACGCCGGCGGCTCTTACGATCACGCCGTGAAGGTCACCACACAAACTGAGGCCCTTGACGGCGAGCCCATGGACCCGGCTCACTTCACCGGGCCTGCGAGCTCTCACCCCCTGCACGTTACGCTCGACCCGCACCCCGTCCGGGTGAGCGTGGTCCGCTTCGAGCCCGGTACTCGCAACCACTGGCACCGTCACGGCGGTGGTCAGGTTCTCCACGTCGTTGAGGGCGAGGGCTTCGTGCAGCTCCACGGTGAGCCTGCACAGCGCATTCGTACTGGCGACACGGTGTCCACCGCACCCGGCGAGGTGCACTGTCACGGTGCCGGCCCAGGAGGTCCAATGGCCCATGTAGCCGTCTCCATAGGCGACACGACCTGGCTGGAGCCCGGCGAAAACTGAGCAGCACAGCAGACATGGCGGGAGCGAAGGACCCCACAGTTGTAGGGTTCAGGTAGGGGTTTCATGAGTTCTCGCCAACTCCTCGGGGGGGCTGCGATCCTGGTCGTGTTGGCGACCGTCTTGTGGTACCTGGTGATCGCGCCATCGCGGGCAGGTGGCGCCGCACCTGACGCCACTCCCCAGGTCGCGCTTTCGGCGACTGCAACCGGGACCGGGACCTGGGTCCGCTACCTCGTCACGGTCAAGAACCTCGCCGACGGCGACTTCGACGGCGACGTCCTGCTCATCGATCAGCCTGAGGACCGCGACCAGCAGGCGGCCGCCGGCCCATCAGTGCCGGCGTTTGGAGGCACGAAGCAGATCCCCACCGCTCCCACAGTGGCTGGACAGTCGGCGTATCGGGTTCACCTGTCCGTCCCGAGCCGGAAATCCGTCACCGTGGCCATCCTTGCCCCGAGCTTCTTCACGGCCGTTGAAGCTGTGATGGGTAATCGCCAGCTGGATTTTGTAGGTGTCACGCTGGGAGCCACGATTCCTGTTGCCGTGTTGAGCGACGTGGAAGCGGCAGCCGACGCCATCGAGGGCCTCCACTTCGACCGCTTGACTCCCCGCGCTGCCCGGTTCAACTCGGCTCACGGCTTCCCGACCGGAGCCGTGAGGCTCGCCGGCTTTGCAGCCGTCGTAATCGACCAGTTCGACACGGCGACGCTCAGCCAGATGCAGGTCAAGGGACTGCGCGATTTCGTCGGGTTCGGGGGAACGCTGCTGCTTGCAGGCGGCACCGGATGGCGTCGTTCCATTGCACCTCTGCCCACAGACCTCCTGCCGATTCGACCGACGACCACCGTCACGCTGCCCCTGACGCCTGTCGTCACCCTGGCGGGGGCGAGCCAGGAGGCGCGGACGGCGCCGGCGGCGGCCGGGACCCTGGCCCCGGGCGCTCGCGCGGTGGTGGACGGGGACGGTGGGGTCCCGCTTGTCGCCGAGCTGACGTACGGCGCGGGCAAGATCGTCGAGCTCGCCTACGATCCCAGCGGCGACGGCACGGCGGGATCTCCCTATGCGTCACTGGGCTGGAGCGAGGCACTCGGCCGCGGCATCGGCCAGCTCCCCGGCAACGCCCCCACCGCGGTGAGCATGCTGGGCCCAGACCCCGCCTTCACCGCTCTGCTCCCGGCGGCTGCCGACGCGCCCCTGCCGCCGCCCTGGCTGACGGTGCTGGCGCTTCTGGTCTACGTGATAATCGTGGGTCCCATCGGGTACCTCCTGACGATCCGGCGCTGGAAGCGGCCGGCACTCTTCTGGATCACTGTTCCGCTCTCAGCCGCGATCTTCACGGGGGCCTTCTACCTGATCGGCACCAATCTCCAGGGCAGCCTGCAGGACAGTCAGATTCAGGTGGTGCGGATCGGACCCGGGCAGGCGGTGAACGTACTCGAGTACCACCGTGTCCTCTTCCTGCGGCGCGGAGATCACCAGATCGACCCTGGCAGCAACTCCCTGGTCGCCCCCATGACGCTGGAGACCTTTCGCGTTACCGGCTCGACGTGCGACCGGTGCCTCAGCCAGCTCGGCGGACTCCCCTCCGGTTCGGAGCACGTGATCCCGGGCCTGCACCCGGTCGTCGACGAGAGCGGTGTCACATACGGTGGCGTGCGTGTGGTCGCTTTCTCGCAGATAACCAACGCGCCGCTCGGCCTGGACCCCCAGCTCGGCATCCAGGGCGGCGTGGTCCAGGGGACCGTGCTCAACCTTGGCCCGCTGCCGGTGCTGCGGCTCGAGCTCTTCACGTACGACGGCCAGGTCCTGCACCGATCCGATCTTGTTCCCTACCTACCTCCCGGCGGCCAGGAGGCCGCAAGCGCGCCTCTGGTCGCGGCGGACTCCGGGCTGCGAGGGCCGACCGCCGAGTCGATTCTCTTGAGGGCGGTCGCGACCCAGGCGCTGCACGCGCCCGGCCAGGCGGTGCTGGTGGGGTTGATGCCCCCCCTTGCCAGCCAGTTGACCGTTGACGGCCGACCGCCACCTCAGGCAGGCCTGGCCGTGATCCAGCAGCAGTTGACACTTGGCAAGGCCGACAGCTCGGTCCGCGACGTCCAGCGCAAGTGGCTGGCCAGTTCGGCGGGGGACCAGAAGGGAGGCTTCACAGACGTCTACGACATCGTCGCCCCCCAATCCGGCGTCCCGCTCGTGCTGACCTACAGCTCCGTGTGGGCCAACTCGGTCGAGCTCTATGACTGGTCGGCGGGCAGATTCGTCCCGGCGGCGTCGGTGACCGGCTCTGACGGGTCGGCGGGGACCATCCCTTTGACTCCCGACATGTTCCGCGACGGCATGGTGCGCGTGAGGGTGCACGAGCCCCGACTCAGCTGGGGCACGAACGTCTGGGTGGATACCGCTGCCTGAGGGGAACGCTGATCCGGCGGTCGGTGCGGTGGCAAACTGAGAACCGATGACCACAGAAGGTGCGTTTCGACCCCCGCTCCCAGCCAACGAGGACGTCCGCTCGTATGCGCCGGGCAGCGCCCACCGAGATGCGCTCCAAGCGCGCCTGGCCGAGATGGCGGCTGAACAGGTCGAGATGCCGCTCGTCATCGGGGGCAAGGACGTGCGGGACGGGCGCACGGTGCCGGCGGTGATGCCCCACGACACCGCCCACGTGCTGGGCACCGTGCACTGGGCGGGTCCGGCGGAGATGGAGAGGGCGGCCCGCGCGGCCGGCGACGCCTGGCACGACTGGTCGCGGCTGCCGTGGACTGAGAGGGCGGCTGTGTTCCTGCGGGCGGCCGATCTTCTGGCAGGGCCCTGGCGAGACACCGTGAACGGGTCGACGATGCTTGGCCAGTCGAAGACCGCCCACCAGGCGGAGATCGACGCCGCCTGCGAGCTGTGCGACTTCCTACGCTTCAACGTCGCCTACGCGGCGCGTATATACGACGAGCAGCCGATGTCGTCGGCGGGCGTCTGGAATCGCCTGGAGTACCGTCCCCTGGAGGGTTTCGTCCTGGCGGTGACGCCATTCAACTTCACCTCGATCGCGGGCAATCTCCCCGCGAGCGCTGCCCTGATGGGCTGTACCGTCGTCTGGAAGCCGTCAGAGTCCGCACCGTACTCCGCCCACTACCTGATGCGACTGTTCCAGGCTGCCGGACTACCGGACGGGGTGATCAACCTGGTCCATGGTGCCGGCGCCGAGCTTGTCCCGGCGGCCCTGGCCCAGCCTGACCTGGCCGGCGTGCATTTCACGGGCTCCACGGCTGTTTTCCGAGGCATCTGGAGCCAGGTAGGAGAGAACATCGCGTCCTACCGGAACTACCCGCGGTTGGTCGGTGAGACCGGCGGTAAGGACTTCATCGTCGCCCACCGCTCCGCGGATCCCGAGGCGCTGGTGACGGCCATCGTACGGGGCTCGTTCGAGTTTCAGGGTCAGAAGTGCTCGGCCTCATCACGCGTCTTCGTACCCGACAGCCTGTGGGCCGGGGTCCGGGATCAGCTGGCCGACCAGGTGGCCGGCATCACCATGGGCGACGTGGCCGACTTCCGCAACTTCATGGGCGCGGTCATCAACCAGCGCTCCTTCCAGCGCCAGCGAGAGGCTATCGCTGAAGCCACAGCTCTCCCGGAGCACACGGTGCTGGTCGGCGGAGACACGGACGCTGCCCGGGGATGGTTCGTGCAGCCGACGGTCGTGGTGACCGAGGACCCTGGCTCGCGGCTGCTGAGGGACGAGCTCTTCGGCCCGGTAGTGACCGTGATGGTGTACCGCGACCAGGAGTACGAGGCCACGCTGGACTTCATCGACCGCTCGGTCCCGTACGGGCTCACAGGAGCTGTGTTCGCGAACGACAGACTGGCGATCGGAGCGGCTCAGGACCGTCTGAGGTATGCGGCCGGCAACTTCTACGTGAACGACAAGCCCACGGGGGCGGTGGTGGGGCAGCAGCCGTTCGGGGGGTCTCGAGCCTCGGGCACAAACGACAAGGCCGGGTCGATGTGGAACCTGGCCAGATGGGTGACGCCTCGCACGATCAAGGAGACCTTCGTGCCGCCGCGCGACTACCGGTACCCGTCCATGGGTTGAGCGGGCCTCCCGCAGCGACTGGAACTGCGCAGACGTACGAATGCGGGCCTCCCTAGACCCGGGAACTGCGCAAGCGTACGAATGCGGGCATACCCAGACCCGGGGACTGCGCAAACGCGCAAATGCGGGCCTACCCAGACCCGGGAACTACGCAAATGTACGAATACGAACATCCCAAGCCTGGGGAACTACACAAACGTACGAATGCGTGCCTCCTCAGCCCCGGGGACTGGGCAAACGTGCCAATGCGGGCCTCCCCGGCCCCGGGAACGCGCAAACGTACGACCACATAGCAACGTTGGCTGTGTTCGTGCTGAAGGCGCCGGGGGACGCGGTACAGAGGGGACCTGGCCGGGTGTCAGGCCCACACTCAAGCAGGCCCGGAGGTGCCTGGCGGCGAGCATGAAGACCGCCTCCTGCGCGGCGGCCAGACCGGCTCCAATGGGGCTCTCTGCTCGTTGCGGGCCGCCGCGCGCTCGACCTTGCGGTGGTCGCTCCAGCGGCTGGCTGGCCCGGCGCTCCAACGCGACCAGGCCGTCCGGCCCCCGGCAATGTGCAGCTTTCCCAAGGGCGCTCTCGCGCATGCCTGGGAAGACCGCCAGGCTAGTTGGCCACTCGATGCCGACGATGAGCCTGTGGGCTGAACTACGCAAACGTACGAATGCGGGCCCCGAGACCCGGGAACTACGCAAACGTACGAATGCGGGCCTCCCAAGACCCGGGAACTACGCAAACGCACAAATGCGGGCCTCCCAAGACCCGGGAACTGCGCAAGCGTACGAATGCGGGACCTCCCCAGACCCTGGAACTACGCAAACCTACAAATGCGGGCCTCCGGAGCCTCGGGAACTGCGCCCCTGGGCAGCGCGGGGATCAGTCTTTGTACTCGGCGGGGGGAGGTGTCGCCCTGGCTCCGAACTTGCTCAGCCACTTGTTGTAGATGGCGATCCAGGTCCCGTCCGCGCGCATCCGCTCGAGGACGGCGTTGACGAAGCGCACGAATTCCGAGTGCGCCTGGCTGATCCCGAGGGCATAAGGCTCGTCGGTGAACCTGCCCCCGACGACCATGACCCCTGGATCCTGAGCCGCCAATCCCAGGAGCACCGCCTCGTCCGTCGAGACCGCGTCCACGTCGCCTCTCTGAAGCGCCACCAGGCAGTCGCTCTGGTCGGGAAGCCCCACCGCTATCGGCCTGCTCGACTGCCTCTGGATGTTAACAATCGATGTCGAACCGGCTGCCGCACAGACCTTTTTGCCCGTGAGGTCCTGCATGTTGCGGTATGGAGATGTCTTGAGCACGAGCAGAGACTGCCCCGAGGAGTAGTACACGGTCGAAAAGTCGATGTCCTTCCACCGGGCGCAGTTGGCGGTGAACGTGCGCGCCACCATGTCGACGGACCCGCTCTTCAGCGCGGCTATGGGTTGCGCCGCTGAGGTGACCTTGAGCTCGATGTGACCGTAGTCCCCGAAGATCGCCTTGCTCATTTCCCTTGCAATGTCGATGTCGAAGCCTTCGAGCTGGTTTGTGGCTGGATTCAAATAGCCGAACAGCAGCGTGTCCTGCGAGACTCCGACCACGAGCTTGCCACGCTCGAATACAGTCTTCATGAATGAGCCCGGGGGAAAGTTCCCAGCGGCCGGCAGTGGGCCTAGCGGGCGAAGGCTGCCCTTGCCGTTGTCGAAGCAGGTGGGCACCGAGGTTGTGATCGCGGCCGGGCTCGACGCGAAGCTTGGCGAGGGCGCAGACGACGGTGCAGAGGCGGGGGTCGACGGCTGAAGCAGCGAGACAGGCCCGGTGCAGGCGCCCAGGAGAACGCTCAGGCCAAGCCCCACCGGCAACCCGGTCGACCTGAAGGTCATCAGGCCCTGTATTCAGCGCGGCGTGGGCTCAGCCCCCAGAAGACGAGAACCGCGATCACGATCGCGCACAGCGGGATACCGGCGTCGAGGGCCAGACTGGGGCCGGCAGTCGCGATCGCTGCGTCATAGTGGTCCTGGACGATTCGGATCGCCTGGCCGAGCCACGTGTCCATGTCGGCGAAAGCGGCCCCCAGCTGTCCCGGCCCCGAGCCCAGCGCCAGAGTCACCGCACCCTCGCGGTCGGTTGCCGACTTGTTACGAACCGCCTGGTCGATCTGCAGGAACTGTTGATAGGCCCGCAGCGCCTTCACCGCTGCATCTCGCTCCCCCGGGAACGAGGCCCCCCTCAGCTCGTCGGCCAGCAGCCCGTTGAAATTGACTTCCCCACTCGCGGCGGACTCGATCATGGCGTCGGTCAACGGCCTGTCCACGAGCTGCTTCGCTTCTGCCTTGAACGCGTCGTCGAAGGCTGTTCCGGCCCCTCGCGAGATCAGCGAGAGGCTCTCGTTGCCGTTCGCGTCGACGGCGAGTGAGCGTGCCTGCCAGAGCACGTGCAGGCGGCCGAATGCCTGAAGCTGCGCCTGCTCCACGTTGAGGTAGGTGACGGCGGCCTGGACGGTAAGGCCGCCGGCGAGCAGGATCAGCAAGGCGGTGGCCGCAATCACGCGGGGGTTGCGACGGCGGCGAAATCTCGCACGGAGGAACCCCTGTGTGTACATCAGCACAGCGAGCAGGCCGAGCGCGACCACGTAAAACCCGGCGAGGGCTCCGCCTGCGACCCACATCTGGCCGTTTTCGCGCCCCAGATTCCGGTTGTTCAGCCTGTCCAGCGCGTCGATGTCGACCAGGATCCCGGTCTTTGGGTCGTGCATGAGGCGCGAGGCCGTGCGCAGGTACGTAGCGCCGACCGGGTAGCCGACGCGGTTGTAGGCCCGGGCGGTCTCCACCAGGCCTGTGTACTCCGTCACCTTGGCGCTGACTCGCTGGAGCACAGCGCTGCCCTCGCTTCCGACTGAGTTGTGCTCGGCGGCTTGCTCCAGCTCGCTTGTCACGAGGCCGATGTCGCGCTGATATTGCTGGCGCGGCCCGCCAACTTCGACCCCGCCGGACAGGAAATCATTGGCGGCTGAGCGGTCTGCGTCGGCAAGCGCCTCGTGGATCTTCTGCGAGTCGATGATCGCCGGAACGGTCCTGTGCCCCACGCTGTCCACTGTGTTCCGCGTCAACACCACTGCGGTCGTTCCGACCAGTGCGAGCATGCCGGCCGCGACCGCGACCAGGAGCGACAGCCTCCGCAGCAGAACAGGGGTCGACGTCCGCGGCCTCGCCGGCAGGCCCTCGTCGTCTGCGGGCATCCGCAAGGTCAGTGCCTGGCTCATCGCGTCAGTCCTCGAACGAGCGGTCCCGCACCGTGATCCTTGAGAAGCACCCGAGCTCGACGACGTCGTTCGCCTTGATCAGCTTCACCTCGGCTCCGACCATGGCCAGCCCGTTGAGCTTGGTGCCGTTGGTCGAGCCCAGGTCGCGAATGCCCCACGCTCCGCCGAGGTCGATGATCTCTGCGTGCCGCCGCGAGACGTAGGGGTCCCCGGGAATCGGAACGTGGACACCGTTGGAGTCGTCGCGACCGATGACGATGGACGGCTGGTCGACGATGAAGACGTGCTCGGCCGTATCTGCGGGCGGCGGTGGGCAGCCGGGCTCGTTGGCTCGCTGCGCGTCGAAGCTGAGCACCAGCACCAGCCCGGTGGCGACGGCGGCACGAGTCGGGTAAGGGGTCGCCGAGGCGTGAGCGAGCTGAGGGACCGGCCTAGGGGGCAGGACCTGCCCGGTCTCGAAGTCGTAAGCACAGCCGGCGCAGTAGCGATCGCCGCCCTCGCGAGCCGTTCCGCACATCGGGCAGGGCGGTTCGGCCGGGGGCCGCCACCAGCTTGGGCTCCTCTGGGCGGCGTTCAGGTTCTTGGCCCCACAGACGTCACAGTAGTCATCGCTGAGGGATTGGTGCCCTCTCCTGCACGTGAAGGCCATCAGTCGTACGTCCTGATCAGGCGGACGGTCCGCCTCGACCTGGTATCCAGCGTCATCTCGTCTTCCTTGGACACATCAGTCTTCAACCTGACGGTGCCCCGTTCGGGGTCCTCGATCTCGACCACGCGCAGGAGCAGCCGCGTGGTCTCGCGGTTGCCTGCCGCATGGGCGAGGCTGGCGGCGTGGCCGAGGCGTTGAGTCGCAGTCTGGTAGTCACCCGCACGCCTTGCGGCGAGGCCCTCGGCGATGCTCCTCGCCAGATCCTCCTGGCCGGTGAAGTGGGCCAGGGCTGGATTGATTCGGGTGGTGACCTCCACGTCGTCCGACCAGGCGGCCCTCACCGGAACCTGCGTGACCATGGTGCCGTCGACGAGCACACTGATGCGGCCCGCTCGCACCTCGTACTCTGGTCCGACCGTCTGGGGCGGCACCGTCAACCCTACGTGGTATTCGCGGTCCTCGCCGTCGGCCCATGCTCCCGTCGGATAGAGGCTGATCATGGGGCGTGCTGAATCGGTCATGCTCACGACCTCCCACCGCCCGTTCGGCCCTACGGGCTGCTGCCAGACCGCCAGGGCGGTGAGGTCCACGACCTCCGGCGCGACCTGCTTGAAGAACCTCACGTGGCCGCCCACAGGGGTGAGCACAGAGACGAAGACCGAGCCGACCCGCTTGCTCATCGCCTGCTGGATGATCGCCTCGAACTCGGCCTCCATCTGAGAGGCGTGGGGAATGATGTCGGTTGTGCCGAGCAGCGTGTCGGAGATCCCCTGCAGCTCTGCCCGATCCCAGTTGGTGCCGAAGCCGCGGCAGTCGCACTGGAAAGCGCCCAGGCAGCGCTCCAGCTCAGCCGTCAGCCTCGCGGCCTCCTCGCTCTCGTTTCTGCCGTCAGTCAGCAGCAGGGCGTGCTTGATGGCGCCGGGGCGAGTCTCGAACACCTGCCTTGCCAGTCCCAGCCAGGTCGAGATGGCCGTGCCGCCGCCGGCTTCGAGCTTGCCGACGGCCTGTTTCGCGGCTGCTCGGGTCGAGATGGACGCCGATGCCAGCTGCGGGCGGGAGTAGCCGTCGGGCCCAGGAGCCGGCTCAGGGTAGATCATCCGGGCCTGAGTGGAGCCGGCGATGACGGCAAACCAGGTGCCGTCTCGGAGCCGGTCGATCGCCTTGCCGGTGGCGGTACGTGCAGCTTCGATCTTGCTTGAGGGAAACGTCATCGAGCCGGAGGAGTCCACCATGATCACTTCGACTGAACCGCCCAGGGCGACCGTGTTCCAGTCGCTGCTCTCGCCCTCACGGGCCGAGACGGACAGGATCGCATCGACCTCCGAAGAGCCGCGGGGTAGGAATACGTTCTGATGCGCCGCGGCACTGAACGTGGTCAAGGTATCCCCTCCTTCATTTCCCTTTACAGTCCCAGAATCTCGGTGTCAGCTCCTTCACACAAAGGCGACCGCAACAGTGATGTTGTCACTGCCGCCCGCCGAGCGAGCGAACTCCGTCAGTCCCTGCGCCACCTCCAGCGGAGTGGCGTCGCCGGGAAGCTGTGCCACCAGGCCGCACATCCGCTCCGGAGAGGGAGCGTAGTTCCAGAGACCGTCAGTGCACAATACCAGGCAGCCGCTGACGGGAACCGCGAAAGTGGCGACGGACGGCTCGAAGCCCCCTTCGATGTCACCGCCCAGCCACTTGGTAAGGGCGTGCGCGCGGGGATCGGCAAAGATGGCGTCGTCCGGCAACATGCCCATCTCTACCTGTTCCGTAGCCCAGGTGTGGTCCTGACTCAGCTGCCAGGCGTCGTCGGGACCGACCAGGTAGGCGCGGCTGTCGCCGACCCAGCCGATCGTCGTCTGGTGGTCCATCACGAGCGCTGCCACCAGTGTGGTCGCGGGTGGCTCGTCCGCCTGGTCCGCCGAAAACTCCACGGCTGAGACCGCCCGCTGGGCCGCCCCCACCGCCTGGGTCATTGCGGACTCGGGATCGAGGTGGGGGTTCTGGACGGCCTGCATGAGGTACGCAAGCGCGGCGTCAGCGGCCGCCTGGGCCGCGGCAGCCGGCTCCGACGAGGTTGATACGCCGTCACACACGACCAGGACTCTCACGCTGGGCGGTCCTATCTTGGCCAGCCCCATGGCGTCCTCGTTGCACTGGTGTCTCAGACCGATGTCGCTCACGCCGGCCATGTCGGGCAGGGACATTTCGATGTGGCTGCGGTCGTCCGGCCCGACGGCCGCGGGGAGCACGAACTGCGGCGCCACCAATCCGCCCGGCAGGAGCTCTGGCGGCGCAAACTCCGGCGGCGCCAGCTCTGGCGGCGCGAGCTCCGGCGGCGCGGCCTCCGGCGTCAGAACCTCGATCGGCGGATCGGCCCAACCCAACGCGAGCTCGAGACCGCACGCCTCGCAGAAGCGGTCTTCGGGCAGCACGGACTCGCCGCACTCGGGATCCGGACACCGAAGACTGTCTTTGACCAAGAGCACTAGATGATTGATTCCGATCGGCGGCGGGCGATTCGGTGGCCAGTCATCTAAACGGCCGTCAGGGGGCGCACCTCGTTAGCCCGGTCCACCAGTCGGATCTTGTCGTCGCCGCCGGCCGTGCGTGCCAGGTCTCGATACGCGCGTTCCAGGCCCAGCCGCACCTCAGTTTCCTGGAACGGCCTGCCCACCAGTTTGACTGTCGCCTCCGGCTTCACCACATTCGACTCCAGGAGCGCCAGCGCTGCCTCGAGCAGCTCGACCATCAGGTAGGACCGCTGCTGGTTGTCGAGGTCGAGCCTCTGGAGCGCCGTCGAGGCCTGCTGCAGCTCGCCAACCGCTGGACCCGCCTCGGCCATGCGGATCAGTGTCCGCGTCAGGGCGACCTGCGCCGGCACGTACAGGCTGGACGTCTCGGGAAGCCGGCGGTAGGCAGCCGCCGCGCCCGCCAGGTCGCCCATGGCGTCCCGGACCCGAGCCAGCCCAAAGCATGCTGACGTGAAGTTGGGATCAGTGGTGGCCACCGTCGCATAGAGCGCTGCCGCTCGCTGGAGGTCTCCTGCAAGCTCGGCGGCCAGAGCCTCAGCCAGCTTGGGCGCGAGCTCCCCCGGCAGGTCGAAGTGGATCCGCTCGAAGGCTTGCTTGGCTTCGCCGGCCAGACCTCGCCTCAACAGGCTCACGCCGCGATACCACGTGACCCGCCAGTCCCAGGGGTCCTCACGGTTGACTTCCTCCAACCGCTCTTCGGCTTCAGCGGTGCGACCCATCCAGATCAGGGCGCGGGCGGCCGCCAGCCGCGTCTCGGCGGTGTCCGTCACGTGACCCTGCCTGATGGCGTCGTCGAGCAGGGCCATCTGCTCGGCGGGGCTGCCAACCGACGAGACGTTGACGACGAAGTTGGCCGAGGGGTCCGCCGGATTCACCTTCAACGTCGGCAGGTGGCGCCAGTCGGGAGAGATCGGGCTCCGGGAGTTGGCGTACAGGGCCTGCAGATCGCCGCCGAACAGGCCGCTGGCGGCAGGCCGGGAGTTGCCGTCCTTCGCGGAGACGACCTCGCGAAGAACGCCCAGGAGCTGGTCGGCCATCTCGTCGGCGGTCTGAAAACGGTCGTCGGGATTTGTCGCCGAGCCCTTGATCAGGAACCGATAGAGAGACTCGTGCTGGTGCAGGATCGGGTGCTCGTCAGGTTCGGGGAGGCTGTACTTGTACTTGGTCTGATAGCCGCGGAAGTCGAGGATGAGCACTGCCAGGCAGCGAGCGACCGAGTAGAGATCCGAGGCAGGTGAGGGGCCGAGCCTGGCCACCTCGGGGGCCTGGTAGCCGTCGGTGCCGAAGACCGAGGCCCTGGGGTCATCCATTCTGGTCACCGCGCCGAGGTCGATGAGCTTCACATCGTCACCGTGGAGCATCACGTTGTCAGGCTTGAAGTCGTTGTAGACGAGCCCGAGTCGGTGCAGATAAGCGAAGGCGGGAAGGATGCCGAGGATGTACGCCAGTGCATGCTCCACCGGGAGGGCACCACCCACGGCACCGTTGGCCCGCCGCCGCTCCTGGAGGATTCGCTTCAGCGTCTTACCGCCGACGTACTCCATCACGATGTATCCGGCGCCGGCGTGCTGCACGAAGTTGTAGATCCGGACCACGCTGGGGTGCTCGACGCGAGCGAGGAACTGACGCTCGGCCAGCGCCGCCTCCATCGCGTCCGAATCGCTGGAATTGAGCAGGCCCTTCAGGACCACCCAGCGGTTCGACACCTGCTCGTCCTGAGCCAGGTAGATCCAGCCCAGCCCGCCGTAGGATAGGCAGCCCCAGATCCGGTACTGACCCACGACAAGGTCGCCGGTGTCGAGGGGTGGAATGAACGAGTAGGGGTGACGGCACTTGCTGCAGAAGCCCGCGAGCCGCCCCGGCCGGTCGTCCTTGCTGCGCCCCACCTCCGTTCCACACTTGCCGCAGAAGCGTTTGTCCTCGGCCACTATCGGCTCCGACATGATGGCGGCGGAAGGGTCGAGCATCGGCATCGGCGGCACGCTCACCAGTCCCGCTCCGATGCGGCTCCGAGAGACGCTGCCCCGACCGGTCGCGGCGGTTCGCCTGGAGGGGGACGTGGGCGGGCCACTGGGCCGAGACGGCTCTGCTGGAGACATGTCGGAGGCGCCGGTGGTTACCTCACCGTCTGCCTGGGACGTCACGTGCCGCTGAGCCTCCACGCCAGGCTGGCCTGGTGGAGACCCCGGGTGCGGGGGAGGATCTGATTGGGCGGTGCCCGGTGTGCTCGTCATCCCAACCGGTCGCGCCGTTGCTGTCGTGGCGCCACCGGCCCCGCTTCCACTGCCGTTGCTGGCGGCTTTCACCGGTCCGGCCGTGTCAGCCTCGGGTTCAGGTGCCGGCGCAGCAATGGCGTCGCCGACCTTGCGGGCGCCGATCCGTCCGCAGACGTTGCAGTATCCGTCCTCGATGACGCCGGTGCAACCCGGTGTTGCCTTGCATGCGTCCCCGTCCATCACAACTATCTCCTGCCGCCGCCGGAAGCGGGCGGGACGAAGCTGAGCCACGGCTCGCGAGATCGCAAGGACGACGACCCTGATCGAGCCAGGGTCAAGACCCGGAGTATCCGGGCGCCCCCCATCCCTCTGGGCATTGAACGTTGATTATGCTTTGGATACGCGTACCAGTGCCACTTGGGCTGACGCACGCGTCGCCCGGATGAACGCGCCAACCCCCATGGCGACGTGACCGCCGCGTTCGATCCCACGCGCACGATCAGCGAGCTGCGGGAGCTGCAGGCGCTTACCGGGAATCAGGCCGGGGCCCAGCGCGTCTCCTGGACCGACACCTGGCAACAGGCTCGGGAGTGGCTGCGAGACAAGCTTTCGAGGTTGCCGGTGGAAACCGAGATCGACGAGGCCGGCAACCAGTGGGCAACACTGGCTGGGCACTCCCAACGCGCGCTGCTGATCGGAGGCCACCTGGACTCCGTGGTGGACGGCGGCTGGCTGGACGGCTGCCTGAACGTGCTGGCGGGCCTCGAGGTGTTGAGGCACGTCGCCTCGCGTGGCAGTCCACCCCTCACCGTGCGGCTGGTGAGCTGGGCCGACGAAGAAGGTGCTCGATTCGGACGCAGCCTCTTCGGCTCGAGTGCGGCCGCCGGGCATCTGGAGCCGGGCGACGTCAGGGGCTTGAAGGACGCGGCCGGAATCGCCCTTCCCGACGCGCTGGCCGCCTTCGGCGTCGATCTCGATCGCGCCGGCGACAGCCGGCGTCAGCTGGCAAACGCCGCGGCCTATCTGGAGCTGCACATCGAGCAGGGGCCGGTGCTGGAGCGTCTGGGCCTACCCCTGGGTGCGGTTCTGGGCACATTTGGCGTGGAACGCCACCTGATCCGGTTCCTGGGGCAGTCCGCCCACGCCGGCTCCACCCCGATGGACGCCAGGCGGGACGCGTTCGCGGCCGCCGCACGGCTCGCCCTCGAGGTACGGGAGATCGCGAAGCGCGGTGGAGGCGTGGGAACGGTGGGCCGGGTCGTGACGAGGCCCGGGATCGTCACCGCCGTGGCCGGGACCTGCGAGATCACGCTCGATCAGCGCCACCTGGACGGGGCTGTGCTGGCCACCATGCTCGCCGAGGCGCAATCTGCCGGCCAGTCGATAGCCGAGGAGGAGCGGGTTGAGGTGGAGTGGGAGCGCATCTGGCGGATCGATCCCGTCCCATTTCATCCCGAACTGGTAGACCTGTGCGAGCAGGCAGTCGTGGAGGTCGCGGGCCGCTGCCACCGGCTGCCCAGCGGTCCCCTCCACGACGCCTCCGAGGTGGCGATGAGCGGAGTGCCGACGGCCATGATCTTCGTCCAGAGCCTGCGCGGCCTGAGCCACACGAAGGAGGAGGACACCCGTCCCGAGCACCTGGAGCTCGCTGTCCGGGCCCTGGACGGGGCGGTGACCAGGGCGCTGGACTGGGCCGCTGCTCAGTAATCCCGCCCGGCCCGAAGCTGGGCCGCCACCACCGTGATCAGTGCCCAGGTCAGCGCCACCGCCGCCGGAAACGCTACGTTGACGACGCTGCTGCTGGCCGCGGTCACGACGAGCGCGGCCCAGGCCACAAGGACTGACACGCCCGCAGCCACGGCGTACAGCGTCCAGCCCCGCTGCCCAAGCGCGGCGAATCGGCGGGCGAACACCACGCTCGAGACCACAATCAGCGACAGGAACGACGCGGAGGAGAACAGCACGTGCAGAGCACCGTGCCCGCTGAGCTGGCTGGAAGAGCTCGGCGTGCCGGGCGGAAAGCCATTCAACGGGTCGGGGGCGAAAAGCCCGGCGCCGATCAGGCCCAGGCCGAAGGCGCAGACCAGCAGCGGGCCCGAGGCCCCGCCGCGGCCACCGTTCAGCGCGCGCCGCATCCCGAGCGCCCCGGCGACGAGGAGCGTGCCGGCCACGATGAAGTTGACGACCTGGATCCACCCCACGTCACCGAGGCTGAGCAGGCTGATCGCGTGACGCCTGATGTCGAACCCGGGGCGCGTGAGCATCTGCACCAGGACGGCAGCCCACCAGAGCGGGCCTGCAACCACGGCGCAGGTCAGCAGTGCTCTCGTCCCCCTTTCGGACGCGAACTGCGCTGCCACGGCCAGCGGTCCTTCACTCGATTGGGCCATCGCATCGTTCCTCCAGACGGTCCGATATCAACGCCCAGTGCAACGTCGCCGGCGACGCGAATTCATCGGTCATCGGCCGCGATGCCAGGTGCCGCGATCAGCGGGGTGCCGAGGCTCGTCTCGCCTGCTCGACGAGTTCCCGCGTCCGGGGCACAACCTCGAGGGCGAAGCGGCGGAGCTGGTCTTCGGCGTTATCGCCCTCGGCGAACACGAACGTATCCATCCCGTGCTCCAGGGCGAACCACGCCAGCGACTCTGCCCAGCGCTCGGGAGCTCCGCTCAGGGGCGATGCCGGGTCGCCACCGCCGATGACGCCGCCGACGTTGTAGAGGCGCTGGATGGCGGCGGGCTCGCGACCCGCGGAGCGTGCGGCGTCATCGATTCGCGCCTGCATGGCAGGGAGCTGCGAGGGCGGCACGTAGCTGAAGGACGGCACCCAGCCGTCGGCGAGCCGCCCGGTGAGTGCGAGCGCCCGCGGCCTGATGACGCCCAGCCAGATGCCGATCGAGTGGGCCGGCACCGGCCCCGGATGGACTCCCGCCAGCTGGTAGAACTCGCCGCGGAAGCGGATGGAGCGCTCGCCGCTCCACATCAGCCGGATGACCTGGATCGCTTCCTCCAGCGCTCGCACCGACTCGCCGGGCGTCCGGCGCGGACCGCCCATGGCCGCGATCGGATCCCAGAAGGCGCCGGCCCCCAGCCCGAGCTCGAACCGCCCACCGCTGAGCAAGTCCAGCGACGCGGCCGCCTTGGCGAGCATCGCGGGCGGTCGCAGCGGGAGCGAGATAACGTCGGGAAACACCGAGATGCGCCGGGTGCGCATGGCGATGGCCGTCAGAAGCGTCCATGTGTCGTGGAAGCGGGATTGGTAGGGGTGGTCCTGGAGCCCGATGTAGTCCAGCCCCAGCTCGTCGGCCAGCTCGGCCAGGTGGAGCGGCCTTGACGGGTCCGCGTACGGAATCAGGAAGTAGCCGAAGCGAATCGGTCTTCGATAGTCGGGCATATCACTCGTCGCTCCGTAAGAACAGGATCCAGCAGATTGCGACCGCGCCCTTGCCCCGCCTCACACGCTGAACAGCGTGGCCAGTCCCGCGACCAGGAGGACCACGCTCCAGGCCAGGTCGAGGTTGAACCAGCTCCGGCGCAACAGCCTCAATCCGAGCTTCTCGTAGACGAGGACGGCGACGATTCCCATCGCCGTCAGCATCGCGGCGACATGCACGGTCGCGACGATACCGGCGGTAAGCCCAAGCTGGCGAAGATCGTCGTAATGGTCGGAGATCGGCAACCCCAGCAGCACCGGCGCCAGCATCAGGCCGGCTCCGTGCGCCGACGACATCAGGAACGACCACGCCGCCAGGCCCAGCACTCCGATCCGCATGCCGAAGCCGCGTGGGTGCCTGCGAGGCCGGGCCAGCGTGTAGAGGCCAAAGGCAACGAGCGCCAGGGCGGCGATGAGGCGAACCGTGTGTGGCGGCAGCGCTGCCTGGGTCAGCGCCACCGCGATCACCACCAGAACGATCGAGAGCTCATGGCCCAGGGCGATCGGCAGCAAAGCGCCCAGCACAGCCCTGCGCCGCCCCTCTTGAAGGCCGCGGCCGACCGCGAACAGCCAGCCCATGCCCGGGTTCACGCCGTGGTACACGCCGAGCAGCGCCAGCGTGGCCCAGGGCCAGAGAGCGGGTATTGTCATGGATAGCAGTAAGAGTCGGATGAGGCGTCGCCGCCTTCGAGGTGCACCTGGTGCGATCGCTGCTCAGTCGTGAGAAAGAATTCCGGGTCCGCCTTGAGGCCGCCCGCCCCGTCGGCGTCCAGCTTGACGAGCCAGCTGTTGACCCCCGCAGGGTAGAACTGGGCGTCCCAGGAGCCGTAGAGCGAGTTGGTCAGGTACACCCTGCGCCCGTCGCGGCTGACCTCGACCATCTGCGGTCCGCCGTTGAGGGGCCCCGAGCCGTTCAGGGCCGTCCGCCTCACGATTCCACCCATCCGGACCGACGCCGTCTCGCGCGGATTCGCGGGGTCGCTCACGTCGTAGCGCTTCAGCTCGCCCGTGCCCCAGCAGGACACATAGAGCCACCGGTCATCGAGCGACAGGTTGATGTCGGTGACCAGCGGCGGCACCGCGTTGAACGGCTTCAGGATCGGCGGCAGCTGCGAGGGGTCCGCCGGCTCGGCCGGGATCTCTATCACCTTGTCCGCCGTCCACTCGGAACCGTCGAGGTGCCACATCCAGATCGAGGCGCTCAAGTCCTTGAGACTGGTCACCACGCCGGCGAAACCGTAGGCCCTGGTCGGGTCGTGGGCCGGTCGCAGCTCCAGCACCATCTGATACTCGGCACCGAGGTCGATCGCCTGCCTGTGCTTGCGCCTTGGCAGATCCCAGATGTGCAGACGGTGACCGTAGCCGCCGCCCAGCAGGATCTCGCCGTTGACGCCGTCCTCGACCATCTTCGGCGTCCCCCACTCGCTGGTGATGGCGACGTCCTGGCCGAGGTGCCACCAGAAGTCGTAGGCCAGGTACTGAGGTCCCCTGTCGAGCTCGAAGCGCCCCTTCACGGCCAGAGTGTCGTGGTCGAGGATGAAGATCCCGCCCGGCCCTTCGCCGTCAGGCGCGCCGAGGGCGCTGACGTACACGCCGTCGGGCCCGCAGTGAATGGTGTGCGGACGGCTGTAGCCGGCGCGGCTGGCTATCTCCTCCGGCTCGATGATCTTCACGATCTTGGGGCTGCGCGGGTCCGGTTTGGTGTCGATGACGTAGATGCGGCTCGACCTCAAGCCGGGCACCAGGAGGTAGCGGCGCTCGACGTGCGGGTGCGGAGCGTACGGGCACAGCGCCGAGCTGCACGCGTTCCAGCCGAAGTGGTGCAGCTCGTCGCCAAGGTTTGGCATCTCCAGCCGGTTCACGACCTGCCGGTAAGTCGGCGATGTGGCGCTGACGTCGATCGTGAGCAGTGCGTCCGGAGCCTGGCCTGTGGGGTCGAACGTGACCATGTACGCCAGCGCCTCGGCCGGCGCCTCGCTTGCCAGACGTGGCGACGGGTAGAACGTGGGATCGGGGCGGAGCAGGGTTGCCATTTCGTTCCCTCCTGAGCGGCGAGGTTGTCAGGACACGTTGCCGGCGGCACGCGCCGGCGGGCGCGCTATCGCGCCCTGTGGGGACAGAAGATCGCCGGTGCCTGGATCAGCCGCTGGGCGGGGAACGCGATCCGCACGGCTTCGATTCTATGCCGAGCGGGCTCAGAGCCTCTGAGCGCGGGCTCTCTACAGTCCGGCCACCTTGAACACGGACCCGAGCGCAAACGTCGCTCCTCCGACCAGGATGCCGGCAACCGTCATCTCGAAACCGGAGCCCCACCACGTCCGCAACGTGAAGAGGGATTTGGCGGCCCCCACCGCGAAGTGCGCCACGAGTGAGATCGCGCCGGCCCAGAGCATGCCCGGGATGCCGCTCACGAAAAAGAACGGGATCACCGGGACCATAGCGCCCACGCCCGTGCTGATGAATCCGGCCGTGGCTGCAGTCCACGGGTTGCCGCCAGGCTCGAGCCCACCGAGCTCTTCGGCCGCAAGCGTGCGCAGCATGGCGTCCGGATTGGCCGAGAGCTTCTCGATCAGCTCGTCCGCATCCTCCTTGCTCAGACCCTTGAGCTGGTAGAAGAGCGACAGCTCCTCTTTCTCCTCGGCGGGGTGCTCCTCCAGTTCCCGGCGCTCGTACTCCAGGTTGGCGGCGGCGATCTCGGTCCTCGAGCGCGCAGCCAGCCAGGCTCCTACCCCCATCGAAAACGCTGACGCGACGGCGCCGGCGAGGCCGGCAGTCAAGACGAAGCTGGAGCCCCCGGTCGCGCCGGACACCCCCGCCACGATGCCGAAGACCGCGGCCAGGCCGTCATTGGCGCCGTAGATGGCGTCCGACACCCAGCTTCCTCCCGTCCGATGCCACTTTTCGCGGCCGAGGATGCGCCGGAGCCGGCTGTCCGTGGTCAGCTCGACGTCGGCCGCCTCCCTGCTGGTTGGGGTTGCGGTCAGCTCTTTGACCGCCATCGAGTGGGACTTCTCGTCACGACGGATCGAGCGCAACAGCTCGTCGGTGTCTGAGTCGCCGGTCGGCGTGCCGTACACCCCAACCACCTCGTCCTCCTCGGCAGCTTCTCGGGCAAGCAGCATCCGCTCCACTGGTGCCAGCCGGGATTGCAGCTTCAGCCACGGCGAGATCCGCACGGTCCCGGCGTCAGGCACAGGGATGCCGAGCTGCGTCATGCGTGCTTCCAGTCGGGTCCGGTGTGTGGCCTCGGCGTCCGCGATCCGGCGAAGGATTTCGGCCCTCTTCGGATCGTCCTCACGGCGCGCCAGAGCCTCATAGACGTACCTGGCCTGGATCTCTCCACGCCAGGCCCGAAGCAGGCGTTCGCGCACCATGTCCACCGGCTGTCCAGTTTGGCGCAGATGCCCGGACGAGCGGCCGAAAGGGCCGCTTTCCGGCGGTGGGGCCCTTCCCGGGCTGCGGATCGCCCCCATTTTCGGAAACAGTTCCCACCCCAGTGGCGGCTGCTCTGCCCCGGGCCCCCCTCCTAGCTGAGCTCTACGGGCACCGCTGTCAGGCGCAGCAGCCGGCTCTCGCGCAGCACCTCGATCTCCATCGGCTGGCCGGTGGGCGCTCCGATCATGTGGCCCTGAAGGTCGCCCGCCCTGCTGACAGGCTGGCCGCCGACGGCGACGATGAGATCGCCCGGCCGCAGACCGGCGCGCGCGGCAGGGCTGCCTTCGACCACCTCCACCACGCCGATGGCTGCCTTTCGGCCCAGGCGCTCCGCGGCCGCTGGAGGCAGAGGCTGCGTCCCGCCGGCAATGCCGAGGTAGCCACGCCGTACGCGCCCATCGCGCGCCAGCGCGGAAAGGATTCGCCGCGTGGTGGCGTTGATGGGCACGGCAAGGCCAAGACCGATTCCGGCGACGGCCGTGGCGATTCCGACCAGCCGCGCACGCCCGTCCGCCAGAGCACCCCCTGAGTTGCCTGGATTCAGGGCGGCGTCGGTCTGGATGACGTTCTCGACGATTCGCTGGTTCGTTCCCCAGCGGGTCGGCAGCGAACGTCCAAGGCCGCTGACAACGCCGGCCGTCACCGAGCCGGAATAGCCGAGCGGATTGCCCACGGCGACAACGAGCTGGCCGACGCGGAGTCGGTCTGCGTCACCAACCTGAACGGCTGTAAGCTGCGCCCCCCGGGCCCGGACCAGGGCGAGGTCGGAGAGCGGATCGCTCCCGATCACCTCGAGGTCGTATTGACTGCCGTCGGCGAACGCCGCCCGGCCGGCGTTCACGCCCTCGACAACGTGGGCGGAGGTGACCAGGAGTCCGCTGGCGGTGAGAACGACGGCCGAGCCTGTACCTTCCGGCCGGCGGCCGTCGCGGCGGCCCACCCGAAGGCTGGCCACCGAGTGCTGCAGGCGTTCCGCCACGCGCGTGACCGTGGAGGAGTAGGCGTCGAGCGCCTGCTCCTCCACGCCGTCATCAGGCGGCGCCGGCGATCCGGCAAACGGGTCCGTGGCGATCATGTTCCCTCAGAAGCTCTGAACGTCGCCGGACCACGGCTGCCAGCGGCCCCGACCCCACGCGCCCGGCCCGAACGCGAAGTGCCGGCTCCAGTGCCGCATCAAGCGACGGCTGGCGTCGATGACAACCTGCTTGGCCTCGCCCTCACCCTCGCCCTTCTGGCGCCGTCCGGAGCCTCCGGGGGTGAAGGTCTGAGTGGTGCCGCCGCTGGTGGCGCCCCACGTGACCGGCAGCTCAAAGCGGTGCTCGGCCTCGCGCGCGATCCAGATGCGGCTCTGCCGTGTGGCCTCGCGGAAGCGGCTGATACGACCCACCTCGGCGCCCGCCTTGAGCTCGGCCGACGCGCCTTCCGGCAGCGTGGGCTCGGTGAGCGTCCCCACCACGAGAATCTGCTTGTCGTCGATCGTCACCGACGGCGCTCCCGTGAACCAGCCGTCTGGGAGCCTTCCGGCGAACCAACCTGCGATCGTATCGGTGCTTGCCATGATTACAACATTACCTCGTGCTCGGGACGTCCAAACGCGCTTGAGAGGCCGCAAGTGGGCACCCCGCGCGGGAGACGGCCCAATCCACCTCCCCGGAGAGGGCGTAGTGCCGGGCGATGGGCCCATTGGTGGTCGGTGCAGCTAAGGCGCCGCTGCAGCTACGACCACGTAGTCCCTGGACGCGTCCCGGGCGGGGGCCCGCCTGGCGAGGGCGGCCTCGATAGCCGGCGCCAGCCGCTCCATCTTCTGGCGCTCCCGTCTCTCGTGGCGCTCCTTGAACTCGGGCATGACCTCATTGGCGAACAGCTGGAGGGACTCGCATATGTGCTCGTGCCGGTTGCGGCCGGCCTGGCTCACGAAGATCACCTGGTCGACGCCGACGGCTTCGTAGCCGCGGAGGAACTCACGGATCTGGTCCGGAGTGCCGATAGACCCCCGGAGCGCGCCGAGCCGCTCTTCCATCAGCCGTGCCGCCAGGGCTTCACCCTCCCTGGCCGCGATGCGCCGGTCGAACCCGAACTGTGCGCGGCGCTCCTCAAATTCCTCCCAGACGTTGGTGCGGCCGGGCGTGTGCCGGCCGTAGACGTAGTAGTGCCCAAGCGAGTAGCCGAAGAAGTGCCCGCCGTCGAGCCCCCTCTCGATGGCCGTGCCCTCGTCCTCGTGGCACATGAACGGCGTCACGATCGCCACCTGGGGATTGACGGCGAAGCCGGCCGGGACGCACTCCTCGGAGCAGATCGTCTCGTAGTAATCGTCGACCCACTCCTTGGCCGCGGACGGCTCGATGAAGGAGAA